>JACDHR010000141.1 GCA_013820915.1 Gemmatimonadota bacterium
CAGGCGCACCTGCAGATCAGCGCGATTCACCGGATGCTCAAGCGTCTCAAGCCGAGCAACACCTATCCGCCGTTCCGCTATCGAGTTGCAGCATGACTAGCTTTTCGGATAGACTCTCAGTGCTCGAGCGCGAGAGGGTCGAGAGCGTTTATGAAGAATGGCATCTCGGACAGTCCGGAGCGGTCACGCCGGACAAGGCGGTCGAGATCGGCAGGCTGCTCGGGGCCGAGTACCTGATCACTGGTGAGTTCACGAACTTCAACATCACGACCCGTAACCTGAGCACCGCCGGGGTCAGAATCCCAGGCGTTCCGAATGTTCGTGGCAGCGAAAGCCGCGCGGAGAGCGCGATGAACGTTCGCGTCGTGAGTGTCGGAACAGGAGAGATCGTCGCTGCTTCGCAGGCGCAGGGCAACGAAGTGCTGGCCCGGGCGGCTGCGGGCAGAGGTCTGCCGACTTATTCGAGCAGTACCCGCTGGGACCCTACAATTGCCGATCGGGCACTCGGGCCCGCCATCGAGAAGATCGTGGCAGACCTGGTCAGCCAGCGCGACAGGTTCGGCGGCGGTGCTCCGGCCGCAGCGTCGCGCGCACCCGTGATCACGGGTTTGGGCGACAACTCTTCGGTCTATATCGACCAGGGGGAGAACGCAGGAATGACCGTGGGCACCCGGTTCCACGTTCACCGGGTGGTGGATGTGATCAAGGACCGTGACGGGAATGTCCTGGACCAGGTCACCGAGCGGGTCGGGACGATCGAGGTGGTCAGGGTCCTATCGCAGTCGTCGGTCTGCACCATCCGAGAGGGGAGAGCCGACGTGGACGATCAGCTTACCCCCGCGAGCGGCACCTGACGCGCCTGTCCGCTGCCATGATCCAGCTCTGGAAGCGGTCGCGAGCCGCAGGAGCGGCGCTCCGGCTCCGCTCCGCCACGGTGTCCCGGCCCGGAAGCTACGCCGTGAACGAGGACGCCGCCGGTGAGGTGGAAGCGGGGGGATTCTCCCTCCGGCTGCTGGCGGATGGCCTGGGAGGACACGCGCGGGGGGAGGTGGCCTCACGCCTCGCGGTGGAACGCTGTCTTTCCTTCCTCCAGGCGCGCCCCTCCCTCGAGCCAGAGGCACTCGAGGAGATGGTACTGGAAGCGCACCGCGCGCTGAGAGCTGCAGCGCAGACGCATGTGGACGCGGACGGGGTGAAGAGCACCCTCGTCATCCTGGCGCTGAACGGTTCTACGGCTCGGTGGGCCCATGTGGGAGACTCCCGTCTCTACCACTTCCGTCGCGGACGCGTTTCGGCCCGCACCCGGGATCACAGCGTTCCCGAGATGCTCCACAGGGCGGGAGAGATCAGGGAGGAGGAGATCCGGGACCACCCGGATCGCAACCGTCTCCTACAGGTTCTGGGCCAGGAGGGAACACCCCGGGTGGCCGTTTCCGACGCCGTTTCCCTCGGGTCCGGAGGCGCATTCCTCCTCTGTTCGGACGGCTGGTGGGAGAACGTGCCGGAGAAGGCCATGGAGGCGGCGCTCCGCGGAGCTGCGGACCCGGCGGATTGGCTCGCACGCATGCAGGAACGGATCGATGCGACCAACGGGGCTTCCCAGGACAACTACACGGCCAGCGCCGTGATGATCGTGTGATTCTCCGCTCACGGCACAATTCAGAGACGCCCCGTGATCTGTGAAACGTCAACAGGATGAACACATCCCATGCGTGCGGTGACTGAGACGCTGCGCCTCCCGGCCGAGCTCAGGGTCGAGGGCCGGGACCCGCCGATCCCTCTCTCCGGATCCGGGCCGTGGGTACTCGGTCGGGGCTCCCAGGCCGACGTGCCGTTCCCGGAGGACCCCCACTGCTCCAGGGAGCAGGTCCGAATCACCCTCGTGGGGGGTCGGTTCCGGATCGAACCCTTTTCCACCCGCACCCCCACTCGCCTCAACGATCAGCTGCTTGCGGGACCTGCTCCGCTGGCGCCGGGAGACGAGATCCGGTTCGCGCACCAGCGCATCGTCTTCACCCAGGTGGGGGGAGGTCCGTATCCAGGTGGGAGCGAACCACCCGATCGCGCCGCCGGCGACGGTGCACCGCCGAAGCGCGGCAGCGCGGGTGACCGGCCGCCGGAGCAGATTCCCGTCCGGGACGGGCTCATCATCGGGCGGCTGCAGGGCGCAGATCTAATCCAGCTCGACCACCCCAACGTCTCCCGCTGCCACGCAGCGGTCGAGGTGCAGGGCGGAGTCGTCCGGATCCGCGACCTGGGAAGCACCAACGGCACCTTCGTCAACGGCAGCCCCATCGCCCAGCCCACCGCGCTCCGTCCCGGCGACCGGGTGGACATCGGCCCTTTCGAGCTCACCTTCACCGGGACAACCTTCGAGCGGGAGGAGCGCACCGGAAACGTGAGGCTGGTAGGCCGGAACCTGACCCGCACCGTGAGATCGGCGAACGGCTCGGGAATGCTCACCATCCTGAACGATGCCAGCGTCGTCATCGAGCCGCGGGAGTTCGTCTGCATAATCGGGCCGAGCGGGTCAGGCAAGTCGACGCTGATGAACGCCCTCTCCGGCCGGGAGCCCGCAACCAGCGGACAGGTCCTGGTGAACGACCTCGCCCTCTACGCGAATTTCGAGGTTCTCAAGCAGAGCATGGCGATGGTTCCGCAGTACAATGTACTGCACGAGGCACTCACCCTGCGGCAGGCGCTGGACTACACCGGAAGGCTCCGGCTCCCGACCGATCTCGCCCCGGAGGCAAGAGCGGAGCTGATCGCCCAGGTGGCGCGAAGCGTGGAGCTGCACCACCGGCTGGATGCCCACATCGCCACTCTCAGCGGCGGGCAGAAGAAGCGAGCCAGTCTCGCCAGCGAAACGCTGAACCGTCCCAGCGTCCTCTTCCTGGATGAGGTCACCAGCGGCCTCGACGAGAGCACGGACCGCGACATCATGCGCCTGCTCCAGCATCTGGCCGAGGATGGCATGACGATCGTCTGCGTCACGCATACGCTGGCGAACATCGAGGAGTGCTGCCACAGATTGATCGTCATGGGAGAGGCCGGGGTACTGGTCTTCGCCGGCTCTCCGGCGGAGGCGAAGGCGTTCTTCGGCATCTCGAGCTTGAACGCCATCTTCGACCGGCTCGCGGAGCACGGTACTCCGGCCTGCCGCGATCGATTCGAGGCAGCGCCTCTGCGCGCAGCTCAGCTCGAGGCGATTGGGGACGGAAACTCCGCGGGGAAGAGGGAGGCGACGGACGGCAAAGGGAGCGAACGGAGGGCGCGTGCCGCGCGGGCTCCGCTGGAACCGGTCCGGCAGTTCGGCATCCTCACCTCCCGCAACGTGCGGCTGCTCCTATCGGACCGGCGCGGCCTGCTCATGGCCGCCGCCCAGAGCGTAGTCATCGGGCTCCTGCTAGGCTTCGCATTCAGCGACCTGGGAGGCCCCGCCCTCGCCGAGACGTCCCGCGGGTCGCTAATGCTGCTTCTCGGGCTGTCTGCTCTGTGGATCGGGTGCAACGGTGCATCAAAGGAGATCGTAGGAGACCTTCCCATCTACCGGCAGGAGCGGAACGTCAACCTCTCGACGGCGGGATTCGTCCTCTCGAAGTTCACCGTCTCCGCCCTCTTCACCCTCCTCCAGGTGTGCGTGGTCTTCGGGCTCACGGCGCTGCTGGCCGCGGAGATTCCCGGCCATCCCCTTGCCCAGCTCGGCGCCCTGGCCGCGGGGGGGGTGGCCGGTACGGCACTGGGGCTCCTCATCTCGGCGGCGACGGATACGCGGGACCAGGCGACGACTCTGGTGCCGCTCGCACTCGTTCCGCAGTTCATCCTCTCGAAGGTGATCGTTCCCGCCTTGCCCGCGGTCGCGGTGACCCTCTCCGAGATCTTCGTAACCGGCTACTGGATCGTGGAGGCGATGCGGGCGATCTACGTCGAGACGGAGGGACCAATCATTCTCTCTCCGCCGGAGGTCGTTCCCGCAGTCGAGATGACGGTGGTCGCCTCAAGCACGACGGCGGTCGGCTACATCCTCCTCCACGCGGCCGCCTTCCTTCTTGCGGCTGTTGCGCTGACGCTGTATCGCAGCCGGCCTCGCCAGTGAACGCCCCCGGGGGTCCGGTGCAGGCCCCCGGGGGTGTGCTTCGCTCCCCGGCCAGAACCGCTGCTCCGCCGGAGGGGTGAGCGGCGGACTGGCTTGCCGTATCCTACAGCATCGTGCTGCAGGCGTCCTCTCCCCTCCCGCCAGTGCAGGCGCTCGGCCATGGTTTCGAGTCCGGCGCCCTTCCGGGCTTCCGGCCAGCCGAACCAGGCGCGGAACGCTCGCCAGATACGCTCCCGTGGTTGGAAGGTCGCTCGGCTGCGTCCCCGCCGATTCGCAGCCCGAGTCCGCAGGATATCATTCCATGAACCGGTACGCGAAGACTTGACGCAGATATCGGAAAAACCATATACTCGTGCATGGAACGCAATGAGCTTCTTCAAGCCCTTCGGCGTCTCGGTGAACTCGTACCGCCGGGTACCGAAATCTTACTTGCAGGCGGCGCGGCGCTCATCCTGGCCGGCTACATCGAACGGGGTACGGACGACGGGGACGTGGTCCATTCGCAACCGAGCCTGGCGACCTTGAGCGACTCGATCGCCGCCGTTGCGGAGGAACGGAACCTCTCCACTCGTTGGCTCAATGACGGGGTGAAAGCGTGGTCTGACGTACTCCCGGCCGACTTCGAGGCGAGGCTGGAGGAGGTCGGCACTTTCGGCGACCTGCGCGTTCGGCGACTCGGAAGGTTGGATCTGCTGGTGATGAAGTTCTTCGCGCTCCGCGAGGAGGACCTGGAAGATCTCGAGCGAATGGCGCCGACGGACGAGGAGATCGCGTTCGTCCGGAGTCAGCTCGGCCGCATCGCACGGATTGGGCCGGACAAGGCGCTCAGGATGCAGCTCTACCTCGATCAGGGGGAGGACCTCCGTAGTGCACCAACCACCGAGCGGGGGGATCCAATACCGCGCGAGGGCAAGAGCAGGGATATCTGAATCATGTCGATCCAGACGGAAGCAGACCGCCGGAAGCTGTCCGCCGAGTGGGCACGCCTTGGTGGTGGGTTCACGGTCGAGCCGGGTCCTCTTCCTGTCGATATCGAGGACCTGCTCGTCCGCTCGGTGCGCCAGGCCCCGGCCGACCACCGCCTGTTCTTCGTCGCCGCCACCTGGCTCGGCGTGCACCACCAGCTCGTGGACATGCGGCGCCTGGGACGCATGCTCGCGGATCAGGACGGGATGGACTCTGCCGTCGCGGGAGCTTTGCTCTCGGTGGCGAACGAGATCGCTGGAGCGAAGCGGCTCGAGACCGCCATGCGCCACTGCCGACCCCTGGCTGAACCCCGGGTATTGTTCGAGCGCACGGCCTCGCATCCCGTGCTCGGTGCCTTCGCCCGCGAGCACGCCCTGCCGCTGTTCGTCCGCTGGGGGTTGTGGCACGACGAGATCTCGCTGAAGCTCGGCGCTGTCCGTCCGATCCGCTGGATCCTCCTGCATTGTCCGGAACTGAGGCTGCGTGCGCTGCTCGGGGCCGGGCTGGAGAGCGAGATCGCGGAGGCGCTCCGGGAAGCTCCGCGTACCGTGGCAGAGCTGGCGCGCATCAGCGGCGCGAGCTATGCGGCAACCCATGAGGCCTGCTCACGCCTCATCGCGCGGGGACTGGTCGAGGCCAGCTCCACGGAGTCACACTCCGGCCTCGCGCTTTCCGAGCCTTTTGCGGCATGGTTCAACGCGTTTCCGGACGTGGTTCGCAGCGTACAGAGAACGGCGGCGTAATTCACAGCTGAGCGTCGTCAGACTGTCCGGCCCGATGGCGCTCGGGCGGGGAGCGACGACGTCACCGAGGCGCACGATCGAGCTACGGGCAGGAGAGGCGGGTGCATGGCTAGCGGATTGGCAACCCGGCGGAGATCGTGCCGATCGCCGCGCTGCGACCGGAGCGGATCACTCCCCGCGCGGCCTGACCGGGATCGCCGCCCTCGCTCCCCGGTGGCTCGGCCCCCACCAGCGTCGCCACCGCCCCTCTACGGATTCGAGCTATCCTCCGCGGCCACGGTGAGTACACGCCGGTAGCTCTCGGCCTGCTCCGGCCTCCCCCACGCTTCATACAGCGCAACGAGCCGCTGCGCGGCCTGCCGGGTGCGCGGGTGTTCCACGTCCAGCTGCGCGTGCAGCGTCTGGTAGGCGTTGAGCAGCAGCGGTTCGGCTTCCTCGTACCGCCCCTGCGCGACCAGCACCGCCCCGAGGCGGCTCCGGTTGTGCGCCAGCTCCTGGTGGTCCTCCGGGTGCACTTCCTCGAGGATGGACACGCCCTCACCGAAGTGGGCATACGCGGCATCGTAGGCGCCCTTCAGGTAGAGCAGGTGGCCGAGGTTGCAGAGCGCGACTCCCGTGAAGCGATGCCGCTCCCCGAGGCTAACGCGGTAGATCTCCACCACGCGCCGGGAAAGGGATTCTGCCTCGTCGTATTCGCCGCGGTGCTGGAGCGCGAGCGCCAATCCGTTCAGGGTAGTGCCGATGCTCGGGTGGTTGGGCTCCAGAATCCGCTCGCGAATGGCCAGCGACTCGCGCAGAGCGCGCTCGGCCCGCTCGTACTCGCCTGCGTTGAGCAGCATGCCTCCTAGCTGGCCCAGGCCGATCGCAGTCTCGAAGTGATCGTTTCCCAGCGTGGCGCGCCGGATCCGGAGCGCCTCGGTGAGCAGGGAGTCGGCAGCCGGGTAGTTCCCCAGCTCCTCGTAGAGCTTGCCGAGGTTGGCCATGACCCGGGTGACGCTCGCGTGCTCGGTTCCGAACACCACACGGTTCACCGCCAGCGCTTCGCGGTAGGAGTGCTCGGCGGCGGCATAGTTGCCCTGCTGAAACAGCATCACTGCAAGACTGTTGAGGCTGGCGCCGAGATCCTCGTGCGGCGCTCGGTGGGCAGCCCTGCGAATGCGCAGAGCGAGCCGGTGCAGTGCCTCGGCGTCTGCGTACTGCCCCTTCTGGCCGAGCACGGAGCCCAGACCGGCCAGCGTGCTGGCGAGATCCGGGTGGTTGGGCGGGAGGTGTCGCTCCCGGAGCGCGAGCGCCTCGCGCAGCGCCGCTTCTGCGCCCTCGACGTTGCCCGTTTCGACGAAGAGGTTGGCGAGGTTGGAGAGGCTTTCCGCGATGTCGAGGGGGGTGCCGTGCTGGCGGCGCAGCTCGAGTGCGCGCTGGAGCAGCCGCTCGGCACGGTCGAAGTCGCTGAGTTGAGCCTGGACCGACCCCAATACGTTCAGCATGGCCGCCTTCACCGCCGGCTGGGCGGTCAACTGCTCGGCACGCCGCTCGCCACGCTCGAGCAGCGAACGCACATCCAGGTTCTCTGCCTCGGCGGCGTATGGATCGCCCGCCTCGAACAGCCCGATCAGGTACTCGCTGACCTGCGCTGCCTTATCTGCCTCAGTCTGCGCCCGGTCGCGCTGCTCCGCCAGGCGTACCGTATGGAAGCTGACCAGTCCGACGAGCGCAGCGGCGGCCAACGCGCCCGCGGCGACCGGCTGCCGGTTGCGGCGCAGGAACTTGCCCGTGCGGTAGCGCAGCGTGTCCGGCCGCGCCTCGAGCGGCTCGCCCCGGCGGTAGTGGTCGAGGTCGCGCAGCAGCGCCTCCACCGTCGCGTAGCGCCGCTGCGCGTCCGGGTGCATCGCCTTCAGGCAGAGCACGTCCAGGTCCGCCCACGCCGCCGCGCTGAGCGCCGAAGCGCTCACACCCCCCGTCTCTCCGGCGACGGCAGGCCGCTCCCTCGCCGAGGGCTTTTCGGGCTGCTCCCCCAGGATGCGCGCCTCGATCTGCCCCGGCGTCAGCCCCGCCAGCTCGAAGGGGTGGCGCCCGGTCAGCAGCTCGTAGAGGATGACCCCCAGGGCATAGACGTCGGTGTAGACGCCGACCGGCTCGCCGCGCAGCTGCTCGGGCGCCGCGTACGCGGGCGTCATCAAGCGGAAGACCGTCTGCGTCTGGTCCGCCGGCGTGTCCAGGCTCTCGAGCTGCTTGGCGATGCCGAAGTCGAGCAGCTTGACCGCTGCCTCTCCGGTGCGGCGGCCGTCGGTCACCAGGATGTTCGAGGGCTTGAGGTCGCGGTGGATGACCGCCTGCCGGTGCGCGTGCTGCACGGCCTCGCAGACCGCGCGGAAGAGCCGCAGCCGCTCGGCGGCCGAGCAGCGGTGCGCCTCGCAATACTCCGTTATCGGCACGCCCTCGACGTACTCCAGGACGAAGTAGGGCGTGCCGTCCGCCAGCGCACTCGCGTCGTAGAGCCGCGCGATCGAGGGGTGGTTGAGCTGCGCAAGCGTCTGCTCCTCACGCTCGAAACGCTCGCGCCGCGCGGGCGAGAGCGACGCGTCGCGCAGCATCTTGATCGCCACGCGATGGTGCAGCTCCTCGTGCTCGCCGAGGTAGACCACGCCCATGCCTCCCTCGCCGAGCAGCCGCAGGACGCGGTACGGGCCGATGGTGCGGAGCACGGGAGCCGGCTCGTCGAGCACCTCGTGCGCCACGCGCCCGAGCTCCCGATCCAGCATTGAGCTGCCGCGGGCGTCCTCCTCGAGGAGGGCCAGCACCTCGGCCAGCAGGTGGGGATCCCCGGCGCACCGGGTCACGAGGAACGCTAGCCGTTCAGGCTCCGGCAGCTCGAGCGCCTCGTGGAAGAGGCTCTGGATGCGTTCCCAGCGCGCGGCGTCCATCTGCATGCGGACCTCCGGGGGGTTGAGGAAGCGAAGCGTCAGCGCGTGCGGCGCAGCTCGAGGGCGAGCCAGGCTTTCGCGGCGCGCCAGTCTCGCAGGAGGGTGGATTCGGAGACTCCCAGCAGCTCCGCGGTCTCGGCGAGATCGAACCCACCGAAGAACCGGTATTCGATCATCTCCGCCTGGCGGGGACTGACCCGGGCGAGGTCCTGCAGAGCGTCGTCGAGGGCGAGCAGGTCGTCGGAGCCGGTCGCCGATCCGTCGAGATCCTCGTCCAGGGTGACGAAGGCGTCGGCCCCGCCTCGCTTGAGCGCGCTGCGCCGCCTCGCGGCCTCGACCAGCACCTGGCGCATGGCGCGCGCGGCGATCCGCTTGAAGTGCAGGCGGGAGGCCGGCGTCACCCGCAGCGAATCGGCGAGCCTGAGGTAGGCCTCGTTGACGAGGGCCGTCGGACTCAGCGTCTCGCTCGGATCGTCGCGCCGCACGGTGGCGGCCAGGCGGCGCAACTCCTCGTAGGTTGCGCTGAACAGCTGATCCAGCGTGGCTTTGTCTTCTCGCATGGCACCGCGGGCGCTGGTGCGAACGGAGGCAGAAGACGAGGCAGGCGCGATCTCGGCGCCCAGTTCAGAGGGTAAAGTGTCGCCTGCACGATGTCAAGCATGAAGCAGGTATGCACTCTCGGCACTCGACATTCCCACCTCCCCGCTGAACCGCCTGAACTCTCCACTCGCACCAGCCTGGTGTTCTCCTC
>JACDHR010000495.1 GCA_013820915.1 Gemmatimonadota bacterium
CGTACAATCGCCCGCACCGGAGCAAGGAAGCTCCACCTTCAGTTCAAGGAGGAACAGAACCATGAAGATCAAAACCAACGTCTCGGCCCTCAACGCGCACCGCAACCTCTCGGACACGCAGCGCGCCGCCAGCGACTCGATGGCCAAGCTGTCGTCTGGCTTCCGGATCAACCGCGCCTCCGATGATGCCGCCGGCCTCGGCATCGCGAACCAGATGCGCGCTACCACCCGCGCGCTGACGCAGGTCAGCCGCAACGCCGAGCAGGCGAACAGCATGCTCCAGATCGCCGAGGGTTCGACCGCCGGGATCCAGAAGATGCTGGAGCGTATGAAGGAGCTGGCCACGCAGGCGGGTTCGGACACCGTCGACGACGATAGCCGTGGACGCATCCAGAAGGAAGTCGACGCGCTCGCCGAGGAGATTCAGCGCACCGTAGACACCACCGTATTCGCGGGCACGAAGCTGCTCGGCGGCACGGGCGGCGCTGGCAGTGCAGGTTCCTTCACCTTCCTGATCGGTTCCAGCGCCGACTATGCCGGGCAGGACAAGATCGACGTGACGATCGCCGACCTCAGCGCGGCTACGCTGACCGTGGATGCTCTCGATGTCAGCACGGTGGATAGTGCCCGGACAGCACTTACCAACATCGATACGGCCATCAGCTCGGTCAACGAGCAGCTCGGCGATCTGGGTGCGTACCAGAACCGGATCGAGAACGCGCAGAGCAACCTGAAGACGGCGATCCAGAACTTCTCGGCGGCGGAGTCGGTGATCCGCGATCTCGACATGGCCGAGGAGATGACCAAGTTCTCGAAGAACAACATCCTCTCGCAGGCCGGCACCGCGATGCTGGCGCGGGCGGCATCGGCCTGCAGAACACGGCGGACAACCCCCGCCCTGCGCTGGCCGGGAACGGCACGCTGAAGACCTCCGCCTTCGCGCTGACCGGTGTGCTGCTGACCAACGCCACTGCCGCGGACGGGGCTGATCCACCCGTATTCTCGCGGCTCACACTCGTCGGCGTATCGCTGGACAAACGCGGCAAGCTGCAGATCGACAAGGCGCGCCTCGTCGTGAGCGAGCTGCTCTCTACATGGGACGCCGAAAAGGGCGGAACCATCACGGTAGATCTTGCCTCCCTCTACACCTTCCTGCTCGGCGAGTTGATCGACCAGGGCATCCACCCCGACGCGGCGAAGTTGGACCGCCTGATCGGGATCGTGGCCGACCACCTGCTGGAGGCGGACGCCCGGCTCGAGGATGCGCTCCGGGCCGCACGAGACCAGCTCGCCCTCGGGATCGAATAGATGCAGCATACCCGGTCGGCGATCGCCACATATTCGGGCCGGTCTACCGCCCCTGCCTCCCGGGGATGGATCGGCTGAGCGCCGTGGCGGGCAGACGGCGCGTTTACATTGCGCAAATCATGAACCGGCACGCACATTCAAGTTTCCCATCGTATTGCCGATACCTGAAGACACAAGGAGGTGTGACATGAGAATCACCGAAGTCGGCCGCACTGAGACGGCCAAGGGAGTACGCAGCGTGAGCCCGGCACCGAGCAGCAACGACCCCGCGAAGCCGGTGAGCCCGGTCGATTGTGCGGACCGGGTCCAGATCTCCGACACGGGACGTGCCCTGGCGGCCCGGATCGAGGAGGCCCGGAGCAGGACAACAGACGCCGAGCTCACCCCGGAGCGGATTAACGAGGTCCGGCAGCGAGTTCTGGCGGGCGCATACGACTCCTCCGCGATGGTAGACAGGGTAGCACGCCGCATCCTTGAGAGCGGCGACCTCTAACACCCCTACAGAGAATCCCGGACCAAGGGAAAGGAACCAGAGTCATGAAGTTTCTCGTCGTCGATGACTCCGCCACCATGCGGCGCATCGTGATCAACTCCCTGCAGCGCATCGGCTTCACGAGCGTCGTCGAGGCCGGCGATGGGGAAGAGGCGCTCGAGCGCTTCGACAGTTCGGTCGAGTTCGTGATCACCGACTGGAACATGCCGAACATGAGCGGAATCGACTTCGCGCGGGCCCTGCGCGCGCGGCCCGACGGTCAGAACGTGCCGATCCTGATGGTGACCACGCGGAGTGTCCGCGAGGACATTCTTGCGGCAGTCCAGGCAGGGGTGAACAACTACGTCGTCAAGCCGTTCACTCCCCAGGTACTGAAGGAGAAGATCGATCAGGTCGTCGCCACCGTAGGGGCTGGGATCTGAACCATGTCCAGCCGACCCGCGGATGAGTTGCTCTTTGACTCGGAGGCGACTCTACGCCTCGTAGACACTGCACTTGAGGAGCTTCGCTCGCGTGGAGAGGCACCGGCTCCGGCCCGGGCATTCGCGTTCGAGTTGTCGGACCCGCAGGTTCAGCAGCTTGCAGGGCTCGCCGACCTCCCGCAGATCCTGCTTCAGGCCTATGCCGAGATCACCGGTGTGATCACGAGTCTGCGCAAGAGCCGCATTGTGCTCGAGCAGACCACGGTAGAGAAGATCCAGCATACGAACCAGAAGCTGCGCGAGGTTACCTCCGCCACCGAGATCGCGGCGACCGACATCATGGATACGGTAGACCGTGCCATGGGGTTGATCGACGAGCTGGACGGGGAAGAGGTGGTTGCGCAGCCGGAACGTGGCGCCGAGATCCGCGGTGAACTGCGCGATGAGCTCTTCGGCGTGATGACCTGCCTCCAGTTCCAGGACATTACCACCCAGCAGCTCAACTACGCCTCGAGCGTGTTGGTTGACATGGAGCAGCGACTCGCCGAGCTGGCCCGTATCTTCGAGCCGAGCCACTTCGGGCTTCAGCACCCGGTGCCCGAGCCGGAGGAGCCGCGGCCGCAGGTCACCTTCGACCGCGACGCGAGCACCGAACACGCGGAGACGCGACAGGCCCTGGCTGACGAGATCTTTACCGTCCGCGGCAGCTGAACGAAGCGGACAGACAGTCTGAACCACACGCGAACGGGCGCCCGCACTCTTGTGCGG
>JACDHR010000496.1 GCA_013820915.1 Gemmatimonadota bacterium
GTGCATGAAGCGCTGCGCTCGGTGGGGCGGGAGCTGATGCGCAACCACCTGAAGCACTGCGCCACCGCTGCCATCCGCTCCGGCGACGCAACGGAGGCCGAGGGGATGTACGACGAGCTCGTGGAGATGATGTACCGCCTGGCGCGGTAGCGCCGACCGCTGCCCTGAAATGACGTCGGAGCTGTCCTACTGACGCAGCTGGCGCGAGGACCAGTGGATGGCGGAGATGCGCCAACCCTCAGGCGTGCGGGTCAGCACCATCAGCTCTGCACCCTGCGAGTTGATCTGCCGTCCGCGATACTCTCCCCGCACCGTGCTGGTCGAGGTCGCCCACGCCGCGTCGCCGCGCACCACCACACGCATCGGGCTGCGTTCGGTGCGCACCGCCTGCGCGAAGGCGATGTCGCCGGGGAGGTGATGCCCGCGGTACTCCTCCCTCGTCTCCACGCCTCCACTCTCCAGGATGATGGCATCCTCCGTGAGCAGGTTCAGCGCGGTGGCGCTGTCCCCCTCGGCCAGAGCACGGTGAAAGCGATCCACCGTGGCAGCGACCGCTGCGGAGTCGGCTTCCGCCCGTGCGGGCGCCGCCGCATGCGCCACGCCGCCAGCCGGACTCATGACGTGGGGTTCCGCGCGGGGGGCACACGCCACCGACAGGATCACGAGCGCCGCGGCGCCGGGCGCGATCGTAAAGGTGAACTCTCCGCGCACGGGATGCCCGTCGCGGCTCGCCGTCGCCCAGCGCACGACGTAGCCGCCCTCCCGCGGGAGCGGAGCGGCGATAGGCGCGATCAGGACGTTGGCGGAGTCGGGGTGGAGGCGCAGCTCACCGAGCGGCACGTTCGTCCCCTCCGGCCCGAGCAGCTCCACGCTCGTAAAGGTGAGCTCGATGGGCTCGACGAAGAAGAAGCGGATCTCGCGCGGAGCCGCATCGAGCGCAGTCTCGCGCGCCGGCTCCGATCTCACCAGCCGCTGGTGCGCGTGTCCGGCGGTGGGAGCGAACGCCAGGATGAGGAGCAGCAGCAGCGCGATTCGCGCCGGCCGCCTGCCACCAGCGGCGCGTCCGCCGGTCCGCTCGCCGATAGCGCGATCAACAGGTCTGCTCAACTTCCGTCTCCTGCCTCAGGGGTGCGGGGTGCCCAGGATCCGCTGCCGAACCGCGGGATCGCTCCAGAGCTCGCGCAGCGAGGGGTCCTCCTGAATCTGCGCCTGCACCTGCGGGTCCGCCACGACGTCCCGTGTGAGCGCCATCGCCCGCTGCAGCGCGCTCAGCGTCTGCGGCGCGATCTCGAGCTGCCGCCGGACCGCCGGATCCTCCCACAGCTCCCGCAGCTCGGGATCGGCCTCGATGCGCTGGCGTACGGCCGGATCCTCCAGCAGAGCCGAGACCAGCTCGCCGAGCGCGCTGCGGCCGGCAGGAGCGGCGGTGTGCGCTTCGTGAGCAGCTGCGGCGGGGTGGTCATGCGTGGGCTCGCCTGCGCGCACCGGCGCGGCGTGCTGCGCGTGCCCCGCGTGATCCCGGACAGCTGCCGGTGCGTGAGCTGCGTGGGCGCCCCGGGCAGTGTGCCCGTCGTGAGCAGCCGCGGCACCGGCGCGCGGAGCCGTTTCGTGTCCGGCATGGGCGTCATGCCGAGCGCGATCGTCGGCCGGCGTATCTGCCTGAGTACCGGGGTCGTGCCGGTGGGGGTCCACGCCAGGTGCGCCATGCGCCGCGTGCGGATCGGCCGCCTCGTCCGTCCCGTGGCCGGCGTGCGGATCTGCCGTCGGGTGTGGCTCCGTGTGCTCGCCAGCGGCGGTTACCGCCTCCGCCTCGCCGCGCGGCTCCTCCGGGCGCCGGTCCTCCGGCGCGCACGCTACCAGCGCGAGGCCAACCATCAGCAGCGTAAGCTCTTTCTTCATCATCATCTCCGGTACACTTCGCGGCTCAGCGCCGCTGCGGCTGATTGCGCGGCTGCGGTTGCTGATGGTGCTGGTGCTGGTCCTCCGGCTGCTGATGCTGATGCCCCGGCTGTTGGACTCCACGGCGCTGGTCTCCCTCAGCCCCGGGGCCGTGCATCCGCCGCATCATCTGAAGCTGCTGCTGCACCTCGGGATCCGCCCAGAGCTGGTGAAGCCGGGGGTCGGCATGGATCCGGGCTTCGATCCGGGGATCGGAGAGGAGCCGGACGATGAACTCCATCGCCTGGTGCATCTCCGGGTCCATCGCTGGGGTCGCGTGCCCGTCGTGGCCAGGTTGTGCTGGAGCCGCATGCGCGGCGTGATCATCGTGCGCCTCGTGGTCCATCTCCGCGTGATCCATCCCGGCCATGCTCATGCCGCGCGGCACCGTCGGCGTCGGGAGCGCCGTCAGGAAGCCGACGGCTGGACCGCCCTGGTTGTGCGTGCCCATCCCGACCGCCATCTGCCGCCACGCGTTCACCGTGGTCACGTGGCTGGTGTCGTCCCGGAAGAGCTCGATGGCGCGCAGGATCTCCGCCCGCTTGCGGTTCCGCGGCACCTGATCGGAGGCGAGGATGTCGGAGACCACGTCGTGCATCATGTGAAGGTTGTCGAAGATGATCGAGATTTCCGGGTAGCGCTCGGCGAAGCGCGGCGACACGGCCGCCGTCATCGGCATCAGGTACGGCATCGTCTCGGGCGCGTTTTCCAGCATCTGCCAGAACCGCGCGACCGTTGCCCTGACCAGCGCCTGGCGTTCATCCACGTTGCGCCCGACGAGCAGCGGTTCGTAGAGGCCGATCTGCAGCCAGTGGTAGGCCCAGATCAGCCCGTTGAACTTCGGGAAGCGCTCGCGGAAGGCCAGAGAGTAGAACTGGCCGTCCATCAGCTCCATCGACTTCGGCTGCGAGCTGAAGGTGATGTCGGGCCGGGTCTTGTAGTAGGCCAGGACCTGCGCCATCTGGCGATCCTTCTCCTCGAGCGGGATGCGCTCGTCCGCCCAGACGTCGTAGGTCTGCCGGTGGAGGATGTGCGCCCAGTCGAACATCATC
>JACDHR010000142.1 GCA_013820915.1 Gemmatimonadota bacterium
CCCGCCTGGTGCTGCGCTGTGACGCGTGCCGCAACGCAGCACCCGCATGCGTCCGCCGCGGCCCACCCACTCTCCGGCCTTGCGGCGTTCTCCGCTCTCGGCCTCGACGTAGACTACCGGGCGGAAGCGGGCTCTCGAGCCCGGCAAGGCCCTCGGCGCGGTACCGATTCAGCCACTTGTGACCCGTGGGTCGGCTGATGCCATGCCTTCGGCACAGCTCGGCGAAGGCCCCGGCACAGCGCTGGGGCCTCCCTGTTGATTTCACAAACCCTGGCCCCGCTTACTTCTTCGGTCCACCTCCGTTGGACCCACCGCCCTTGCCACCACCCCTGGCGAACTCGAACGCGCCGATGTCGCAGGCACCGATCTGCGGGCGCTCCACGCCGCGCTGGTCCGTGCTGATGCCGCAGCCGTTGGAGCCGAAGGGGATCGCGTCGATGGCCGGGCTCTTGTGCAGCAGCGCGTGCGTCCAGGTGGGGCCGCCGTTGTCCGTCAGCGGGCCGAGCAGCGGATCGCCGCTCCTGCTTGTCGCCGCACTGATGCAGGAGCCGTCCCGGACCAGGTTGTAGCCAGGGTCAGTCGTCACGGTATTAAATAGCTTGCAATCGCCACCCGTGTTGTTGGCATGGATGCTGTTGCTGAGGTCCACCGGACTGAAAGAAAACGCCACCCCGCCACCGTCAGCGGCCGTGTTGCCAGAAACCGTGCTGTTCGGGATGGTCAGCAGCAGCGTGCCTATTTCCTTGTAGATTCCGCCACCGGCGCCACCGGCCGTGTTGCCAGAGATGGTGCTGTTCTGGATGGTCAGCCCCGATAAGTGAGCCGTGGTTGCAGATTTTGCAAGGAACACGCGGGAAATACCATTGCCACTTACAGCAAGCTTCCTCGCCCCGGGGCCGCTGATGGTCAGGTTCTTTTCGATGAGCAATTCGCTGCCCCCGAGGGTGATGGTGCCCGTGACGGAAAAGGTGATCGTTGCGCCGGGGCTGGCGAAGGCGATCGCCTCGCGGAGCGAGCAGTGCTCGTCGTTACAGCCTCCGGCGTCATCGACATCATCGAGGCTGTTGACCACCGGGCCGGGTGGACACCTGCGCGAAGGAGGCGGCTTCGGGGGCAAGCAGGCTCGGTCTTTCCCCATCCATGCAGCCGACAAGGGCGAGCAGTGCGGCGCCGCCGAGTGCGAAAGGGTGGATCTGTTTCATGGTTCGATTCCTCCGATGATGGAATGTGAACTGACCTTCGCGATTCGCGTGGGAGTGCTGGAGTGCGAGGCGTTTCATGGGGTCTTTCCTTTCGGCGAGGGGGTGCCGGCGTTCGTGCCGGCGACGGCCTTCCCGAAGGAAAGGCGGTGAGCAACGCTCCCACCGCTCTGCTTTTCAGACATGGCAGCTGCCGGATCAGAGCGAGCGATCGCAGGCACCCGCTCCGGGAGATGCTCGACGACGAGCACGGAAACACCCGCCGCGGCGATCTCTCCGCACCGGGCGTCTCGTGCAGCGGCAAGGCGCTACCCCGCCGCCGCCGCGAGCTCGTTCGACTCAGCCGTGGTCGGATCGATCACGGCCAGGACTCGGGACACGCTGTTCGCAGGGAATCCGCCTCGCCGGGCGTGCTCCCTCACCGTCTCCTCGTCAGGTGCGATGTAGACGCAGGTGATCCTCTCACCTGTCACGTAGCTCTGCACCCACTGGATCTGCGGTCCCATCTCCTGCAGAACTCCGCAGGAAGCTTGGGAAATCGCCTGCAGCTCGTCTTTCGACAGCTTGCCCGCGTTGGGGATCTCCCGCTCGATGAGGTACCGAGGCATCGTGGTTCTCGCGGTTTTGGGGTGGTGGAGGTACGGTATGCCGGCTTGGCGCACACCCGGCATACCGCACCAATCCGTTGACTGGGGCGTCGTGAGAGGCAACGCCGCGGCTATAGGATCAGCTTCTTGAACGCCTCCACCGCCGTCTTTTCAGCGATGTCTTGCACTCGCTTCCAGAAATCGGGGCTGGTAGTCCACCCGACATCCCCGCCGGTCGGCCGGTCGAGGTACACCAAAAAGTCCGCCGAGGGCTCGACCTTTTCGTTCACGATCGCGATCCGCGCGCCGGTGGGAATGGGCGCACCCTTCCTGCCGGTGTCGTCGTAGAGGCGCCACTCGAAGACGGGGGATTTCGTCCAAGCAAGATTGATTCCGATGGTCCGCTCCGCGTACTTGAGGTACGCCTCCCCGCCACCGATCCCGAAGGCCACCGGCTCACCGGTGAGGATATCACGTTGTTTCCCATCCGGCAGGAGGAAATGAACCTTTCTCTCCTGTGCGTTGGACGTGTAGCCGAGATTGACCCCCACTCTCTGCTTCACCCAAGTCAGATGTTGCTTATTGGCGGAGCACAGAAGGCTGTATCCGCTATTCGAGGTGTACGCGTTCTGCGCACGCACGTTTCCCTGCTTCCCGCCGAGGGTCCAGAGCATCACGGACTGGGGGATGGTTATCGTAGCCATGGCTTTCTCCGAGTATGAGGAATTTGTCGCACACCGCCTGGTTCTGCCGGTCGCAGCGTGTCGGGCAGCGAAAGCAGCCCGCTCCCGCCGTCGCCCTGACTACCGCCGGGTCCAACGCGGACTGCCGTCGCCCCACACGTTGAGCGTGAGCTGCGTCACACGACTTCCGTCCGCATCCATCACGTAGATCTCGTGGTCTCCGTCGCGAGCGCTCTCGAACGCGATCTGTTTGCCATCGGGCGACCACTCGGGGTTCAGATCGACCACCCCGTTGAAGGTGAGCTGTGTGACGCCGGTGCCGTTCGAGTTCATCACGAAGATCTCGTGATCCCCATCACGATCGCTGGAGAACGCGATCTGCTTGCCGTTCCCCGACCAGACCGGGTCGAACTCGGTGGCAGTGTTGAAAGTGAGTTGTGTCTGACCGGTTCCGTCGGCATTCATGACGAAGACCTCGGCATCGCCATCCCGATCGCTCGTGAACACGATCTGCTTGCCGTCGGGCGACCAAACGGGATTGATGTCGAAGCCGGCCGTATTGAAGGTGAGCTGAGTCACGGCCGTACCATCCACGTTCATGACGTAGATCTCGTAGTCGCCGTCGCGGTTGCTTCGGAAGGCGATCTGCTTGTCATCGGGCGACCACCAGGGGTTCAAGTCCACGGCGCCGTTGAAGGTGAGCCGGGTCACCGCCGTGCCGTCGGCGTTCATGGTGTAGATCTCGTAGTTGCCATCGCGACTGCTCACGAACGCGATCTGTTTGCCGTTGCCCGACCAGACCGGATCGAAGTCGTCGGACGAGTTGAAGGTGAGCTGCGTGAGGCCGGTACCGTCGGCACGCATGCGGTAGATCTCGTTGTCCCCGTCCCGGTTGCTGACGAATACGATCTGGCCCTTCAAACCGTGTCCGCCGGAGTGGCTGAACGCGGGTTCAGGGGAGATGGGCGTGGCGGGGGAATCCGCGTCCTGGCAGCCGGCGAGAAGCTGAGCGAGCGCCACGACGAGCACGAGCGAGCGTGCCGCGCCGGGTGAGGCGAGTCGGGCAGGCGTGAAACGGTTCATAGGATCCTCGAGGAATTCAGATGGTTTACCGGAAAGTGGACGGTGCTCCGTGCTCGGCCGGCCGGCCGATCACAGAGCCCGTTGGTTGCTAATTCGCCGAGAACTCGCAGGTAACGTTCGGGTTCCAGGCCGCGAACATGCCGCTCGGGTTGTTCTTCCAGACCCATGCATGCAGCGCCCAGAGCTGGAACCCCGGATTGTTGTTGGGCATGAACTGCTGTCCGAACAGAACCGGCGGTTCCGCCGTCATGGGCAGATCGCTGAACGGGATCACGTACTCGACTGCTACCAGGCGGGGTTTGCCGTTCTGCATTGGCTCGTAGATCAGCGCCTCGGGATGGGCGATGTCGAGCGCGCCCCCGTCGAAGAGCAGCGCCGGATCCACGTAGTGCTCGCCCATCGCGCCCTGGGTGGGGTTGCTCAGGCAGGCGCTGCCCGGTCCCGCGCCGTCAGGATCGAAGAGAATCGTGTAGCCTGCGTCCTGCGCTGCCTCGAAGTTGTGGAAACGCGCAGTGGCTTGCCGCAGTTCGGCGAGTTGCCGGTGGAGGATGGCGGGAGAGCTCCCGCTGTGGCTATGCGCAAGCATAGCATCTTCCGGCGCGACCGCTGCGTCGGAGCCATCGCACGCGGCCAACAGCGCGCCGCAAACGAGCGCGCCTCCGATCGCTGCGGGTCGAAAGAAAGGAGCCTGGAACATGAGTTATCCTCCGTGTGCAGTGGGGGTGACGGCGAGACGCCGCGGCGGTCGCCGCGGCCCTCACCCCATACTGCGCAGAAGGGATCTCAAACCGGACATCGGCCCCGGCCTACCTTCGTGTTGGGCCCCCGCCCGGGCGCTCAACCGTCGGAGATCCACACTCCTTCGGTCATCACCCGGGCCTGGTAGGGCGCGGCGGCCTGCGGCCGATGCTGCAGTTCGTAGAGCTTGGCCAGCTTCCGCAGCAGGCGCTGAACGTCATGATGACGATCGCTCGTCTGCGGCTGGAAGATGCCCAGCGCGCGGTGATAGAGTATGTCGGCTTCCGCATACTCGCGCTGCGGCACCAGTGCATCCGCCAGGCGCTCCATGTCGAGGGCAGGCAAGCCGCCTCCCGGCGGCTCCTCGGCAAGGCAGCGGGCGAGCACCTCGCGGAAGATCGCTTCAGCTTTCTTGTACTCGCCTCGCGCCAGGTAGAGCTCCGCCAGGCCGACTCTGGTGTGGATCGCGTGACGTCTCGATGGCAAGGATGTCCCGTCGTAAATCGCGATAGCCTGGCGGTGCAGAGCCTCCGCCTCATCAAAACGCCCGCGACGGCGGAAATGAGCTCCCAGGTCGTCCATCTCGTCTGCTACGTGCCAGTTCCCGTCGCCGTAGGCCCGGCGAGCCAGTGCGACCGCCTCGCGGCGCACCACTTCGGCTTGGGCGAAGTCACGCCGCGCTTCCAACAGGGTGGCGAGGCTGTGCAGCCCCTGAACGAGATCCGGATGGTCAGCGCCCAACGCGGTTCGCAAGATCCGATGACCTTCACGGAAGAGCGGCTCTGCTTCTTCGGGGCGCCCCATGTAGAAGTGCTGGGAGCCCAGGTGGAGCATCGCGAAGGCGGCCTCGACACTTTGCGGGCCGTGGATTCGCTGCTGCAGCGCGAGCGCTTCGCGGTAGCTAGCTGCTGCCTCATCGTACTTCCCCTGCCGGCGCAACGTGGCCGCCACCAGACGCATCGCTTCGGGGACCGACGGGTCATCCGGCCCCAGCGCTGACCGCCGAAGTGCAAGACTGCTGCG
Organism: Gemmatimonadota bacterium; assembly: GCA_013820915.1. Taxonomy (GTDB): domain Bacteria; phylum Gemmatimonadota; class Gemmatimonadetes; order Longimicrobiales; family Longimicrobiaceae; genus JACDHR01. The sequence continues at coordinate 5,314 of JACDHR010000142.1, forward strand.
GAAAAGAGCTTCCGCGCTCTCGATGTCTCCATGGTAGGTCCGTGCGCTTCCGAGGCGTGCAAGGGTCACCGCGCGAGCGGCGTCGCTACCACCGCGCGCCTGATCCTGGATGCGCAGTCCCTCGCGATACAGCGATTCCGCTTCCGAGTACCGGCCCTGTCCGCGGATGCCATCGCCTAGCCGGACGAGCGCTTCCGCGACGGCCGGGTCCCTTTCTCCGAGAGACTGCCTCCGGGCCTGGACCACTCTTCGGAACAGCGCTTCCGCCTGCGCAAACTCTTCACGCTGCAAGTATACCTGGCCGATTGCAGCGAGCACCTCCGCCTGCAGCACCGGTTGGTTGCCGAGCTGTTCCGCACGTTCGACTCCCACTGCGAGCAATTCACTCAGTGTGATCGCGGCCTCGCGGCCCTCGCGCGGGTTTTCCGCGCTGAACAGAGAAACGAGAAAGGCGCGCACCTGCTCGGACTCAACCAACGCCTGCTCGGCACCTTCGCGGGCGCGGCTGGTTTCATTAGTCTGCCAGAGCGCGAGTCCCAGTCCCGCGACCAGGGAAAGGACCACGAGGCCGACCGCGACCGTTTCGATGCGGTGCCGTCGAACGAATTTCCCGAGTCTGTATCGCCTCCCCTCGCCCCGTGCCTGCACCGGAAGGCCCTCACGGAAACGTTGCAGCTCCAGCGCGAGCTGCTCTGCGGAGCCGTAGCGGCGATCAGGCTCCTTTCGCAGCGTCAACAGCGCGATGTTGTCCAGGTCGCCGCGCAATCGGCGCTGCAGGCGCTCGGGGGACAGCTCCCGGGCGGCGCTCACCGTTTCGGGGGTGACCTCGATCTTCCCGCCCCCTTCGCCGCTTGTCTGTTCGCTCCGGCTCACGGCGGTGCTGGGGCGTTCCGGATCCTGTTCGCAGACGGCGCGCAGCACCTCGTGGGCAGGACTGTCTCTCAGCCGATAGGGGCGGTGGCCGGTTAGGAGTTCATAGAGGACGACACCGAGCGAATAGATGTCGGTGGAGGTGGTCAGCGGCTCGCCCCGGATCTGCTCGGGACTCGCGTACTCCGGCGTCATCACACGAAACCCGGTGCGCGTGACCGGCGTCAAGGCGGAACTCAATGTAGGGTTGAGCAGCTTCGCGATGCCGAAGTCGAGCAGCTTCACCTGCCCGGCCGCCGTGATCAGAATGTTCGCCGGCTTGAGGTCCCGATGGATGACGAGGTTCCGGTGTGCGTGCTGGACCGCGGCGCACACCGTCTCGAACAATTTCAGCCTGTCCTCGATGCCGAGGCGGTTCCGATCGCAGAAAGCGGTGATCGGCAGCCCTTCGACATACTCCATCGCGAGGAAGGGCAAACCGTCGTTGGTAATCCCGCCGTCCAGAAGCTGTGCGATGTTGGGGTGGCTGAGCGACGCCATGATCTGCCGCTCGACGGTGAACCGCTCCAGCGCCTCGGGCGTGTCCATCCCCTGGCGCATCAGTTTCAGCGCGACAAAGCGCTTGAACGGCTGCTCCCGCACGGCGAGGTACACGTCGCCCATCCCCCCGCGGCCGAGGCGCTGAATGATCCGGTAAGGGCCGATTGTCTCACCCCGGCGCTGTTCCCCGAGCGAAAACGCAGCCGCCTCGGCGACATCGCCCTCTAGAATTCCGTCGGCCCTCTCGTGGGCTGCAAGCAACGCTTCGACCTTGCGGCGAAGACCGGCATCGTCGGAACAGTGTTTGGCAAGCCAAGCTGCTCGATCGTCGCATGCGACATCGAGCGCCCTGTCGAAAAGATCCTCGATCTGTTGCCTTCGTTCGGAAGTCATGGCACGATAAGGGCTCGGCGGGGTCAGCCCTCCGGCTGCGGGTACAGCGAGAGGTAGAGCCAGGCACGGGCTTTGGTCCAATCGCGGCGCACGGTCCGCTCGGTGACACCGAGCACCGCGGCGATCTCTTTTTCTTCCATACCCGCGAAGAAACGGAATTCTACAACCTGCCGCTGCCGCTGGTCCAATTTGTCGAGTGCTTCGTCGAGGGCGAGCACCTCGTCGGGGCGGTAGTCCGCGGCTGCGTTGCCGTTACCCAATGTGGTGAACTCCCAGCCACCGCCGCGCTTCTCCGCCTTTCTCCGGCGGGCGTACTCGACCAGTACCTGACGCATTGCCCCGGCAGCGATCGCAAGGAAATGGGCGCGGTCGGTGGCATCGATCCGCTTCCCGGCGGCCAGCTTCAGGTACGCCTCGTGTACGAGGGCGGTGGGCTGCAGAGTATGGCCCGCAGATTCCCGGCGGAGTTGCCGGCCGGCGAGGTGCCGCAGCTCATCGTAGACAAATGGCAGCAGGCGGTCGAGCGCGGCGGATTCCCCCTCGCGAACCTCACGCAGCAGGCGCGCAACTTCTCCGCGAGGGTCCGACTCTTCCCGACCCCTCATACCGGGCGTGCCAGCAGGCTGCCCGGCTCGACGGACGCGATCCGGTCATGCCCGCCGCAGAACGGGCAGATTTCTTCCGTCTGCCGCATCCGGCAGCTAACCATGCGGCCGGGGCGCTCACCTCCGATGCTTTCCATGGGGCATCGAAGGCGAGGAAGAGCGCCGGGTGTTCGGCCGCCAGTTTGCGCACGCGGCTTTCCGCCGGATGGATGCGCAGCAGCAACTCGTCGAACGAGAGAAACCTGCCTATCGGGTTCGTCAGCTCGCCGTGCAGCACGAAGCGGCGCGCGCCCAGGCGGGATCCGCCGGGTCAACTCCACGGCCCGGATCTCAGTCTTCTCCATCGTGCGCCACCTCCCGGGGCGAGTAGATCTGGAGCGGCTTGTAGCCACGCTCCAGGTTCATGGCGTTGAAGAGCCGGATCTTCTCGTAGCGAACAATGTGTCGAAAGTTCCCACGGACCAGCAGGTCCACCTCTGCCCCGGCGGCAAGGGCGATATGCACGGCATCATCGGCGTGTTTCGGGCTGACGATATCACGCGCTTGGTAGGCGCTCGCCAACTGGAGCACTGCCTCGTCCACGGCAAGCACCTCCGCCTCCGGCGCAAGGACTTCCGCATGCTGGTATTGCACCGGCTCGCGTGCGTCCGCGATCTCGGCCGCGACAGCTTCGGAGACCACGGGCCGGTAGGTATCCTTCATCAGACCGCGAGACCAGGGAGCGAACTCCGGGTCGAACCGCCACCGATGACCGAGGTGTCGAGATAGATCCGTTGCGCGCGCATACGGGCAAACTATCGCACTCCACGCTGACAGACCAGATCCGCCGGGGCAAGCCGCCCAACGCCTTGGCGATAAGCTGCGGACGCCGCAGGCGGCCGTCAGCTTCATCGGCTCGTTAGGCGCACGCTCAGGTAAGTTCTGGGATGATCCTTTACACTTTCTTACGGGCTGATCGTTTACAGTTCTCGTTACACGGGAAGCTTCCCGTACCCGGAGGCTTCGATGCCGTGGAGAACTGCAGCGATGGTAACTCAACGAGCCCGCTTCGTCCGGGAGGCCGAGCGTTCCTTCCTCGCCTTTGCCGAGCTGTGCCGAAGGCACGGCATCAGCCGGCCCACGCTTCACAAGTGGCTGAATCGATACCGCGCCGAAGGCCTCGCCGGACTCGAGGACCGTTCGCATCGGCCACACTCCTGTCCACACCGGACGCCCGAGCCAGTGATCGAGCGGATCCTCGAGATCCGCCGGAACCGAGGCGGGGGAGCACCCAAGATCCAGAGAGTTCTGCGGGACGAACTCTCCAGCGCCCCCTCGATCGACGCCATCCACCGCGGGCTCGTCCAGCATGAGTGGGTGAACCAGTAAGAAGCCGCGTCGGAAGCATACCCATCCCGGCCCTCCGCTCACTTCCATGGATGTCCCGAACGCCACCTCGACCACCGACTTCAAGGGCGAGTTCCGTACCGGGGACGGCGCTCTCTGCTACCCACTCACCGTCCAGGACGGCCACTCCCGATTCCTTCTGGAGTGCCACGCCATGGAGCGGCTCGACATCCCGCAGACTCGCCTGCGCTTCGAGCACCTCTTCCGCACATACGGTCTGCCCGAGCGCATCCGCTCCGACCACGGCCATCCCTTCGCTTCCACAGCCCTCGCCGGCCTCTCCCAGCTCTCTGTGTGGTGGATCAAGCTTGGCATCGTGCCCGAACTGATCGAGCCCGGCA
>JACDHR010000497.1 GCA_013820915.1 Gemmatimonadota bacterium
GCCGTACCCCATCTCCGTATCGAACCCGTTCACCTGGAGTACCGCCGCCTTCCACACCGACGCATTCCCACCGTCGAAGTGCGCTGGCGTGGTGGTGAGCGCATCCACTGCAGCGGTAAGGCGGGGAGCACGGAACAGCCGCAAACGACGGGTGCCCGGACAGTACCCATGCCTCCGCAACCAGGAAGCCGTGGCAAAACGCCCGGAAATGATATCATCACGAGTCAGCCGATCGCTGGCCTCCCCTGAGAGGCGCAACGCACCGCCGGACAGGAACCGCCCCGGTTCCACGAGCTCCGCGTGCGTCGCCACAAAATCGTTCCTCGGAACGCAGTCCCCGTCCGTGAAGATCAGGTACTCACTCTGCGTCGATAGAACCGCACGGTTCAGGATCTCGCACTTGCGGAAGCCCCGATCCGCGTGCCAGACGTGGGTCACATCGAGCACATTTTCCGCCTTGAAGCGCTCGATCACGGCTGCGGTCTCGGGACCGGAGCCGTCATCCGCGATTACCAGGTCAAAATCTCGATACGACTGAGCAGCATAGCCCCACAGCACCTTCTCCAGCCACACGGGCTGGTTGTAGGTGGAAACGATCACAGAAACTCGCACCCCTCACTCCCCTACCTTCAGCACGGCGAGGAATGCCTCCTGCGGAAGCTCCACGGTGCCGACCTGCTTCATGCGCTTCTTTCCTTCCTTCTGCTTCTCAAGCAGCTTCCGCTTCCGCGTGATGTCGCCGCCGTAGCACTTCGCGGTCACGTTCTTCCTCAGTGCTCTGACGGACTCGCGCGCGATGATCTTGTTTCCGATCGCCGCCTGGATCGCCACCTCGAACTGCTGCCTTGGGATCAGCTCCTTCAGCTTCTCGGAGACGGCGCGGCCGTACTCGTAGGCCTTCTCCTCGTGGATGATGACGCTGAAGGCGTCCACCTCGTCGCCGTTGATGAGCATGTCCAGCTTCACCAGCCGGTTCGGGCGGTACTCGGAGAAGTCGTAGTCGAACGAAGCGTAGCCGCGCGTGGCGGACTTCAGCTTGTCGTAGAAGTCGAGCACGATCTCCGCCAGCGGCAGCTCGTAGGTGAACTCCACACGCGTGGGGTCGAGATAGTTCATGGCGACGTACTCGCCGCGGCGAACGTGGCAGAGCTTCTGCACGCCGCCGATGTACTCTGCCGGGCACATGATACGCGCGCGGACGTAGGGCTCCTCCATCCGCTCGATTTTGGTGCGGTCCGGAAGCGCGGCCGGGCTCTCGAGCCACCGCTCGCTCCCGTCCGTCATCACCAGACGGTACTCGACGTTGGGCACCGTGGAGATGAGGTCGAGGTCGAACTCCCGCTCCAGGCGCTCCTGGATGATCTCCATGTGGAGCAGCCCGAGGAAGCCGCAGCGGAACCCGAACCCAAGCGCGATGGACGTCTCGGGCTCGTAGGAGAGCGAAGCGTCGTTCAGCTTCAGCTTCTCGAGCGCGTCGCGCAGGTCCTCGTACTGATCGGTATCGGTGGGGTAGAGCCCGGAGAACACCATGGGCTTTACCTCCTGATACCCCGGCAGCAGCTCTTTCGCACGGTTCTGCGCGTCCAGGATCGTGTCTCCCGCCTTGGTGTCCGCTACGCGCTTGATCGCGGCCGTCAGGTACCCGACCTCGCCGGGGCGAAGCTCGAGGGCCTTGAAGTTCCCGAGCTGGAGAATGCCAACCTCGTCGATCTCGTACTGCGCGTCGTTGGAGCCGAAGGCGATCTTCATCCCGGAGCGGAACACCCCGTCCACCACGCGGATGCTGGGGATCGCGCCGCGGTACTTGTCGTAGAAGGAGTCGAAGATGAGGGCGCGCGGCGGCGCATCGGGATCGCCGCTGGGAGGGGGTACGTGCCGGATGACGGCTTCGAGGATCTCGTGGATCCCCAGCCCCGTCTTGGCGGAGGCCATGATAACGTCGTCAGGGTCCACACCGAGAAGGTCCACCAGCTCGTCCCTCCGCCGCTCCGGCTCCGCGCCGGGGAGATCGATCTTGTTGAGCACGGGGATGATCTCCAGCCCCGCCTCCATGGCCAGGAAGAGGTTGGAGAGCGTCTGCGCCTGCACGCCCTGCGACGCATCCACCACCAGGATCGCGCCCTCGCACGCCGCGAGCGAACGCGAGACCTCGTAGGTGAAGTCCACGTGGCCGGGGGTGTCGATCAGGTTGATCTGGTACCGCTGACCGTCGTCGGCCTGGTAGCCCATGCGGATCGCGTTCAGTTTAATCGTGATCCCACGCTCGCGCTCCAGGTCCATGGAGTCGAGCACCTGCTCCTTCATCTCCCGGCTCTGCAGGGTGCCCGTGGCCTCCAGCAACCGATCCGCAAGGGTGGATTTCCCGTGGTCGATATGGGCGACGATACAGAAATTCCGGATATGATCGAGTCGCAACGTAGTTCTCGGAGGTCGGGCGGAGCAATCGTGTGAAATCCCTTAAAGATAGGGAGAATCGGGCAATCGAGAAAGTGCGCCGCGGCCGCGAGGAGGGGAGTGGGGGGCCGGGAAGGTAGTAGAGGGGGAACTACGTGAACAGATAGGGGGTCTGCTACAGCAGTGGGGGCGGCCCGGTTGAGCCACCCCCGTACACTATGACCGACGGGTCTGACGGATTTAACCGTCTACTGGTTTCCGCCGCCCGGTATCTGAGACGCTCTTCGCTGCTGAGGCGGCAGCCAGATGTCCACGCCTCTTACCTCGCCAAGTCCCTCGATAAGCCGCGGTTCGGCCCGACGCACGTGGTTGACAACCCGCTGCGCCCATGGCAGCACTCGCCGTGTCTCTGCCTGAGACCCAGTCTGGGGACGGACCCGCATGACGGCATTCGTCGAGGCGGTGGTCTTCCCCCGCTTTGATGGACACGGGGTTTAGGCTGCCCTCGAAGTGAGGGCGAGCTGCTCCTCATACTCTGCCGGACTCTTGTAGCCGAGGCTCGAATGCCGGCGCTGCCGATTGTAC
>JACDHR010000498.1 GCA_013820915.1 Gemmatimonadota bacterium
CGCGCGGAGGCCGAACTGCTGCGTGCCATTTCCGAAGCCCTCGATTGTCCGATGCCGCCAATGCTGGGCATGAGGTAGGGCACCTCGGCGGTCCTCACCTCGGGCGGCTCCGCGGCATGCGAACGATCGACGTCGATGTGCTCCGCCCGCACTCCGGAATCGGAGCGGCGGGGGGGCGTCGCACCGCTGGAGAATTCCGAGACATAGCCTCCCTCCTTGCCGACCGTGGCCGGATACCCATATACATTTGGCGGACTGCGAATTGCAGATTCCCACCCGCGATTCCGCAGAATGATCGGAACGTCTGCAACGGGATGATCCGCGTCGACCACAGACAGTGTCGAACTCATGCTCGAAAAGCTTCCGACGCCGAGCGGCAATCGGCTGGCCGTGCATCTCCATCCCACCGCTGAGCGCGCCGTGCGACGTGGGCATCCGTGGGTATTTGCGGAGGGAATCAAGCAGCAACGCCGTCCAGGAAAATCCGGCGAATTAGCCGTCGTGTTCGATCATAAAGACGAGTTTCTCGCGATCGGTCTCTACGATCCACATTCCCCGATCCGGATACGTGTACTCCACCACGGCGGCCCCGTGGCGATCGACCGGGAATGGTTTGCGGCGCGGATACGGGACGCGTGGAACCACAGAACCCCTCTTGTCCAACAGGACACGACGGGGTTCCGTGTCGTGCATGGAGAGAACGACGGCCTTCCCGGGCTCATCATCGACCGCTATGCGGAAAGCGTCGTGATCAAACTCTACAGCGTGGCCTGGATCCCTTACCTCCGGAATGTTCTCGATTCCCTTGGGAGTATCCTGGACGCCGAGCGAATCGTGGTGCGGCTGAGCCGCACCGTGCAGCAGGCGGGCGAAGATCTGTACGGGCTGGAAGACGGGAGGATTCTACACGGAGCCGCGTTGTGCGGTCCCGTTCTCTTCCGGGAGAACGGCCTGGTTTTCGAAGCGGATCTCGTCCGCGGCCAGAAGACGGGATTCTTCCTCGATCAGCGCGACAACCGTGCGCGTGTGGAGCGGCTCTCCGCCCGACGTTCGGTGCTCAACGTTTTCGCCTACACGGGTGGCTTCTCGCTGTACGCGGCGCGCGGGGGCGCGACGGAAGTCACGAGCCTGGACATCAGTCAGCCTGCACTGGCAGCCGCCCAACGGAACTTCGCTCACAACGACACCGATCCTGGCGTGGTTGCCTCCCGGCACCACCTTCTGGAGGGCGACGCGTTCACGCGCCTGCAGGAGATCGGCGAGAGCGGCGGCCGTTACGACCTGGTAATCCTCGACCCCCCGGCGTTCGCGAAGGCGCAAGCGGAAATCGACCGGGCCATCCGGAGTTATCAGAAGCTTATCCGCCTCGGTCTCGGGGTGCTGGCTCCGGGGGGAATACTGGTGGCTGCCTCCTGTTCGAGCCGCATCACAGCCGACCGCTTCACGGAGGCCGTCACCGGCGCCGCGCAGCGGATCGGGCGTCCACTGCAGCTATTCGAACAGACCGGCCATGCACTCGATCACCCGATCTCCTTCCCCGAGGGTGCCTACCTGAAGTGCCTGTACGCCACCGCACCATGACCGGAAACCGGACTCGACGATCTTCCCGAGGAGGGGAAGGTCTTCGTCCCGGGACGGCTCATCGCCCCGGAACGCGTGCCCCGGTGTCGGGCTACGCCGCACCACCGGGCCGGGATTCACCGATTCATGCCGAATCATGACACCGCTACCGCAGCCGCGCACCCTTCCGTATGTCCCTCCCCGCAAAGGGGAAGGGAAGAGCAGCATCCGTACTCCCTCTCCCCACGAGGGGGAGTACGGATGCTGATCGAAAGCCACTGCAATTCATGGGAGACGGTATACCTGAACGGCGGGAGCAACGCGTGACTACCGCGGCGCGGCAGCACGCTTGGTGGTAACTCGGATTACCCCGTGCGCTGCCCTCGGATCGTCGTACGCGCGAGCGGCAGCCGGACCCTTGATCACCTCCACGCTCTCGATCCGGTCTGACCGCAGGTTGCGCAGGTCGGATGACTCCGCGCGGACCCCGTCGATCATGAGTAGTCCCTCGAAGTTGCTCACCGGAGTGACGGAGACCTCTCGCTCCGGGTTCGCCCGCAACATCGCCGTCACCTTCTCACGCCGGCCTTCCTCCGCCGCATCCGTTCCGTGTTCCGCAATTGCAGAGGCCTCCGCCGCGAGATCGCGGGAATGGCTCGTGAGCCGGATGCTGGCACTCTCTCCAGCGGCTCCGGAGCGGATGATCTCTACCTGTGCGAGCCGCTCCGGGAGGATCGCGCGGGCCTCTTCGGCACTCACCTGCACCCCGTCGAGATAGTAGGTGACATCTTCCGCGCCGGGTGTGACCAGCTTCCATTCCCGCGCCTGCGCCTCCATCGCGCTCACATCCATGGCCCCGACTTCAGCCGCGGTCGGCATGCGCGTGTCACAGGCGGCGAGCAGGGCGGCGGCGCCGAGAACGCCGAACGCGGCAGCGCGCACCGCGGCGGTTCCTGAAAAACGTGTACTCATGGCAAGCAACCTCCGTTCAAGGGTCGAGGGCGAGCCGGCGAACGCCGGAACACCCGGGGCGAGGCCGGATCCACGTCCGGCCATATCGATCAGCATTACGCCGTATGCGTGCGGCCGCACACCCCGGCAGAGCACACGCCGATCGCAGTCCAGCTCCACGGCGAGCCGCAGCCGCAGGAGCATCCACCAGACGATCGGATTCCAGGGGATGAGCGCTGCAGTCAGGCAGCCGGCGAATAAGATGAGAGGGTCGTGGGCACGGAGATGCTCTCGCTCGTGCAGCAGCACCAACCGCTGTTCCTCGGGCGACCTCTCCATCAGCCACTCCGGCACGACGATCTCCGGCCGCGGGAAACCCAACACCGCGGGACCCGCGGCCGGTGACATCCGAACCTGTACGCCCGCGATATCCCGAATCGGCCAGCTCCTCAGCGAAGTACGG
>JACDHR010000143.1 GCA_013820915.1 Gemmatimonadota bacterium
CCTGATCGCGACGCTCTGCTGGGCGGGTACGCCGCTGCGGATGATGTTCTTCCTGGTCAGCCCCGCCCTGGCGCTCTTCCTGGCGTTCAACACCTGGGTGTGGGGCGCCTGGATCACGATCGTCGCGGCGGGGCTCTTCCTGGCGCGGCCCCGGGTGGCGGAGGCGGCCTCGGTCTTCGTGGCGAATGTGGCGGCCGGCGCGATCGCGCTCCCCTTCTGGGAGAGCCTGGCGCAGTACCAGAAGAACCGGATCCTGGTCTTCCTGGACCCGAGCATCGACCCGCGCGGGGCGGGCTACAACCTGATCCAGGCGCGCGTCGCCATCGGCAGCGGGGGCTGGTCCGGCAAGGGCTTTCTCGAGGGGACGCAGAAGCGCCTCGCCTTCATCCCCGAGCAGCACACCGACTTCATCTTCGCCATCGTCGGCGAGGAATGGGGCTTTCTCGGCGTCGCGGCAGTGATCCTGATCTTCGCGCTGGTCTTCTGGCGGCTGGTGCGCATCGCGAGCCGCACCGCCGATCCCTTCGCCAGCCTGGTGCCCTTCGGGCTCTTCGCGAGCTGGTTCATCCACGTCTTCGTCAACACCGGGATGAACATCGGCATCATGCCGATCACCGGGATTCCGCTCCCCTTCATCAGCTATGGGGGCTCCTTCCTGCTGGTCAACCTGCTGGCGATGGCGATCGTGCAGCGCATCGCGGCGGAGAACCCGTCCCCGGCGGGATAGCGGCGCAGAGGTTGGTGCTCACATCTGGATCTCGTTGCGCTGCCGGCATTGCCGGGCCGATAGTAGTCCGGTGCGTAGCAGCGCCACGACCCGGCAGGGAGTAGTCCGGTGCACGCGCAGCGTGCAGCGCCACAGCGGCCGCCCTCGCGGGCGGAAGCGCGTCCGGGGGACGCCCGTATTTTCCTGCCGGGGGTTTCACACCCCCGGTGGCGCTGCACAAAACCGGATTGTGGTAGGGGATGCGGAGACCGCTCTGGCGGCTCAGCCTTGCTCCTCCAGCGCGTAGTTGATCACCTCCTCCAGGCTCATCGCTGCGCCTCCCCGCGAGAGCCGCTCCCAGGCGCTCTCGCCCAGCTCGGCACGCGTGGCGGAGAGGTCCCGCTCGTACGCCTCGCGCGCCTCCGGCGGCACATTGCTGCCCACGCTGCGGAGGTGCGCCTCCACCGCCCCGAAGAGGCGCGCGGCCCGCTCCCACTGCCCTCTCGCGCTCTCTACCTGCGCCAGTACGGACAGCGTGTCGGTCGCCAGGCTGCTGCTCCCGGCCTCGACGCGAACCTCTCGCGGGAGCGCATCCTTGACGTCCTCGCCAACCTCCTCCTCGCTGGCTCCGCGGACGAGCAGGACGAGGGTATCCAGATCTTGGCGGAACGCCTCCAGGATACGCAGAGCCTTGTGCAGAAGATCTCTCTGCCGGACTGGTGGGCGAAGCGCCACAGCCTACTCGCCCACGGCTATCTCGGGCGCCGATCGGGGGAGGCGGGGCACAACGTAGAGCTCGCGCTCAAGCATCTGCGCGAAGCCGAGGGGGTGTGGACCCGGGAATCGAGCCCGGAAGGGTGGGCGGGGGTAAAATTGATGTTCGCTGATGCTCTCTCGCGGCGCGTCGAAGGAGACGCCGTGGAGAACGCGCGCCGCGCCGTCGAGTCCCTGGAAGAGGTGCTCTCCCTCTACCCGCGGGAGACCGACCCGGTGGAATGGGTTCCGCTGGTACGCCTCCTGGCCGAAGTCCACCTGCGATGCGCCAATAGCCTCCCCGATGCCTACCGGCGCGCGATGGAACTGGCCGAGGAGGCGCTTGAAGTGCTGGACCGGGAGAGCGCCGCGGAGGAATGGGCCGGTTGCCATAGCGTGCTGGCCTCCGATTGCCTTGGTGGACCGGGTCGACGCCCTACAGGCGATCTTCGAGGTGCTGCCGGTGCGCCGTGCCCCGTTGCTCGTCGAAGACGCCGGGCGCCTCCTCGGACGCATCGTACGGGACGCGAACCTACTACGCGCGCTTCTCGCGGGTCTGCCGGAGGGGGAGGACACGGCGCGGCGCTCGGTCGTGGTCGCACTGGGGCTTCTGGGAGCGACGATCGCGCCGGAGGACCCGCCCGGCTGCCTTGCGGAGCACGATGGTGCGGCAGCGGTTATTCGAGCAGATCAACCGCCTGCTGCTGGAGCATGCGAAGCGCAGGAGGGTAGAGAAAGGGCGCAAGGAGAGGGTGGATGCCACGGTGGTGGAGACGAGCATCCATGCTCCCGCGGATTCCTCACTGCTGCACGACAGGGTGCGGGTGCCGACTCGGCTGGCGGAGGAGGCGAAGGAACGCTGCGGCTTCGCTCTGTGGAGCGACCACACGAGGCGGGCGAAGCGGCAGGTTTTGGCGGTGCAACGCGCGCACGGAAGGCAAGCAACTCGACGCGTACCAGGATCTGCTGAAGGTGGCGCGGAAGACGGTCGGCTATGGGGAGGCGGCAGTGGGGGCACTCGGTGGTACAGCGGGGGCGGCAGTCGCGAGGCTGAGAGGGGAGGTGGAAGAGGTGGTGCTGTGGCTCTGGAGAGGTGGCGCTGTGGCTCTGGGCGGGGATCGACCAGACGGAGCGCGGGGTGCGGTAGGAACGTGCTCGACACGGGCGCCAAACTGCGAGGGCACGAGCAACGCGGCCACCATGGGCGTGACATTGTCGCGATCGGGTGTCTGAGATCCGCCCTCACGCCCAGCTCTGCTCGCTGCCGGCACTGAATCAGGGGCTTCCCGAATGGAAGCAAGCTAGGATATTCGCTTCTCCATGCTTATCCTGTATTTGTCCGCGAACAGCATTCAATTCAGGCAAGCCGTCCAGCAAGTGACACGCGACTTCAATTGGGAGAATGCCATGCGCGCAATCTTCATTAGTTATCGGAGGGAAGACGCCGAAGGTCAGGCTGGCCGCTTGTTCCATGATCTCGTAGCGAATTTTGGCGACGGTTCGGTGTTCATGGACGTGGCGGGGATCGAGCCAGGGCGCGACTTTCGCCGGGCGATTGACGAGCAAGTGGCCACTTGTGGTGTCCTCCTGGCACTGATCGGCACAAACTGGCTTGATGCAAACGATGGGTCGGGTCGGCGCCGGCTCGATGACCCGATGGATTTCGTTCGCCTCGAAACCGCTTCCGCACTCAAGCGGGACATCCCGGTCATCCCTGTGCTGGTGCGCGGGGCCAGCATGCCGCGCGTTGAAGTCCTGCCTGAAGACCTGAAGGAGCTTGCCTTTCGCAACGCGGTCGAGTTGACGCACGCACGCTGGGATTCTGATGTGCAGGTGCTCGTGAAGGCACTACGACCACACGTTCAGGCGAAGACAGAGCCGACTGGGCTACATCCTCCATCGGCGCAGAGTGAGCCGAGCCCGACCCGAACAGGCCCATCTCGGATTATCATCGCGGTATTGGGTAGCGTGCTTGTGCTCGCGCTTGTTGGCTATTTGTGGCACCAGAAGTCTTCGGAAGAGGCCGCTCGGGTGGTGGAGCAGACCGAGTCGGTGGATCTGCCGATTGCTCAGCGGACCGGTGAAGAGAACACCATCCCTTCGGCCTCGGTCGAGGCGGCATCAGCATCCACCGCTGTTCCACAACCCGAGCGCGTAGGTTTGTCATCGACCGTGGCTGCGAGCGGAACCCTTGGAAGCGTGGTGGTGCTGGGCACAGGCGACGACCTTTACTATATCTACGATGCCTCCGGGGAGAAACAGTTAGGCTACGAACGCACCGGCAATGCACGAGAACTCTTCCCCGGCAACTATCTCGTCGAGGTGAGCGGTGTCAAGCGACCCGTTACCGTTCGGCCAGGACAACAGTCTGCCGTGCAATGAAGGCGATGACGGGTGCGCCGAACGGTTCAGAGTACCCAGCCCGTTTACCAAGCTACCGTTTCTGAGACTCCGCGGAGGCCTCCGATCAAGTCCACTGAGGTTGTTGAGCCTTGGTGTCAAAACCCATCTCGGTTTCAGTTCCCGGTGCCTATACCTGTGAGGTGGTTCTGATACGTCGGTGTGGCTCTGACATGCAAATCCGGCTCGCCGCTTTATCGCCCGTTTTTGCGCGTTGCGGTACTCGACCGTTTTCGCAAGCAGAATTCGGAAGAAGGCGTGCGATAACGGTCGTTTTCGCACGACACGGAGGAACCCCGCGCCGCTCGAGCTCGGTAGTACTCCGGCCTGTGTGGCGGAGCCGACTTCATCCTCTTTGCCCACCCTCGAGTTCACCCCCGCAGGAGGCCACACCATGAGGACGTTGTGATCGCCTCCCCAGGCGGACATGGTGCTGTGGCGACCCGCGCACGTTCCCCTTGACAGCTACAGGAATGGTGTGCATGTTACTCTCGACAGCTACAGAACCTCTCGCCCGGATTCCGCCGTGACCCCTCGCTCCCAGACGGACGCCCTGCGGGGCTCGCTCGACCTGCTGGTGCTGAAGACGCTCTCGCTGGAGCCCCTGCACGGCTGGGGGATCAGCCAGCGCGTGCAGCAGATCTCGGGCGGGGTGCTGGAAGTCAACCAGGGCTCGCTCTACCCAGCCCTGCAGCGGCTGGAGAAGGAGGGTCTGATCACGAGCGACTGGCAGACCACGGAGAACAACCGTCGGGCGCGCTATTACGAGCTCACCCCCGCGGGGCGCCGCGCCCTCGGCGCCGAGCTTGAGAGCTGGCGCCGCTTCGCCGCGGCCCTGGAGCTCGTGCTCCACACCCCCTGACGGCACCCGACATCCCCCCTTCCGCAACAGGACCGCCATGAGATGGATACACGGGATGCGGGCGCGGCTGCGCCTGCTCGCTCGCAGGTCTGCCGAGGCGCGCATGGACGAGGAGCTGCGCTTCCACATCGAGATGGAAACGGAGAAGAACCTCCGCGAGGGGATGAGCGCGGAGGAGGCGCGGCGCCAGGCCGTGCTCGCCTTCGGGGGGGTGGAGGGGCACCGGGAGGCCATGCGCGACGGGCGGACCCTCGCCTGGGCCAGCGGCCTCTCGCTCGACCTGAAGCTGGGCCTGCGGATGCTGTTCAAGTCCCCCGGACTCGCCATCGTTGGCGGCCTCGGCATGGCCGTCGCCGTCGCCCTCGGCGCCGGCGCCTACGCGGTCGTCAACTCGTACTTCTATCCCGAGCTGCCGCTGCACGAGGGCGACCGGGTCGTCGCACTCGCCAAGTTCGACACGCAGCGGCAGTTCAAGGAGACGCGGGTGCTGCACGACTTCCTGGCCTGGCGGCGCGAGCTGCGCTCGGTCGTCGACCTCGGCGCCTTCCGCACCGTCGGGCGCAACATCGTCATGGAGACGGGGCAGGGGGAGCCGATCACGCTCGCCGAGATGACGGCGTCCGGCTTCCGCGTGGCGCGGGTGTCCCCGTTCCTCGGCCGCACCCTCCTCGACGACGACGAGCAGCCGGGCGCGCCCCCGGTGGTGGTGATCGGCTACGACGCCTGGCGGTCGCGCTTCGGCGGCGACCCCAGGATCGTCGGGCGGGAGATCCGCATCGGCCGCACCGCGCACACCATCGTCGGCGTCATGCCGGACGGGTTCGCATTCCCGGTCAATCATCAGTACTGGATCCCGCTCCGCATCGACCCGAGCGCGCCGGTCGCGCCGGGGATGGGGCCGAGCCTCGACGTGTTCGGCCGTCTCGCGCCCGGCGCGACGAAGGAGTCGGCGCAGGCGGAGCTGAGCGTGATCGGCCGCCGCCTCGCCGCCGAGGGGCCGCCGGAGCTC
The DNA here is from genome assembly GCA_013820915.1 of Gemmatimonadota bacterium. GTDB lineage: Bacteria > Gemmatimonadota > Gemmatimonadetes > Longimicrobiales > Longimicrobiaceae > JACDHR01. The sequence continues at coordinate 5,731 of JACDHR010000143.1, forward strand.
GCGCACCTGGAGTCGCGGATCACCCCCTACACGGACATCTTCGTCAACGGCGAGGCCGAGAACGAGTCCGAGACGATGGCCGTGATGCGGTTCCTGATCGCGCTCCTCCTCGTCATCGTCGCCGTCAACGTGGCGGTGCTGGTGTACGCGCGCACCGTCACCCGCACCGCCGAGATCGCCGTGCGCACCGCCCTCGGCGCGACACGGGGTCGCATCGTCGCGCAACTCTTCGCCGAGGCGTTCGTCCTCTCGGGGCTCTCGGCGCTCGTCGGCCTGGGAATCGTCGCCGTCGGGCTGCGCATGTTCGATCGCTTCCTCGCCGACGCATTCGACGGGCACCCGCCGTTCTGGATCCACTCCGGCCTCTCGGTGGGCACCGTGGTGTACGCGCTGGCGCTGGCGCTGCTCGCCTCGGTGATCGTGGGCGTCCTCCCCGCGCTGCGGGCCACCGGCTCGCAGCTCCGCGTGGCGATGGGGAGCCTCGGGAGCGGCGCCAAGGCGCAGCTCGGGCGCACCTGGACGGTGCTCATCGTCGCGCAGGTCGCGATGGCCGTGGCCATCCTGCCGCCGGCGATGTTCTATGGCGGAGAGATGGTCCGGATGGCGCTGCAGCCGCCCGGGTTCGCGGCCGGCGAGTACCTCACGACGAGCTTCCTCGTCGAGCGAGACGTGGAGGCGACCACCGACGCGCGCGCGGACAGCGTGGCGGCCGACAGCGCGCGCACGATCGTGACCGCGCTGCTCGCGCGGCTCGCGACCGAGCCGGGGGTCGTCGGCACGACCGTCGCCGTCAGCGAACCGTGGGCCTGGGGCCATGACGTGATCGAGGTGGATGGGGTGGACCTGCCCCCGCAGCGGGTAGGCGTCAAGACAGTGGACACCAGCTACTTCGGCCTCTTCGACGTACGGATGGTGTCGGGGCGGACCTTCACGACGGCGGACGCCGCGCTCCCCGCGACCGACCGCCCGGTGGTGGTGAACCGCAGCTTCGTCACCGAGGTCCTCGGCGCCGGCGACCCGGTGGGCCGGCGCGTGCGGCTCCGGAGCTACGGCGACGACGAGAACCCGTGGCACACCATCGCTGGCGTCGTCGAGGACTTCCCCCCCGGCGTCCGGACCCCGGGGGGGAGCGCGCGGGCGATGTACCGCCTGGTAATGCCGGGGGAGCGGAGCGGTGGACTGCTGACGATCCGGCTGCGCGGGCAGACGCCGGAGGCGTTCGCGCCGACGCTGCGTCGCATCGCCACCTCGGTCGACCCGATGCTGCAGCTCTCCGAGACGAGCTCGCTCGACGCGATGTACCGCGAGTTCGCGCGCGTGGGCGCGCGGCTGGCGATCGTCATCGCCCTCATCACGGGGAGCGTGCTCCTCCTCTCGGCGGCCGGGATCCACGCGCTCATGTCGTTCACCGTGAACCAGCGGAAGCGCGAGATCGGGATCCGCTCGGCGCTCGGCGCCCCGGCGCGCCGCATCCTGTCGAGCGTGCTCGCCCGTGCGACGCGGCAGATCGCGCTCGGCGTCGGTGTCGGCCTCACCGCGGCGATGGCGCTCGACCAGATCAGCGGCGGCGTGCTGATGAACGGAAACGGCCTGCTGCTCGTCCCCGCGACCGCCCTGTTCATGCTCCTCGTCGGGCTCCTCGCCGCCGCCGGCCCGGCCCGCCGCGGCCTGCGCATCCAGCCGACGGAGGCGCTGCGAGCCGAGTAGCCGCCGTCATCGGTCGCGGCACTGCGCGGCGGCCTGCCGAACCGTTGCAGCTAACAAAGCGGCGCATAGCGTGGCCCCGGCGGAGCGAATCAGCAGCGGCTCGCAGCTCAGAATCAGCAGCTCTCGCCCGATTTCCAGTCAACACAGCTCCGCCTGGAGGAGCTCGAAGCAGAGCTCGCCCGCTCCGAGGAGCGAGCGGCGTTCACCGAGTCGCTGCTGAAGGCCCGGAGTAACGGCCCTGCGCAGCAGGCGGAACACCCGGTTGCACAAAGGACGTAGGGCCGGGCATACTTTCGGCCTGATCCAAGGCTACGGCGCATTGCCCCGCGCCTCTGAGCCTCCTCCGTTAGAGCCTCCGCTCCTTCGGCCCTCCCACTTGGGCTCTTGGCGTGCAATAACGCCCGTTTTTGCAACGCTGCGGCGCTCCACGGCTGTGATCTTCATCGATGCGTGGCGCAGAATCTTCAGCGCTACGTGGCGCCAATCACGAGGGTGCTGCGGGCCGCCTCGACCACGTCGTTGGTGATCACGCTCAGGTCGTTGAGGCGCAGAACGCGCTCGATCTGCAGGAACAGCCGCTGCAGCAGGCGGAAGTTCCCCCCGGTGAGGCGGGCGATCGCGGCGATCGCCTGGGCATCGGTGAAATCCGCATCGTCGAGCGTCATGCCCAGGCGCAGCCAGTGCCGCGTCAGAACGAAGGAGAGTTCCTCGCCCTGCAGCGGCCGATACACGTGGGCAAAGCCGATTCGGCTGTAGAGCTGAGGGTAGCGCGCTAGGCGCTTCTCCATTCCCGGCATGCCGATGAGCAGCAGTCCGATGTCCGTGCGGTCGAACCGATCCCGGATGTACTCGAGGGCCGTGGCGGACAGACGCTCGGCCTCATCGATGATCAGCAGACCGACGCCGCCGCTCGAGGAGATCCCCTGAGCGGGCTGGCCTCGCTGCACGTGCTCGTCGATGCAGGCATTCACACGCGTGGTCAGACGCTCGAGCTCACTGCGCAGTTCACGCAGCGAGGCGCCCACCGCCGGGGTGTAGAAGACCGTACGCGAGCGAGCGAGTGCGGCGTAGACCTTCGCATCCGACGGCTCCCGGGGTCCCCAGGCGAGCAACAGAGGTTCGGCCAGGTCCCAGTGGGCGTAGCGCCGGGCCGAGAGCGTCTTGCCGACCCCGGCCGGACCGTAGCACAGGCCGATGTAGCGGTGTCGCTGCACCGTTCGGGCGAACTCGGTGAATCGCCGGTGTTCCTGGGTGGCGATGAAGCTCCCGCTCCGGGGACCCGCCGAACCCGTGCTCATCTCGAATCCTCGAAGTAGGTCCACAGCCGCGGGGCCGATCGGGTGGGCAGCGGAGGCCGAGGCGGAGGCGGAACAGCGGGCGGGACAGGGTTCGGCAAGAAATCGGCGACGCGCGCGATCCGCTCGCGGATCTCCTCGCGCAGCGCCCGGCGGTGCGCGGCACGGGCAGCCTGGATGTCCTTGAGGGTGATCGTGCTGCCGGCGTGTTCCGGGCTGATCGCCCGGCAGAGGAAGCGGTCGCGGTGGAACACCCGGATCTCGGCGAGATCGCGCGGATCGTAGCGGAGGGTCACCGTCTCACCGACGTAGGCGGCGAGCGTGGGGTCGAGATACCGCAGCCCCTGGAAGTGGATGCCGTCGCGACGGACGACACGCGACTTCGCCGCCAGGACCAGCAAGCCGTCCAGCTCTTCAAGGCTCTCGGGCATGCGGGGCAGCCAGCCCTCCCCGAGCCACGCCAGGCGCGGCGGCACGCCGATCTCCCGGTGCTCCCGGGCGTGATACGTTCCGATCAGGAAGGCGCCGATCGCCACGTCCAGCTCCGACAGCGAGAGCCGAGGCGGGGTGACCGGCTTGCCACCGACGAGATAGCCGGGCAGCTCGGGGAGCAGTTCTGTATTCAACGTGCCGAAGAGGCGCTCCACCTTTCCCCGGCCCTGCGGACGGCCCACGGCCGAGTACACG
>JACDHR010000144.1 GCA_013820915.1 Gemmatimonadota bacterium
GACCAACTCGAGCGCAACGGGGCCTACGGCTTCGTTGTTGCGAACACCGCGAACAAGATCGAGATCGCCAAGGCGGTAGAGGCTCTTTTCAACGTCAAGGTTCGCAACGTTCGCACGATGCGGTACGCGGGGAAGGAGCGCCGCGTGGGCCGGTTCATCGGCCGACGGGCGTCTTGGAAGAAGGCGATTGTCACGCTCCAGCCGGGCGATACAATCGAAATTTTCGAGGGGGTCTGATTCTATGCCGATCAAACAGTTCAAATCGATGACGGCCGGCACGCGGTTCCGTGCGATCAGCCAGCGCACGGAGATCACGAAGACCGAGCCGGAGAAGTCGCTCACCGAATCGTTTTCGAAGTCGGGCGGCCGCAATCACCATGGCCACATCACTTCGCGCCGCCGCGGCGGCGGCCACAAGCGGCTGTACCGGATCATCGACTTCAAGCGTACCAAGGCCGGGATCCCCGGCCGAGTCGCGGCGATCGAGTACGATCCGAACCGCAGCGCGAACCTGGCGCTGGTCTTCTACACCGACGGCGAAAAGCGTTACATCCTTCACCCGGTTGGGCTGAAGGTCGGCGATACGGTGCAGTCGGGTTCGGGTGCGGATGTCCGCATCGGCAACGCGCTGCCCCTCGCGGAGATCCCGCTCGGCACCACGGTCCACAACGTGGAGCTGCGGCCCGGCAAGGGCGCTCAGATGGCTCGCTCCGCCGGAGCGGGCGTGCAGGTGGTGGCCAAGGAGGGGGAGCATGTCACCCTTCGTCTCCCCTCTACCGAGGTTCGGCTGGTACGGCGCGAATGCATGGCTACGATCGGCCAGGTTGGCAACGTCGACCACAGCAAGCAGTCGATCGGCAAGGCCGGCGCAAATCGCTGGCGCGGCAAGCGCCCCAAGGTCCGCGGCGTCGCAATGAACCCGGTGGACCACCCGCACGGCGGCGGTGAAGGCAAAACCTCCGGCGGAGGGCACCCGAGCTCGCCCTGGGGCAAGCGCGAGGGCCTGAAGACACGCAAGGGCAAGAAACCTTCGAACAGGATGATCGTCCGCGGCCGTAAGCGCGGTAAAGCGACGAAGTCGTAGACGCTGGAATGGCAGGGCCGGGTGAGGCGGTTGTGCGTCCACCACTGGACATCACGTGGATTTCGCTGCCGGTGTGGCACCGGGAGCCGACTAAGAGCGAGGAAGCATGCCCAGAAGTCTGAAGAAGGGACCGTACGTGGAGGAAAGCCTCCTCAAGAAGGTCGGCGCGATGAACGAGCGTGGGGAGAGGCGCGTAATCAAGACATGGTCGCGCAGCTCGACCATCACGCCGGATTTCATCGGGCACACATTGGCGGTACACAACGGGAACAAGTTCATCCCGGTGTACCTTACCGAGAACATGGTCGGACACAAGCTGGGCGAGTTTGCTCCGACGCGGATGTTCCGCGGGCATGGCGGCAAGTTGGCCGACAAGCGCACCAAAGCCCGCTAGAACGCGCGAGGAGATAAAACCAATGGATACAGCTACAGCTCGTGCGATTGCAAAGAACGTCGGTATGTCCCCCCGCAAGGTGCGGATGGTCGTGGATTTGATCCGTGGCCGCGACGTCAACGAGGCATACTCGATTCTAAAGTTCTCCAAGCGCGCCGCGACCCAGCCGGTCGAGAAGACGCTCCGCTCCGCGGTCGCGAACGCTCAGCAGAAGGCAGACGCGGGGGGAGACTTCCTGGACGTGGACGAGCTGATCGTCCGCGAGGCGTATGTCAACGAGGGCCCGACTCAGAAGCGGTGGCGTCCGCGGGCCATGGGCCGCGCGACCCCGATTATGAAGCGGAGCAGTCACATCATCATCATCGTCGACCGCAAGGAGTAGCCGGTGGGACAGAAGACTCATCCAATAGGATTCCGGCTCGGGATCGTCAAGAACTGGAAGTCGCGCTGGTACGCCGAGCGCGCCTTCCCGCAGCTCTTGGCGGAGGACGAGACGATCCGCAGATATCTACACCAGCGTCTTGGCCACGCTTCGCTCTCGCAGATCGAGATCGAGCGCAAGCCGCAGAAGGTGATCGTGACCATCCACACCGCGCGCCCCGGCGTGGTCATCGGGAAGGGTGGCTCTGAGGTCGACAAGCTCCGCGACGAGCTCTCGCGCCTGAGCAAGAGCGAAGTGGCGATCAACGTCGAAGAGATCAAGCGTCCCGAAGTGGACGCGCAGTTGGTCGCCGACGGCATCGCGCATCAGCTGGTGCAGCGTGTTTCCTTCCGCCGCGCAATGAAGCGCTCGGTACAGAACGCGATGCGCGCGGGTGCGGAGGGCATCAAAATTCAGCTCGGCGGGCGGCTCAACGGCGCGGAGATCGCGCGCTCGGAATCGTATCACGAGGGCCGCGTTCCGCTGCACACGCTGCGCGCGGACATCGACTACGCGCAGTCTACTGCGCGGACCACCTATGGCACGATCGGCGTCAAGGTTTGGGTATTCAAGGGCGAGGTGGTCGAAGACCGCCGCGGCCGTACCTACTCGTCTGACAGCTGAGGAAGAGAGGGGATCATGCTTGCTCCAAAGCGAGTAAAATACAGAAAGCAGATGAAGGGCCGCATGCGGGGGAAGGCGACTCGCGGCAACTACGTGGCCTTCGGTGATTATGGCCTTCAGGCGCTCGAGCCCGGCTGGGTGACCAGCCGTACGATCGAGGCGGCCCGTATCGCGATGACCCGTCACATCAAGCGTGGCGGAAAGGTGTGGATTCGGATCTTCCCGGACAAATCCATCACCAAGAAGCCGCTCGAGGTGCGGATGGGCAAGGGTAAGGGTAACCCCGAGATGTGGGTTGCCGTTGTGAAGCCGGGCCGGATCATGTTCGAGCTGGAAGGAGTGGCTCCCGACGTCGCGAAGCGCGCGATGCAGTTGGCCGCGGCCAAGCTTCCCGTCAAGTCGCGCTTCATAGTGCGTGAGCGTGCCGGTGCGGCGGGCGAGGGAGGTGAAGCATGAGCGGCGCGAAGGCCCGCAACGCGGATGCGCCGACGCTGCGCGAGCTCTCCACGGAAGAGGTCCAGGCGCGCATCGAGTCGAACGAGCGCGAGATTTTCAATCTCCGCTTCCGCTCGGCCACCATGGAGCTCGAGAACCCGATGCAACTGCGGCACCTCCGTCGCGACATCGCACGGATGAAAACGGTTTTGCGTGAGCGCGAGCTCGCTGCGGAGGATGTGCAGTAAATGGAAGCCACGCCAGGGAGCGGCGAAGCCGCGGAGGACCGGAACATGGAAGTGCAGCCGAACGACGCCTTGCAAGCCGAGGGCTCGCAGGAAAAGCGTGGCGGGCGGAAGACCCGCGTCGGTACGATCGTCTCAGACAAAATGAACAAGACGGTCGTGGTAATGGTGGAGCGCCGCCTCGCGCACCCGTTGTACGGGAAGCAGGTAACGCGCTCGAAGAAGTACCACGCTCACGACGAGAACAACGACTATCGTATCGGCGATGTCGTCCGGATCACGGAGACGCGTCCGCTCAGCAAGCTCAAGCGCTGGCGGGTGGTCGAAGTGCTCGAGCGCGCGAAGTAACGGGCGGGGAGAGATACAATGATCCAGCAAGAGTCTATGGTCAGGATCGCGGACAACAGCGGTGCCAAGCGCGCCCTGGTGATCCGCGTGCTCGGCGGCAGCAAGCGGCGCTACGCCCGCATCGGTGACATCGTGGTCGTGGCCGTCAAGGACGCGCTCCCCGATGGAACGGTGAAGAAGGGCGACGTTGCCAAGGCGGTTGTCGTCCGCACGAGGAAGGAGATGCGCCGCAAGGACGGGTCGTACATCCGCTTCGACGAGAACGCGGCGGTCATCATCAACGACGCCGGTGAGCCCCGCGCCACCCGCATCTTCGGCCCGGTGGGCCGCGAGCTGCGCGAGAAGAAGTTCATGAAGATCGTGTCCCTGGCGCCGGAGGTGCTCTGATGCCAAAGCTGCAGATCCGCAAAGGGGACCGAGTCAAGGTGATCCGGGGTAACTATCGCGGTCAGGAGGGCACGGTGCTCCGCGTGGATCGGGAGAAGACCCGCGTGGTGGTAGAGGGAGTGAACCTCCGCAAGCGTCACCGCAGCCCCTCCGCCCAGGATCCCGATGGCGGGATCATCAGCTTCGAGGCACCGATCCACGCCTCGAACGTGATGCTGATCGATCCATCTACGGGCGAGCCCACGCGGGTGCGGGTGCAGGTAAGCGGGGATGGCACGAAGGAGCGCGTCTCGACCCGCTCCGGCCGCGTCGTCCCGAAGGTGTAGCGACAGAGACGGAATCGGCACGAGAGTGACCGCCCCGGTGGGCATTTCCGCCGCACTGGGATACGGAACCCTGGAGAAGACCAATGGAAAACGGAAACGCGGGCGCTGAGGAGAACACCGGAGCAAGTGGCAACGGCACGAAGCCGCGGCCCCGCCTGCAGACGTATTACGAGCAGACGGTGCGCGGCCGCCTGCGGGAGCAGTTCAACTTCCGCAGCGTGATGCAGGTGCCCAAGTTGGAGAAGGTGGTCATCAACGTCGGGGTCGGCGAGGCGACCAAGAACGCCAAGCTGCTCGACTCGGTGATCGCCGAGCTGGGCCTCATCACCGGACAGAAGCCGGTGATCCGCCGCGCCAAGAAGGCGATCTCCAACTTCGGCCTTCGCGAGGGGATGCCGGTCGGCGTCTCCGTCACGTTGCGCCGCGAGCGGCTGTGGGAGTTCATGGACCGCTTCATTAATGTTGCGGTGCCCCGCATGCGGGACTTCCGCGGCCTCCCGACCCGCTCGTTCGACGGTCGCGGCAACTACACCCTCGGCGTGAAGGAGCAGCTGATCTTCCCGGAGATCAGCTACGACCGCGTCGAGAAAGTCCACGGCATGGATGTCACATTCGTGACCTCCACGAATCGGGACGACGAGGGGATCGCGTTACTGCGCGAGCTCGGGATGCCGTTCCGCGGCGAGACGCCCGTGCTCGTCAGCGCGTAACCAAGAGAACTTTCACCGCTCAACTGATCGCGAGATGGCACGCAAGGCACTGATCGAGAAAATCAAGCAGGGGCCGAAGTTCGAGGTCCGGATTCGGAACCGCTGCAACCGCTGCGGCCGCCCCCGCGCTTTCATCCGCAAATTCGGCCTCTGCCGGATCTGCTTCCGAGAGATGTCGCTGCGCGGCGAAATCCCGGGCGTCCGCAAGGCGAGCTGGTAGCACGGCAAGGAACAGGGAACCGGCTTCAAGCTCGAGTTTACAGAGGATGCTGATCGGCACCCTCTGTGAGCGCGAGGCCGTGCCGTGTTTCCGCACATAATCACTTCCTACCAGTCCGGCGCCGCGTGCGACCGGATACTATAGGAGAAGCAGCCGTATGATGACGGATCCGATTGCCGACATGCTCACCCGCATTCGCAACGCCGGACAGGCGCGCCTGCGGAGGGTGGACATGCCGGTCTCCAAGCTGAAGACGGAGATCGCACGTCTTCTCAAGGAGAACCACTACATTCATGACTACAAGATGCTGGACGACGGGAAGCACGGGGTGCTGCGCCTATACCTGAAGTATTATCAGGACAAGCCGATCATCCGTGAGCTGCGCCGCGTCTCCAAGCCGGGTCTGCGCAGGTACGTGGGCGTGAGCGAGATCCCGCGCGTTCGTAATGGGCTGGGAATGGCAATTCTGTCCACTCCCCGCGGCCTTCTGAACGACCGCGCCGCCCGGTCTGCCCGCGTCGGTGGCGAGTTGCTCGCCATCGTGTGGTAACGAGAAAGCGAGAAGCGAAATGTCACGTATTGGAAGAAGACCGATCCCGGTCCCGACCGGCGTCGAGGTAGCGATCGACGGGTCACTGGTCCGTGTGAAGGGCCCGAAGGGCGAGATGAGCCGCACGCTGCATAGAGATATGGCTGTGCGGCGCGAGGGAGACGATGTGCTGGTCGAGCGGCCCTCGGATAATCCGGAGCACCGCTCGCTGCACGGGCTGAGCCGCACGCTGGTCGCCAACATGATCGAGGGTGTGACCACCGGGTACAAGAAGACGCTCGAGATCGTGGGCGTCGGCTACCGCGCGGAGAACCGCCCGTTCGGGCTGAACCTCAGCCTCGGCTTCTCCCACCCGGTGGAATACCACGCTCCGAAGGGGATCAACCTGAATGCCGCCTCGCCCACCGTGGTCGAGGTGATGGGGATCGACAAGGAGGTCGTAGGACAGGTGGCAGCCGAAATCCGGTCGCTGCGCCCGCCGGAGCCCTACAAGGGCAAGGGCGTGAAGTACCAGGGCGAGGTGATCCGCAGGAAGGCCGGCAAGGCCGGCGGCAAGTAAGCCGCCCTCGGGTCATCGCATAGTCAACATTAAGGGAAAGAATCGATGGCGAAGACAAAGCTTACGACACGGCGCCACCAGCGCATCCGACGCCACCTGCGTGTCCGCAAGAAGGTGAACGGCACCCCGGATCGGCCGCGGCTCGTCGTGTATCGCTCGCTCACCCAGATGGAGGGGCAGCTCGTGGACGACACCCGCAGCGCTACGCTGTTCGGGCTCTCCACGCTGGCTCCCGAGCTGCGCGAGCGGCGCTCCGGTGAAGGGTTGACGAAGACGGAGATCAGCCGGCAGGCCGGTAAGCTCCTGGCCGAGCGCGCCCGCGAGAAGGGGATCACCCGCGTGGTATTTGACCGCGGGGGCTATATTTATCATGGCCGTGTCAAGGCCTTCGCTGAAGGCGCCCGCGAGGGCGGCCTCGAGTTTTAGGGGGACGCGTGGCACAAGAACAGAACCGGAGTCAGGGACCTCGTGGCGGCCAGGGCGGTGGAGCGGGCCGTGGCGGTGGAGCGGGTCGTGGCGGGCAGGGTGGACGTGGCGGCCCCGGTGGACCCGGTGGCCCCAGCGGGCAGGGTGGTCCGGGCGGCGGACAGGGCGGCCGCGGCGGTGAGCGGGGGGATCGTGGGGGTTCGCGCGGCGGCCGTGATCGGCGCGAGTCGGATCTCAAAGAGAACGTGATCCACATCAACCGTGTCGCCAAGGTGGTGAAGGGCGGCCGGCGCTTCTCGTTCACAGCACTGGTTGCCGTGGGCGATCAGCAGGGCAAGGTGGGGATCGGCACTGGCAAGGCGAACGAGGTCTCGGAGGCGGTGCGCAAGGCGCTCGAGTCCGCGCGCCGGGCAATGGTTCCGGTGCCCGTCACCAGTGGCAGCATTCCGCACGACATCATCGGGAAGGCGGGAGCCGGCAGCGTATTCATGCGTCCGGCCGCCGAAGGTACCGGCGTGATCGCCGGCGGGCCGGTGCGCGCGGTGCTGGAGTGCGCGGGCGTGAACAACATCCTCACGAAAAGCCTGGGGTCGAATAATCCCTTCAACATGGTACACGCCACCATGGACGGGCTGACGAAACTCACCACGCGTGAGCGCCTGGCGCTGGAGCGGGGCGTGCCGGTGGAAGCGATCGGAGGTGGCCGTGGCTAAGCTCAAAATCAAGCAGATCCGTAGCGGCATCGGTGCTCCGCACAGCCACAAGAACACCCTGAAGGCTCTCGGGCTCAAGCATCAGCGCTCGGTGCTTCAGGAGGACAACGCCGCGATCCGCGGAATGATTTTCAAGGTTCGTCACCTCGTCGAGGTCACGGAAGCCGAAGAAGGGCAGGTATAACATGGCCGATCTGAACAATCTCCCGCGTCCGGAGGGGTCGCACCGCGACCGCAAGCGTCTGGGCCGCGGACCGGGCTCCGGAACCGGAAAGACCTCCGGCAAGGGGCACAAGGGCGCGAAGGCGCGTGCCGGCCATAGCGGGCCGGGCGGCGGCAAGCCCCACTTCGAAGGCGGTCAGATGCCGCTGCAGCGGCGCCTGCCGAAGCGCGGCTTCGCTCCGCTGAACCGTACGGAGTACCAGGTGGTGAACCTGTACCAGCTGGAGCAGCTCGAGGAGACCGAGATCACCCCCGAGATTCTTCTCGGGCGGGGGCTCATCGGCCGCTCGAAGCTGCCGATCAAGGTGCTCGGCACCGGTCAGCTGACGCGCAACGTCAACGTCTCGGCCCACGCGTTCAGCAAGTCGGCCCGCGAGAAGATCGAGGGTCAGGGCGGCCGGATCCTGGAGCTCGGCTGATTATGGCCAATCCTGTTGCTGCGCTATTTCGAGTCCCGGAGCTCAAGGAGAAGATCCTCTTTACGCTCCTGATGTTGCTGGTTTACCGACTTGGTGCGCACGTCGTTGCTCCCGGTATCGATGTCGTAGCTCTCCGGGAGTTCGCGGGCCAGCTGCAGGGGACGGTCTTCGGGATTTACGACATGTTCGTCGGGGGCGGGCTTTCCCGTGCTACGGTGTTCGCCCTCGGTATCATGCCCTACATCTCGGCCAGCATCATGTTCCAGCTGCTGGCCGCGGTGTTCCCCACCATCGAGAAGATGCAGAAGGAGGGGGAAGAGGGGCGGAAGAAGCTGACGCAGTATACTCGCTACGCCACGGTTGGCCTCTCGGCAGCCCAGGCGTACGGATATGCGATGTTCCTGCAGGGGATCCCCGGTGCGGTCGTGAACCCCGGTTTCGGGTTCACGCTGACGATGATCCTGATGCTGACGACCGGTGCGGTGTTCGTCATGTGGCTGGGCGAGCAGATCACCGAGCGCGGCATCGGCAACGGCATGAGCCTTCTCATCTTCTTCTCGATCATCGAGCGGCTCCCCGCCGATGTCCGGCAGACGGCGGAGCTCGTCCGCATCGGCGAGGTCACGGTGCTGGGGCTGATCTTCCTGCTGGCGATGATGCTTGTCATCGTGGTCGGGACGGTCGCCATCACGATGGCGGTCCGGAAGATCCCGATCCAGATCCCGCGTAAGGTCGTCGGACGCGGCCGGGTTCGCGAAGGCCAGAAGTCGTTCATCCCGCTGCGCGTGAACTCGGCGGGCGTGATGCCGATCATCTTCGCGATGTCGATCGTCATCGTGCCCGGTACATTTGCAGCATTCTCGGAAATCAGCTGGATCAACGAGATGGCGGCCTGGTTCCAGTACGGTACCTGGGCCTACTGGTTGAGCTTCGCGCTACTTACGGTGTTCTTCACCTACTTCTACACCGCGATCATCTTCAACCCGGTGGATCTCGCGGAGAACCTGAAGAAGCAGGGTGCGTTCATCCCCGGCGTGAAGCCGGGCGCCCGCACCGCCGAGTACATCGACCGGGTGCTGAGCCGGATCTCGTTCCCGGGGGCGTTGTTCCTCGCGGGAATCGCGGTGATCCCGTTGCTCCTGCTCGACGCCTTCGGGCTGCCGTTCCTCGGTAACGTGCTGAGCGGAACCGGGCTGCTGATCATCGTGGGTGTAGCACTCGACACCGTTCAGCAGATGCAGCAGCATCTCCTGCTGCGGCACTACGAAGGATTCATGAAGAAGGGCCGGGTCAAGTTTCGCGGTCGCCAACGCTACATGTGAACCAC
>JACDHR010000499.1 GCA_013820915.1 Gemmatimonadota bacterium
CGACGGCGCGGGCGTAGCGGTCGGCGAGGGCGTCCACCTGCTTTTCGCGTCCCGGCGCGTCCACCATCTCCCGGTTCCCGAATAGCGCGCTGGTCCATACGTCCGCCGCTTCGCGGAAGCGGTCCAACGCGGCGTCCGCCTGGCGGAACAGCCCCTCCTTGACCTTGATGTCTTCTTCCGTGTCCGAAGGGAGGTGCTCGATCTGCGCGAGGAACCCGAGCGCGCGGAAGAGCGACTGCCGGAAGGCGCCCTCGAAGACGTTGACCTGTCCCGCCCCTTCGCGCCCGGCGAGCGCCCCGCCCCGCCCCGGGAGCGCGCCCATCCCGCTCAGGCGGGCGCCCACCAGCGAATCGCCCACGCGCAGGTGGTGGTCCAGAAAGTTGAGCGGCTTGTCCCTGCGCACCGTGGCGAGCCAGAGCGCCAGCTTGGCCAGCTCCACGGCGCGCGGGTTCTTGTCGACGCCGAAAATGCAGCGCTCCACCACCAGACGACGCAGGTGCTCGGGGTCCGGCACGGCGAAGTCGCCGAGCAGCGGCTGTGGGCCTTCCGCGGCGGCGCGCACGGCGGCGCGGGCCAGAAAGGAGGTGACGGCGACCAGAAAGTGCCCGCTTCCCATGGCGGGGTCGAGCACCTTGAGGTTCAGGATCTCCGCGGCCGAGCGCCCTTCGGCCAGCGGGGCGAGCGTCCGCTCCACCACGTACTGGACGATGTAGTCCGGCGTGTAGAACGAGCCGGTGGTGTGGCGCTCGCCGCGGTCGCCGGCCAGGTAAAGGTCCCCGCGCGGCACCGCGTCGCGGACCGTCTGTCCGCGCATGGTGATCGCGGGCAGATCCTCGTCGGCGACGCGCAGCGCATGCTCCAGCAGCCCCTCGTAGATGGAGCCGAGGTGGCGCACGTCCAGCGCGGTATAGTCCACGAAGTGCAGCCCGCCCGCCTCGGGGTCTTCCACGCGGGAAAGCAGGTCGAGCGCCTCGGCCATCTGCGGGTCGGCGAGGTAGTGCGCCTCCAGCCACGGGTGGCGGGCGGGGTCGAAGAGACCGCCGTTGTAGACGGGGATGCCGAGTCCCGCCCACTTGGGATCGCCGTCCACGATCTCGAACAGGTCGTGCAGGTCGCCCCAGAGGTCCTTGCCGCGCGGGAAGAGAGTGCGGCCGCGGTCGCGTGCCTCGGCGGCGCGCTCGCGGAGCGCCAGCAGCGACTTGCCGCGGTACGCCGGGTTGGTGCGCAGCGGGAGCAGGTCGCGCGACTCGGCGTACAGCACGAAGAGGAGACGGAACAGGAGGGTGAGCGCGTTGTCGAGCACCGCGCCGGCGAGCGCCGGGTCGGTGCGGAGCGAGCGCGGGTCGAAAGCCCCGGTCGCGGCGAACCCGCGGCAGAGCGCGGTCACCGCCCGGTAGGCGCGGGGCTTGAGCGCGTCCTCCACCGCGCGGGCGTACTCCAACGAGGCGCCGCGCGCCAGGTCCAGCCAGCGGTGCCCCTCGGGCGTGGGGCGGAACGCCTCCGGCCGGAAGAACAGGTAGAAGTAGCGGAACGCCTCGCGCGCGGGGAGCGTGTGGCCGGCGTCGCCGAGCGCCAGCTCGCCGTCGCCGAGGAGCGCCGGGAGGTCCACGGCAAAGAACACCGTGTCGGCGAAGTCCGCGTCGCGCAGGTATAGCCGCCACTCGCCGCCGTTGGTGAGCACCCCCCAGGGCTGCTCGGCGCGGATCAGGTAGTTGACGATCTGCGACGAGGGAACGCGGTTGGGATCTTCGTCCGCGGCTACACCCCGGCCGTCCAGACCGCGCGCCCAGCGCTTGGCCTCCAGCACCCCGATCCCCCGCTTCAGCAGGGAGCGGTGGTCATGGTGCGCCGCCACGTCGGCCTCCGCCTGCGAGGCGAAGAGGGCGTAATCCGGAAACTGCGTGCTCCCCTGGCGACGGCTCACCGGCTGGACCTCGAACCCCCAGCCCAGCTCGCGGAGCACGGGGATGATCCAGCGCTCCTCGGTTTGCCGCTCGCTGGCGCCCTCCAGCGCCGCGCGCTGCGTACCCAGCCGCTCCCGCAGCGCGCGCCGCACCCGCTCGGCCTCCTCTTCCACGGCGTTCCAGACGGGATCAGTCGGGAGGCGCTCGTCCAGGAAGTGATTGGAAAAGAGCTGGCGGTTGTCGTGCGCGCGCGCCAGGTCAAGGAAGAGCTGGGTCATCCTCCCATTCGGCGGATGCGAATCTTGAGTGGCGAGACTACCGTGAAGGAACCGGGTAGTTCCTCACCTCGCTCGAAAATGAGCGAGGCGACGACCGCCGCCCGATGGGCAGGCGCGGCACCGGGCAACCGTACCAGTACGACTCCCGGATGAGGACGCCCCGAACGGAACACCAACTCACCAAAGTCTTTATCCAGAGTGATCAGCACCGCTTTATGATGTACCGCCGTCTCCAGCACGGTTTCATCCGAGATTCCCGGTTTCGTCTCACTGATGTGAATGACGCGATGACCATCAGCCCGGAGGCGTTCAGCGATTTCGCGACCTACACTCTCATCCAGCACGAAAGTCAAGTCGCGACCTGTGGTGACGGATAGATCATGCTCGCGCTCAACGCCTCCGCCGCGAACCGCAACGCCGCGGGAATCGAATCTTTGGGAAGGTGCGGATAGCTCTCCAGAATCTGTTCGGGTATCGCTCCGGCGGCGAGCTCCTCCAGAATCAGTTCCACGGTAATCCGGGTGCCCTCAATCACCGGCTTACCCACCATCACCGCAGGATCCGATGTGACTCGTGCTTGCGTCATTGTACCTCCTCTCGGGATGCTTAGCGGAAAGTAATCTAAGTCCGCGCCTCACAGCGGAATATTCCCGTGCTTCTTCGGCGGGTTGCCGTCTCGCTTGTTCTGCAGCATATCGAAGGCGCTGATCACCCGCGCCCGCGTCTCGCGCGGGTCGATCACGTCGTCCACGTACCCGCGCGCCGCAGCCGCGAACG
>JACDHR010000145.1 GCA_013820915.1 Gemmatimonadota bacterium
GCTCGGCTACATGTGTGCGGGGAAGAGCACGGTGGGGGAAGCGCTCGCACGCCGGCTGGAGTGGGAATTTCTAGACTTTGATGTCGAGATCGAGCGCCGCGAAGGCGCGACCGTCCGCCAGATGATCGACGTGAAGGGGGAGGAGTACTTCCACAGGCTGGAGGAGGCGCTGACCGAGGAGATCGTGGAAGCGCAGATGCTTGTCGTCGCACCCGGCGGCGGGTGGATCATGCGCCCGGAGCTGCTGAACAGCATGGGGCGCGGCACGCTCGCGGTGTGGCTCTACGTAACTCCGGAGGAGACGATGCGGCGTCTGAAGGCCGACACCATCGACCGTCCGTTCAAGGAGATGGAGGACCCGACGGATCGGATCGCGGCGATGATCCAGGAGCGCGAGCAGCTATATCGGCTCGCGGACCTGACGATCCCCGCCGACGTTCGCTCCATCGAGAGCATCGCGTACGAGATCGAGCAGATCATGCGCACCCGCGGGATTCCGAACTCCGGGAGCGGCGGGGCATAGAGGCGGCCGGTCAACGCCGGATCGATGCGGCGTTATCGCGCCGCCGCACGGCTCTTCCTGATTATCAGCTCCGTTCAACGTCCAATATTCAACATTCCCCATGTCCCTGCACCGGTGGCACGTATCGCCCGCGGAGGCGCGGGAGATCCAGCAGGAGCTACAGCAGCGGGTGGTGCTGCAGCCCCCCACGGGATTTCGGCCCGCCCGCATCGCCGGTGCAGATGTGTCGATGGATCGCGGCGTCAGCCGCGGCTACGCGGGGATAGTGGTGCTGGACGCCGATTCCCTGGAGACGGTGGAAGAGGCCGGCGCGGTCGCGGAGCTATCCTTTCCCTATATCCCCGGACTGCTCTCCTTCCGGGAGCTTCCACCCCTTGCCGCCGCCCGGGTTCGGCTCCGCCGGCTCCCCGACGTGCTGATCTTCGACGGGCAGGGAGTTGCGCACCCGCGCCGCTTCGGAGTCGCGTGCCACGGCGGGCTTCTCTTCGGTGTTCCGTCGATCGGCTGTGCGAAGTCGATCCTGGTCGGAACGCACGGGCCGCTCGGTGAGGAGCGCGGGTCCACCGCCGAGCTGGTGCACCGCGGCGAGGTGGTGGGGATGGCCGTCCGTACGCGTGGCGGGGTGAAGCCCGTCTATGTTTCCGCCGGCCACCTGATGGACCTTGCGACCGCGGTGCGGCTCGTGCTGCAGGTGAGCCCGCGCTTCCGGGAGCCGGAGACCACGCGCCGCAGCCATCGTCTGGTCAACGAGTTGCGCCGCGCCTCCGCACGCGCGCCCGGGAAGAACACGGCCTGAACAGGAGAACAAGATGCGACCGTTGATTCTTGCCACAGCCAGTACGGATGCCGAGAGCTACCGTACCGAGTACGCGGTGCTGGGCTCGCCGTACATCCGCGCGATCGAGCAGCCGGATGCCACGGCGTTCATCCTCACCCCGGTACACGCGACCCTGTCGCTGGAGCACGGGCTGGACCTCGCGCATGGGCTCGTCCTGACGGGCGGAGAGGACGTGTCGCCCGATCGGTACGGAGAGAAACCTCATCCGAAGCTGGGCACGGTGAACCACGCGCGCGATGAGATGGAGATCACCGTTCTGCGCGCCGCTCTCCGGCGCCGGTTGCCGGTGCTGGCGATCTGCCGGGGCATGCAGCTGCTGAACGTAGCGCTCGGGGGTACTCTGTATCAGGACCTTCACGATCAGTTGAACGGCGATCTGCTGCACCAGCAGGATGCGTCCGTCAACTCGCGCTGGCACAGCGCCCGGGTGGAGAGTGGCTCTCGCCTCGCGGAGATTTTCGAGGCGGAAGATCTCCATATCAACTCGTTCCACCACCAGGGCATCCGCGATCTGGCGCCGGACCTGCGCGCGCTCGCCCGGGCGGAGGACGGGTTGATCGAGGCGGTGGAAGCCCCGGAATACCCCTGGGTTTTCGGAGTACAGTGGCACCCCGAGCGGGGAGAGGCGGAGATCCTGAACGACAGGAGACACCCGGACCGCCGCCTCTTCCGGGGATTCGTGGAGGCGTGCCGCAGCTTCGCGGAGGCGGAAGCACACGCATAAGGCCATGCGAATCGAGTAGTCGGCCAGTGCGGCGCTTACCGGCTCACGATTCTCTCGTCAGCCGGTAGATCAGCAGCGCGGCACGCCGCGTTGCGCGGTTCAGCGTGGGCAGATCGATCGTCTCGCGAACCGTATGCGCCCCGGACCCCTGCGGGCCGAGCCCATCCAGCCCCGCCACATAGGGGGCGACGAAGGAGATGTCGGCTGCGCCCCGTCCGCCCGGGTCGAAGGGAAGAACCGCGCCGTAACCAAGGGCGCGGCTGATCGCGTCGTACTGGCGGAGCAACGCGTGGTTTTCTTCCGTCGGCGCCATAGCGGGATATCCGTCGGTGAAGGCGATCTCCGCCGAAGTGTGGGGCAGGTGACGGGCCACGATGCCGCGCATCCGGTCGCGGGTGCGCTCCAGCTGCTCGTCGGAGATTGTGCGGATGTCGCCTGCGACGACTGCGCGCTCGGCCACCACGTTCGTCTTCCCGAAGGCGGTGCCGCGCCCTTCGGCCGCGTCGAAACTGAGCTCCGTGCCGCCCAGAATCACGCCGGGGTTGAAGGTCAGGTACTCCTCTCCGCGCAACTCCTCGTGGAACGCGGTGAGGATTCGTGCGGCTTCGTAGATGGCGCCGCTGCCCACGCCTTCTCGGAAGATGCCCGAGGAGTGCGCGGCGGTTCCGCCCACGGTCAGCCGCCACGAGGTGGAGCTGCGCCGGGCGACGACCCCGAAGTCGTGGTCCGTGCCGCTGGAGCCGGTCTCGAACCCCAGCGCGACATCACTGCGCCGCGCGGCCTCGATCAGGTCGCGACGGCTGATATCCAGCGGGCGGCCGGGGTTCTCCTCGTCGCCGGTCAGCACCACCGTGATTGTGGTATTCTCCAGCGCCCCGGCCGCGTGGAGCGCCCGGAGCGCATAGAGAATAGCGATGTTGCCACCCTTCATGTCGTTGATGCCGGGCCCGCGGGCGGTGCGTTCATCGAGGCGCTCGAAGCTCTGGAACGGGCTGTCCTCCTCGAACACGGTGTCGAGGTGTCCGATCAGCAGAAGGCGGCGTCCTTGCGTGCCCTCGCGCTCGGCGATCAGGTGCGGACCGCGATCCAGCTCGCTCTGGTCTGCCAGGCGCACCCGGAAGCCCAGCGCCTCGAACTCGGGCCGCATCACGTCGGCCACCCTGCGCACGCCCGCGGGGTTCATCGTCCCGCTGTTGATGTTTACCGTACGTTCCAGCATCGCGATCGCGGCTTCGCTCTGCTCGTCGAGTTGGGCGACGATCTGCTGCTCCACCGTGGAGAGCGGCTGCATCGGCGGAGGCATGCGGTCTGGAGTGGAGGTGACGGAAACGGATGAGGGTGATGCGCATGCTGCTAGCATAAACACCGCCGCTGCGGCCGGTATACTACCTGATCTACGGATTGGTCTGCACATTGCTGTCTCCCGACGGGGCGAGCGAGTCGCTGGTACCTGGACCGACAAGATACCGCCGCACGGAAGCCTCGGCGAGGTCGCCGCAAGCCGCTGCCTCTGCGATTCGCTGCTTTATTGCGCCCGTCTGGGGTGGCGATAGCGGGCCTTCCGCCCCCACTTTCAAGTTGAGCCGCTTCTGTGGGAGGGCTCGGCTGGAAGAGCAGCTTCCACTGGGACCGTGTAGACGAGAAGGAACTGAATGGCCGAAGACACAACTGTTCCGCCCCCGTATTTCCGCACCGCTGCGGGGCCGCCCGAGTTGGGGTTTACTCTGTTCGGGCCGGAGGAATTGGCCGAGCAGCTGAAGAAGATACAGAGTGTGACCGATGCGGCGCTCGCGCACCTGGAGTTGGAGCCGATGCTGGACGAGATGCTTCGCCGCATCCGCTCCGTTCTGGGAACGGATACCGCTACCGTACTGCTCTGCGCCGCCGACGGTGAGACGCTGGAAGTCCGAGCTTCGCTGGGGATCGCGGAAGACATCGACTCGCCGATCCCCCTTCCGCTCGGCCTGGGCATCGCCGGCTGGGTCGCAGTCCGTCGGGAGGCGGTAATCGTGGACGACGTATCGCGCGTGGAGGTGGTGAACCCGCTCGTCCGGAAGCTCAGCTCCATGGTCGTGGCGCCGCTTCTTGCCGAGGGGAAGCTGCTTGGCGTTCTCCACTCCGGCACTCTGCGTCCCTATCGGTTCTCCGATTGGGATCTGCACCTGCTCCGGATCGTCGCGGACCGGGTCGCGCTCGCCATCCGCAATGCGCTGCTGTACGAGCGGGCGCAGCATGGGGGCACCGAGCGAAGGGAGAGTGAAGAGCGCTTCCGCCTCCTCGTGGAGGGAGTGCAGGATTACGCCATCTTCATGCTGGACCCCGAAGGTCATGTGGCAAGCTGGAATACCGGTGCGGGGCGGATCAAGGGGTACACGGAGGAGGAGGTGCTGGGGAAGCACTTCTCGCTCTTCTACCCCGGCGAAGCGCGAGCGCGGGCGTGGCCCGAGTACGAGCTGGAGCAGGCCGCGGCGGAGGGGCGATTCGAGGACGAAGGGTGGCGGGTGCGCAAGGACGGCAGTCAGTTCTGGTCAAATGTGGTGATCACGCCGCTGTACCGGGGCGGGGAGCTTGCGGGCTTCGCCACAGTAACGCGGGATCTTACCGCGCGCAGGGAGGCGGAGGCGGCACTGATCGAGAGTAAAGAGCGCTTCCGTGTCTTCGCCGAGACCGCCGCCGACGCGATCTTCACGGTCGACGAGAGCAGCACGATCCTCTACGCGAACCCCGCCGTCCAACGGATCTTCGGCTATTCGGCCGAGGAGCTGCTGGGCCAGCCGATGACGACGTTGATCCCGGACCGTTTGCGGGCGTCCCACCGCGCAGGCGTGGTGCGTCACGCGGAGACTGGCGAAAAGCGCATCCCATGGACCGGCGTGCAGCTACCCGGGCTCATGAAGAACGGAGAGGAGGTGCCGCTGGAGATCTCGTTCGGAGAATACGAGCGAGACGGCAGGCACTTCTACACCGGCATCGCGCGAGACATCACCGAGCGGGAGCGGGATCGGCGGCACCTGGAGGAGCTGGCCGTGGAACTCGAAGCCACGGTGAGAGACCTGCAGCTCCGCACCGAGGAGGCGGAGGCCGCGAACCAGGCCAAGACCAACTTCCTCGCCGTGATGAGCCACGAGTTGCGCACTCCGCTCACCGCGGTAATGGGATACTCGGAGCTCCTCCTGACCGGCGTGCCGGAACCCGTACCGGAGGGTGCTCAATGGCAGATCGAACGGATCGACCTGGCGGCCCGGCATCAGCTCCATCTCATCGAGGAGATCCTCACGTTCTCCCGGCTCCAGTCCGGAAAAGCGGTTGTCGAGCGGGAGGAAGTAGACGTGGCGGAAGTCACCCTCGAGGCAGTGAGCTTCTTCGAGCCGCTCGTGGGGAAGAAAGGGCTCCGGCTCTCCGTGCAGACGCCCGATGAGCCGCTGGTGCTCATCAGCGACCGCGAGAAGATCCGCCGGGCACTGACCAACATCCTCTCCAACGCGCAAAAGTTCACGCGCGAGGGCGAGATCCGGGTGCGGGTCCGGCGCGGTCGGACGGAAGTTGTGGTTTCGATCGAGGATACGGGGATCGGAATCGGTCCGGGTGACATACGGAAGATCTTCGACCCGTTCTGGCAGGTTCAGCAGAGTACCATCCGCGAGGCGGAGGGCTCAGGGCTCGGCCTCACCGTCGCGCTGCGGATCACGGAAGTCCTGGGCGGCCGCATCACGGTGGAGAGCACGCCCGGAAGCGGGTCTACGTTCGCGCTCCATCTCCCTATTCATCAGCTTCCGATATGAGCAATCCGCAGTACATTTACGTGATGAAGGATCTAACCAAGGTCGTTCCTCCCAGCCGGGTGATCCTCAAGGGGATCTGGCTCTCCTTCTATCCGGGCGCGAAGATCGGGGTCGTCGGCCCGAACGGGTCGGGGAAGAGTTCGCTGCTGCGCATCATGGCGGGGCTGGACAAGGACTTCAACGGCGAGGCGTGGGCCGCCGAAGGCACCAAGATCGGCTACCTTCCGCAGGAGCCGGAGTTGGATCCGAAGCTGGACGTGCGCGGCAACGTGGAGGAGGCGGTGAAGCACCAGCGCGATCTGCTGCGCCGCTTCGACGAGGTCAACCTGAAGTTTGGCGAGATCACCTCGGACGAGGAGATGAACGCGCTCCTCGATGAGCAGGCTTCGCTGCAGGACCGGATCGACGCCGGCAACCTCTGGGATCTCGACCGCAAGATCGAGATCGCCATGGACGCGCTGCGCCTCCCGCCCTCCGAGGCCCGGGTGGAGAGCCTCTCGGGCGGTGAGAAGCGCCGCGTCGCGCTCTGCCGGGTGCTGCTCGAAGAACCGGATCTGCTGCTGCTTGACGAGCCCACCAACCACCTGGACGCGGAAAGCGTGGCGTGGCTGGAGCAGTACCTGGCCGAGTTCAAGGGCACCATCATGGCGATCACCCACGACCGCTACTTCCTGGACAACGTCGCCGAGTGGATCCTGGAGTTCGATCGCGGCGAAGGTCACCCGTACAAGGGAAACTACACCTCCTGGCTGGAGCAGAAGCAGGAGCGGCTGCGGAAGGAGGAGAAGCAGGCGTCCGCGCGCCAGCGCACCCTCGAGCGCGAGCTGGATTGGGTGCGCATGGCACCGCGTGCGCGCCAGGCGAAGAGCAAGGCGCGCATCAGCTCGTACGAGCAGCTGCTGAACGAAGACCCACGCGAGAAGCTCAGCCGCGCGGAGATCGTCATCCCCAACGGCCCGCGCCTCGGCGATGAGGTGGTGGTGGCCGAGGACCTGACGAAGGGATTCGGCGACCGCCTGCTCATCGAGAACCTGTCGCTGCGCCTGCCGCGTGGTGGCATCGTCGGCGTGGTCGGGCCCAACGGGGCGGGGAAGACGACCCTCTTCCGCATGATCACCGGCCAGGAGCAGCCGGATAGCGGCGACCTCAGGATCGGCTCCACAGTGGAGCTGGCGTACGTGGACCAGAGTCGCGATACACTGGACGGCGAGAAGACCGCTTACGAAGAGATTTCCGGCGGGCTGGATACCATCAAGCTGGGCCGCGGCGAGGTGAACGCGCGTGCCTACTGCTCGTGGTTCGGCTTCAAGGGGAGCGACCAGCAGAAGCAGGTGAAGGTGCTCTCCGGCGGCGAGCGCAACCGGGTCCACCTCGCGAAGACGCTGCAGAAGGGCGGCAATCTCATCCTACTCGACGAACCGTCGAACGACCTGGACGTGGACACGCTCCGGGCGCTCGAGGACGCATTGCTGGAGTTCGCCGGCTGCGCGGTGGTGATCTCACACGATCGCTGGTTCCTGGACCGCGTGGCCACGCATATCATGGCCTTCGAGGGAGAGAGCCGGGTCGTGTTCGTGGAGGGCAACTACCAGGAGTACGAGGCCGATCGGAAGCGGCGCCTCGGCGCGGAGGCCGATCAGCCGCACCGCATCCGGTATAAGAAGCTGGTTCGCGCGTGAGCCGTTCCGATACCGCTCCGGCTCGCCGGGCCGGAGCGGTATCGGGCGGAAGGAGAATCACCCCGCGTCGCTGAGGCGAATCGTGTCGCCCGTCATCAGGCGGCGTACCCCGCGCCACGAGCGGACCAGCGAGTTGGGCGTGCGATCCATATGGCTCTCGACCACTTTGCCCGCCCCGCTGCTCGCATGGATATAGCGCCCGTTGCCGATGTAGACCCCCACGTGCGTGATGCGCGAGCCCTTCCCGAACGTCAGCAGGTCACCGGGCTTCAGCCGCTCGGTGTCCTTGGGGACCTCCCTCCCGATCAGCGCTTGCAGAGCCGCCGTGCGCGGGAGCCGCAGCTCCAGTCCCGACATGATGTAGCGGATCAGGCCGCTGCAGTCGAAACCCTCATCGGGTCGCTCTCCGCCCAGAACGTAGCGGCGCCCGAGCTGCGCCTTCGCGAGCGCGACCACGGAATCCCGCGCGACGTCCTCCCTCGCCTTGGGCGCGACGACGTGCTTCGTAACGCCAGCCGGTTTGGACGGGTCGATCTGGGCGAGCAAGGGGGACGGAAGGGAGAGGAGAGCCGTAGCGAAGAGCACGAGGCCCAGCGTTTCACGCTTGCGTGTGAAAACCATGTACTGTTCTATATCTGGTGGAGGAGGATCGCTCCGCGGCTGTGCACGCGTGATGGCGGCACCGTTGCCCGGGCGATAGCTTCGGCAAGTATAGTAGAATGGTCAGAAATGATAGTGCGCGATCATTGATCGGTCAACCCTTGGAACCGCACACCGGAGCGATTCGTGCCATGCCCCAGCCCGTAGCCGCGCTGTATCTGCTTATGGTGGTGTCGCTTTCGCTGACGGCCGGCTGTGCCGCCGCGTCGGCCGCGCCGCCGCCTGCTGCTTCCGCCTCTTCCTCGGTTGTTGCCGATACCGCCGGCCTGCGCATGGTGCTGGAGAACGCAACGAGGGGCTATACAGGAATTGTCGGCGTAAGCGTGCGAAACCTTGAGACGGGCCAGACGCTGTCGATCCGGGGGGCGGAGACGTTCCCCTCCGCCTCACTGGTGAAGGTGGGCGTGCTGGTCGCGCTGCTGGAGGAGGTGAACGCGGGGCGGATGCGCATGGACGAACCGATCACGATGATCGCTCGCGACCGGGTGGGTGGCTCGGGGATCCTGAAGCATATGGCATCCGGATACGGGATGACCGTGGAAGAAGCTGCCTGGATGATGATCACCCTCTCGGACAATACCGCCACCAACTTGCTGCTGGACAAGCTCGACATCCGCACGATGTGGGAGAAGATGGAATCGCTGGGCCTCCCACACACGAAGATCCACTCGAAGACGTTTCGCCGCGCCACCTCGGTGGCGATGGATTCGTCCGTGAAATATGGCCTTGGGGTGGCCACGCCCGACGAGACGGTTCAGCTCTTCACACTCCTGCACCGCGGGCGGGCGGTTTCACCGGCGCTGGACTCGGTCGCGCTGGAGATGCTGCGCGCCAACCAGGACAATGCGAAGCTGGTGCGCTGGCTCCCCGCCGGCGTAAGGGTGGCGCACAAGAGCGGCGACGTGGATCGTGCCCGCAACGATTGCGGCATTCTCTACGGACCCGCCACGCCCGTAGCGCTCTGCGTGATGACTCGGGATAACCAGGATACCTCGTACGCCCCCGACAACGCGGCGAACCTGCTGATCGCACGGATCGGAAGGGAGGTGTTCCGGCACTTCAACCCGGGTGTGGAGCTGCCTCCGTTACCGCGGTAGCGGGGACCGCCGTACGCCGGAGCCGGGAAAGCAGTGAGGGGCGGGCACCCGG
>JACDHR010000500.1 GCA_013820915.1 Gemmatimonadota bacterium
TCCTCACAAAGTTAACTGTAGTGCCAAACACAGCCGGTATAGATAAAGTTGATGCGCAACTTCTGATGATGCTGCAGGATCATGGCCGGATCTCGCAGCACGATCTCGCGCAGGGGGTTGGCCTCTCGGCGCCGGCCGTGGGTGAGCGCCTGCGCAAGCTCGAAGAGCGCGGTGTGATCCGCCACTACACCGTGGTTCTCGATTCGCGCAAGCTCGGCCGCGACGTCACGGCGTTCATCGCGGTGGGGATCAACGGGTCCCACCATTTCCAGGATTTCCTCGCACGCGCCGTAGGCTGCCCCGAGGTTCTGGAATGCCACTCGGTCACGGGCCAGGGCTCGCACCTATTGAAGATCCGCACACAGAGCACATCCAGTCTGGAGTCGCTCCTCGCGGTGATCCAGGCGTGGCCGGGCGTGCAGTGGACGACGACCAGCATCGTCCTTTCCACGAACAAAGAGACCGGCCGGCTGGCTCTCGCCGTGCCCGACGCTGCATCGCCGGGATCCGTATCCGGCGGCACGTAGTCCATCCCTCTCGTCACTTTCCACTTTCCCTTTACTCCGAGGATATCCGCCATGCCCAAGACAAGCCCGCGTTTCAACATCCTGGCCGCAGCCACGAGCTGGGATCCTTCGCGCATCGACGGGGAGCGCGAGCGCCGCGGTGTGCCGCCCCCGATGCGGATCGAGGAGATCTTCGGGGAGAACACCTTCGGGCTCGCGCAGATGCGCGCACGGCTGCCGAAGCAGGTGTTCCGGCGCCTGTGCGCGACGATCGAGCAGGGATTGCTGCTCGACTCCTCCGTGGCGGACGCGGTCGCGATCGCGATGAAGGAGTGGGCGCTGGAGAAGGGGGCGACCCACTTCACCCACTGGTTTCAGCCGATGACCGGTTTCACGGCGGAAAAGCACGACTCGTTCATCACCCCGAACGTCGGGGGCGGAGCGGTGGCGGAGTTCAGCGGGAAGGATCTGATCCAGGGCGAGCCAGACGCCTCGTCGTTCCCGTCGGGGGGGCTGCGCGGGACGTTCGAGGCGCGTGGCTACACCGCCTGGGACCCGACATCTCCCGCCTTCATCGTGGAGACGCCCGCCGGTGCATACCTCTCGATCCCCTCGGCGTTCGCCTCGTGGGCCGGTGAGGCGCTGGACAACAAGACGCCGCTGCTGCGCTCCATGCATGCGCTGGACGTGCAGACGCAGAGAGCGCTGAAGCTGTTCGGAGCCGCTCCCGCGCGCGTGCTGGCGACGTGCGGACCGGAGCAGGAGTTTTTTCTGATCGACCAGGAGTTCTACTACCGCCGCCCCGACCTGGTGACGAGTGGGCGCACGCTGTTCGGCGCGAAGCCACCACGCGGCCAGGAGCTGGAGGATCACTACTTCGGCTCGATCCCGAACCGGGTGCTCGCCTTCATGATGGAGGTCGAGCGGAAGCTCTACCGGCTGGGCGTGCCGGTGAAGACGCGCCACAACGAGGTGGCGCCCGGCCAGTACGAGATGGCGCCGATCTACGAGAACGCAAACGTGGCAGCGGACCACCAGCAGCTAACGATGCTGGAGCTGCGGAACAGCGCCCGCAAATACGGGCTCGTGTGCCTGCTGCACGAGAAGCCGTTCGCCGGAGTGAACGGAAGCGGCAAGCACGTGAACTGGTCGCTCGGAACCGAAGACGCCAACCTGCTGGATCCGGGTGAAACGCCGCACTCCAACATGCAGTTCCTGTTCTTCTGCACGGCGGTGCTGCGCGCGGTACACCGGCACCAGGACCTGCTGCGGGCCACGGTCGCGCACGCGGGGAACGATCACCGTTTGGGAGCGAACGAGGCCCCGCCCGCGATCATCTCGGTGTTCCTGGGCGAGCAGCTCACCGAGATCCTCGAGCAGATCGAGACGAGCGGCAGCGCCACTACCAGTCGAGAGGGCGGGCTCCTGGGGCTCGGTACCCCGGTGCTTCCGGACCTGCCGCGGCATGCCAGCGACCGGAACCGCACCTCTCCGTTCGCATTCACCGGCAACAAGTTTGAGTTTCGGGCTCCCGGTTCGTCACAATCCGTCTCCTTCCCCACGACCGTACTGAACACGATCGTCTCCGAGGCGATCGGCGAGATGTGCACGACGCTGGAGTCCGAGCTGGAGAGTGGGTCTGTCTTCGAGGAGGCACTTCGGCGCCTGATCGCGCACGAGGTCGCCGACTTCAAGCGCATCATCTTCAACGGCGACGGCTACAGCGAAGACTGGCCAGTCGAGGCGGAGCGCCGCGGGCTGCTGAACCTCCGCACCACGTTCGAGGCGCTCGATACCCTGCCGAGCGAAAAGAATATCTCGTTGTTCGAAAAGTCCGGAGTTCTCTCGCGGCGCGAGCTGGTGTCGCGCCACGAGATCGCGCTCGAGGTCTACTTCAAGACGATCAACATCGAGGGGGAGACCACGGCCGACATCGCGAAGACGATGATCCTCCCCGCCGCGATCCGTTACCTGAACGATCTCCTCGCGGTGGCGGACCGCATGGGCACGCTGGGGATAGAATCGCGCGGGACGATGCGGATGATCCGCGAAGTGAATGATCTGGTGGACGACTTCTCGGAGAAGCTGGCTCACCTCGTGGAGCAGAACGCCGAGTTGGGCGGAGAGACCCCGCACTCGAAGTCGCGCCACATGCAGGAAAACATCATCCCGGCGATGCAGGAGGTGCGCGGCGTGGCGGACCGGCTGGAGAAGGTGCTGCCGGACGATGTCTGGCCGCTCCCCACCTATCGTGATATGCTGTTCGTGAAGTAAACGGCGCGAGCGGCACGCAAGCTCAACCCGGACGTTCCCGACCACCTCGGGCGGTCGTGGGCGCCCCGATTTCTCATGAAGCCACCTATGACGACGTTTCAGCACCTTTTCGATATAAACCAGTTCCCGCCGCTGGACGTGCCGAGTGACGCGGATCGAGAGC
>JACDHR010000501.1 GCA_013820915.1 Gemmatimonadota bacterium
GTTTGTCACTGGCTCGCGCCGTCGTTGTGAGTGCTCCTGTGGCGGAACTGGTAGACGCGCTAGATTCAGGATCTAGTGGGCGCAAGCCCGTGGAGGTTCGAGTCCTCTCGGGAGCACTTTCTCAGAGCAGTGGGCCCAGGTGCTGAAACTGGTAGACAGGCCAGACTAAGGATCTGGTGGCGGAAACGCCGTGGAGGTTCGAGTCCTCTCCTGGGCATAGTAAACGCAGAGTAGGGTTGGGGAGGCGAGTGAGGATCGCGGCGTCGGCCTTGTGCCGGTGTCGAGGAAAGTCCGAGCTCCGCAGGGCAGGGTGCCGGGTAACGCCCGGGCGCCGGAAGGCGACGGAAAGTGCCACAGAAAGCAAACCGCCGATGGCCGGCTATTTTGCCGGTACAGGTAAGGGTGAAAGGGTGCGGTAAGAGCGCACCGCGCGGCTGGCAACAGCCGTGGCACGGTAAACCCCACCCGGAGCAAGGCCAAATAGGGGACGAGGGGCGCCCGCCCCGCGGAGGTCAACCTCCACAGTCCCGGGTAGGCTGCTTGAGGCCGTCGGCAACGGCGGTCCCAGAGAAATGATCCCCTCCGCTGCGGCGGAGACAGAACTCGGCTTATTCCGCCTTCCCATCGCACTGCGCGCTCGTAGCTCAGCTGGATAGAGCGTTGGCCTCCGGAGCCAAAGGTCACAGGTTCGAATCCTGTCGGGCGCATGAGATAAGTCAAAGCCGGAGCGTAACTTACGCTCCGGCTTTTTCGTATTCTCCTCCCGCCGCTTTCCCCGCAGTGCCGGAATCAGTGTCAAAACCCCCTCTGCAGAGGCGCGAGCCGCTCCGCCGGAATCTCCGCGGCGTGCTGATCGATCCGGTACTCGACAACCTCCGCGCGGTGCCGAATTTCGCCTAAGTGCCCATACACGCGGTCCACCAGATCCCGTCCGCCGTGCCCCATCTCCCGCGCCACCGTCCAGGGGGAGACCGGAGCTCCCCTGTCGAGCGTCTGCAGGCGCGTGGCGCAGTAGGAATGCCGGAACACCTTCGTCCGGATCTCTCCCGCCTTCCATCCCGCGCGCGTGGCCAGCGTGTCGAGCGCCTTGCGGCTGTCGGAGATCATCTGCTCTTCCGTCGTGCGGTCGGAGGGGAAGAGGAGGCGCCCCAGCGGCCGGTCTCCGCCGAAGACGTAGGGCCGCAGGATCTCCTCGAGCTGCGGCCACAGCGGAACGGTGCGGTGCGACGTGCGGCTCTTCAGCCGGCGCCAGCGGTTCGGGCGGAACGTGACGGTCCGGCGGTCGAAGCTTACATCGTCCACCTCGAGCCCATACACCTCGCTCTCGCGCCCGCCGGTGAGCAGGAACGTCGCCAGCAGCGGGTACGCATAGGGCGCCATGTGACGGCCGGCTGCCGTGGGCCGGTAGGTGCGCGCCGATTCGAGCAGCAGCGCAGCCTCCCATACCTCGAGCCAGCGGGCTTCCCCGCGGGCCGGCGTCGGCTTCTCCATCAGCGCGGCAACCGGGTTCACGCCGCGGATGAGCCCCTCCGACTGCGCCCGGCGGAAGAGATTGGAGAGCGCGTTCAGGTGGTGCCGCTGCGTGCCGGCGGAGATCGTGCCGCCGCGGGCGCTGGGCTGCTCACTGAGCCAGTGCGCGAGGCGCTGCACGTCCTCGACGCCGATCGAGGCGAGATCCCGGCCGGTGCCGAAGAAGCCGATGGCCGCCTCAAGCCTCTTCTGCGTCTGCTCGAGCCAGCCCGGCGTGACCTTGCCGCTCCTGGCCTTCTTGACCAGGTGCTCCGCGGCGAAGCTCCCAAGCGTGGCCGCGCGGGAGATCCCCAGCAGGTGCTTGCCGCGCTTCTGCTCTTCGAGCTGCTGCACGCGCTCGGCAAAGAGGCGCTGCGCGATGAGCGGATCCGTGGTGGCGAGCGTCTCGCCGGGCGGAATTAGCGCCTCTCTGCCGGCGCCGTAGGAGCGGAAATCCCCGTAGTGGCGCACCGCTCCGCCCTGCTGGCGGGTGTAGATCCGGGCGCCTTTCTTCGGGCGTGGCATGGGAGCGGCGGTTACACCGCCGGTTCCAGCGTGAGCCGTAGCTCGCTACCATCACCCATTGTGAGGAGCAGTCCACCCGGCACGTCGCGCGCGGCGAGGATGTCGTCGTCGCTGATCAGCCGCCCGGAATGCTTCCCGATGTAGACCGCGCTCTGCACCTGGTAGGCGGCGGGGCCTTCCTCGTCGCGCATGTGCTCGAGGAGCACGTCCAGGACCTGTGACGGGTCTGTCATTGCTCTACCCCATCCTCTCCGGACTCCCTGATTAGCCGGTCCGCTGCTGCGGAATCCTGCAGCCACACGATCGCGTCGGCACCCGAAATGGTGTCGACGGCATGGGTGAGAAGAAGAACC
Organism: Gemmatimonadota bacterium; assembly: GCA_013820915.1. Classification (GTDB taxonomy): domain Bacteria; phylum Gemmatimonadota; class Gemmatimonadetes; order Longimicrobiales; family Longimicrobiaceae; genus JACDHR01. Next base: position 2,388 of record JACDHR010000501.1, read on the forward strand.
GCGAACTCTTCGATCTCTCCCGTCCATCCCAGCTGATTGGCGACAATGGACAGGTTTCGTAGGGTGCACAGCGGAACATCGGGAAGCAGGAGCGATTCCTGACCGTACCGCTCTCTGTCGCGCTCGAGCTGCTCCTTTGCTTTCCTGGGATCCACATCACCCCTCGGCGCTTGCTGCACGATCGAGCTCGTCGGCCAGCCCTTCATTCACTTTCGCGAGAAACACGCCCGGGGGCAGGGCGGTCCGGCGCGCTGAGTCGCCCACAGGCGATTCTTGAGCTTGGGTGCTAGGCGAGCGGGTCACTCCTCCCCCGCCGCGCGCTCGAGCTCGACTGTGCCGCGCAGCCGCTTCGCCAGCGTCAGCAGCCTCTGAGCACGGCGTTCGAAGGCGTCCGCGATCTGCCTCACGTTCTCATCTCTCGGCGTGCGTGCGCCACGCGACCATTCCCGAAGCGTGCCGTAGCTGCCCCCCATCTCGTCGGCGAGATCCCGCAGGTTGAAAGGCCCCTCCTGCAGCGCCTTCTGAATGAGCATAGAAACCTCCTCCCGGGTA
>JACDHR010000502.1 GCA_013820915.1 Gemmatimonadota bacterium
GCCGAGTGGCTGCGCGCGGAGACCGGTCTGAACGTGCGCCTGGTCGGAGAGCAGGTCGCGGAGACGGCCCGAAATATGTTCCAGGACGGTGCAACGCAGAACCTGTTCGGGCGTGCGCGAGGGCTGCTCGAGGTGCTCCTCGTTCCGCTCATCGTCCTGATCGGTGGCCTCTACGCCCTGGCCAGCCCGAACGACCGGCTCCTTCTCCCCCTGCTGCGCCTGGTTCCGCGCCACCGGCGCGCGGCGTTCTACCGTATCTTCAAGCTCCTCGGCGAGCGGCTTCTCGGCTGGATCCGCGGCACCCTGATCGCCATGGTGGCCGTCGGGCTGCTCTCGATCGCCGCGCTCTACATCATCGGGGTCCCGTACTGGCTGCTGCTCGGCGTGATCGTGGGGATCGTGGAGTTCATCCCGATCTTCGGGCCCTGGATCGGCGGCGTGCCCGCGACGACCATCGCCTTCCTCGACGAGCCGATAAAAGGGGCCTGGACGGCCGCCGCGATCCTGGTCATCCAGCAGATCGAGAGCTACCTGATCACACCGTGGGTGATGTCTTCCGCGGCAAAGATCCACCCGCTCGTCACGCTCTTCGCGCTGATCCTCTTCGGCAGCATCTTCGGCATCCTCGGCATCCTGCTCGCCCTGCCGATCGTCATCTTCGTCTGGACCATCGTCGAGGTGCTCTGGGTGGAGCGCGCGGTGGACACCGACCAGGACTGGATTCCCGACGTCGTGAAGGAGTAGGCGAGCCGCGCCTCCGCTTACCGCCCCGGCACCGGGAAGACCACCAGGCTCTCGTGCCCCTCCCGGTCCACCGCCGCCACGCCGAAGAAGTAGTTGTCGATGCTCACGTTCTCCAGCGTGAACTCGGTGACATCGCCCACCCAGCGGGATTGGTCCCACGTCGCGGATGCGGGCTGGCGCCAGTAGATCCGGTAGCCGGCGAGGTCCGGCGCTCGCACCGCCTCCCAGTTCAACGTGGTATGCGGCTGCACCGCCCCGCGGATCGTTACGTTGCGGGGGCTCGGGGGCGCCCAGGCGAGCGAGGCGAGGGCGGTGGCGTTCAGCGCGGTGACCTTGGCCGTGTAGTCGAAGTCCACCGCGTCGGGCACGTCTCCGTAGCGGATGCCCCCTTCCACGCGCAGGTCCTGGTGTTGCCGCGTGTAATCCTCGTACGTCTCGGTGAGACGAACGGCGGGCATCCCGCGCAAAAAGAACGGTGTGTGGTCCCCGCCGCGCCCGAAGCGGTCCAGCCGGTAGATGAGCTGGGCGTCGAGGGTGGGAAGGTAGCGGTCCGCCGTGCGCACCACGTAGCGGGCGAGCTGGCGAGACGGCGTATCCAGTTCGCCGCCGCTGTAGAGATAGCGTCGCAGCTCCGCCTCGCTCGCATCGGGGCGGATCCCGGGGGCGAACACGCGGACAGTGGTGTTGTCCATCTGCCCGCCGATGCCGCGGGTATTACCGATGATGTCGTTGTTGAGCACCCCCTCCACCTGCCACTCCTCGCTGAGCGCGTGCTCGGCGAGGATCGCGCCGCCGAAAAGACCCTGTTCCTCGCCGGCGAGTGCGGCGTAGGCGATGCTACCGTCGAACTGGTAGCGGGAGAGCACCCGCGCCGCCTCCAGCACGGCGGCGGTGCCCGATGCGTCGTCGTTCGCCCCGGGCGCCTCGCTGACCGCGTCCATCGCATCAGTGGCGCGAGAATCGTAATGCCCCTGGATAACGACGTAGCGGCCGGGGTCGGTGCGCCCCCGCTGGATCGCGACGACGTTCACGACGTTGACGTCGTTGGGGATCCGCGGGTGGGTCCCTCCGCGCACGACGTCGGAGACATAGCTCACCTCCAGGCACCCGCCGCACTCCGCGGAGATGCGCTGGAACTCGTCGAAGAGCCAGCGACGCGCGGCGCCGATGCCGCGCGTCCGCGAGACAGTATCGGAAAGGGTGTGCCGCGTTCCGAACGCGGCGAGGCGGCGGATGTCCCGCTCGATCCGCGCCGGCGAAGTGGCACCGGCGATCTCCTGAATGCGCGGATCCTCACCGGACGGCGCCATACCCTGTACGGCCGGAGCCGGCGCGGGAGCCGGCGGACGCATCGCGCCAGCGGCCGTTGCGTCTGCCGGCACCGTCGACATCGCGGGCTGGCGGGCCGGCGCGCAGTTCGCGGCAACGAGCAAGAGGGGAACGAAGAACGAACCGGAAAACGGACGCACAGGCACCTCCATCGCAGGACAGGAAAGCGTTATGGAATGTACATAAGGTGGGATCACATCTGCCAATGCGCCAGTATCGGGCTGCGAACCGGCCCGCTGCTTGCACCCGGGGCGGGGGGGATTCCGAGACACCACACGTGGGAGGACGGATGGCGGAAGAGCGCCCGTATGACGTGATCGTGATCGGGGGCGGGCCCGCGGGCCTTGCGGCCGCGCTCTGGCTCGGCCGCTACCGGCAACGGGTCCGCGTGTTCGATGCGGGCAACCCGCGGAACGAGCCGACCGGGGCAGTACACGGCTACTTCGGCATCGAGGATCCCTCTCCGTTGGAGCTGCGGCGGATCGGCCGCGAGCAGGCACTCCGCGCGGGCGCCGAGCACACGGAGGCGATCGTGGAAACTGTGGAGGGTGAGATCGATGCCTTCCGCGTCACGCTGGAGGACGGCGCGCGCTTCGCGAGCCGGCGCCTGCTCTTCGCCACCGGCCTGCGCGACATCATCCCCGAGATTCCGGGCCTCCTGGACTGCTACGGCTCCAGCATCTGGCATTGCCCGGATTGTGACGGACCCACCGTCGAGGGGTTGCGCGTGGGGGTGATCGGGTGGGGACGTCAGATCGCCGCCTTCTGTATGGAGATGCTGACGTGGACGGATCGGCTCACGCTCCTCACGCACGGGCACGACGCCGAACTGCCGGCAAAATCCCGGGAAGCGCTCGCCC
>JACDHR010000146.1 GCA_013820915.1 Gemmatimonadota bacterium
GCCCGACCCCTCGTCTCCACTCGCTCCTCACCCGAACCCCGGGATCACCGCGTCAGCTGTGGGGAGGCGGGTGCCTGCTCAGCCGCGGGTACGCGCCCCGGGAGCGCGAGCGCCGCCGCGCTGAACAGGACCAGCGCGATCCATACGAAGTCGGCGAGCAGCAGGTGCACCAGCTGCATCCACACGGGTGCGCGCAGGTAGATGTTCAGGAAGCCGACGCCGACCTGCACCACGAAGAGCACCGTGAGGATCCGCGCCAGCCGGCGCGTGCTCACGGACGGCCGCAGCAGGGAAACCGCTCCGGCCGCCGCCACCAGGTAAAGGCCTACCCCGATGGCGATCAGCGGATGGAAAATCCGGAGCGGGAGAAGCCAGTGGGTGATCCCGAGCCGTGCTGCCTCAGAGGTCGAGAGAGCGGGAAAGAGCGTATCACCCAGTGCCGTCACCGCGCCGCTCACGCCCAGCAGGAAGAAACCGAGGATCCCGACCCCCAGCACCACTCCCACCGCTCCCTGCCCGCGCAGGCGCAGCGGCGCTCCGCCGGACGCCCACCACCCGGTCAGCGTGATCGCGCCGACCAGCAGGAAGGTGTTCACGAGGTGAAGCGCCATCGCGATCGCGCGGAAGGCAGTATCGTTCTCCGCCACCAGCTCGAAGAGCACCAGCCCCGCTCCGAGCAGCGCCTCGATCAGGATCAGCACCGTGGACAGCACGGCCCCGAAGCGCACGGTGTGCCCTTTGGGGAAGGCGCGGAACGCCCAGACCAGCATCCCGAGCACCATCAGCAGCAGGATCCCGCTCGTCGCGCGGTGGGTGAGCTCGATCACCGTCTCCACCGTGGCAGAGCGGGGAACGACCACGCCGTTGCACAGCGGCCAGTGGCTGCCGCATCCGGCGCCCGATCCGGTAGCACGCACGAATGCTCCCCAGACGATCACCACGAGGGTGAACGCCAGGGTTGCCCAGACATAGAGCGCAAAACGGTTCAACTTCATGATACGCTTGTTCTTCTCAGCAAATTGCGGGAGACGGGGACGCGCGGAATATACTATCACACCGGCCGGGGAACCACTCATACCGCATCGGCTCCGACACCTCGGTAGGGAGGTGTACGTCTGCCCCTCAGTATCCGGAGTGCGCGATGGCAAGTTCCCTGTCCGAGATGTGTCGAGACCTGCAATGAGGCTGGAGAATTTTAACGGCCCGGATTGCATTGAAATATTTGGGGGAATAATTTAACAACGGTGACGGCGTTAAAATTCTTCTTCGGGCAGGTGTGTCGTGCAGATCGGTCGGTTCGGACCGGGAAAAACCGGTCGCTTCTATAGAGCACCCGGTCTTCTTGGACAGCGGTTTGCGGCGGTCGGCGGGTGAGTCGCATGGTTCCTAGCGCGGGCAATGGGATACTCGACGTCGCCGTCGTCGGCGCCGGCCACAATGCGCTGATCGCAGCCGCTTACCTTGTGCGGGCGGGGAAGCGCGTCGCCGTATTCGAGCGCGCCGCGCGCGCGGGGGGGGCGGTCCAGACGCGCAACGATATCTTTCCGGGATACCGTATCGACGTTGGCTCCTCCGCGCACATCCTGATCCACCTCACGCCCGTCCTCGAAGAGCTGGAGCTGGCCCGGTACGGACTCCGGTACATCGACTGCGATCCGTGGAGCTTCTACCCACTGGAGGACGGCCGCTCGCTCTTCTTCTGGAAGGACATCGACCGCACCTGCGAGTCGATCGCCGCGATCTCGCCGCGCGACGCGGATGCGTACCGCCGCTTCTGCGCCGAGTGGCGGCCGATCAGCCGCGCCGTGCTGCAGACGTTTCTGAACCCGCCGAAGCCCGGCAAGGTCGCCTGGACGATGGCGCGCTCCGGTGGCTTCGCTCGCGGCGGGCTGCCCAAGTTGCAGCAGATCCTCGGCTCGTACCGCGCGCTGCTGAATTCCACCTTCGAGCACCCGGCCGTGCGCGCGGCGATCGAGTGGATCGCCGCGCAGTCCGGCCCGCCGCCGGGGGAGCTGGGCTCGGCGCCGCTGGCGGGGTGGCAGGTGCTCTACCACGAGAGCGGCGTGAAGCGCGCCGTCGGAGGGTCGGGCGCGCTCAGCGAGGCGCTGGTGCGGCTCATCGAGGACCATGGCGGAGAGGTTCATACGGGCCGTCCCGTGCGGCGGATCCTGGTGGAGCGGGGGCGCGCCGCGGGGCTGGAGGTGGGGGAGGGGGTGGAGCCGGGGCTCCCGCTGGCCGCCGGGCCGACACCGCCCGGGCGAACGGAGATCGTGCGCGCGGGCGGTGTGCTCGCCGGCTGCCACATCGCGACCACGTTCGGGCGCCTGCTGAGCGGGGTGCCCGAGGCGGCACCGATGCGGGAGCGGGTGGGGCAGCTCCGGATCGGCAACGGGTTCGGGATGATCCTGCGCTGCACGACCTCGGAGCTGCCGCACTACGCGGGGTGGGAGGGGAGCCAGGCGGAGGGCGGAAGCGGAGCGCCGGGCCCGATGCACCAGGGGCTGCAGCTTCTCTGCTCACCCGCTCCCTTCCTCGACGACGCCTACGCGGACTTCCTGAGAGGAGAGCCCGCGCGCGAGCCCGCCGTGGTGGCGATGACCTGGAGCGCGGTAGATCCGTCGCTCGCCCCCGCCGGGAAGCACCTGCTCTTCGCCTGGGCGCAGTACCACCCCTATGCTCTTGCGAATGGCCAATCGTGGAGCGCGATCCGCGAGCGCGAGGCGGAGCGCATCCTCGGCACCGTCGGCCGGTTTGCACCCAACGTACCCACATGCGTCGAGCAGATGCACATCCAGACACCGCCCGACCTGGAGCGCGAGATCGGTCTCTTCAACGGCAACGTCATGCACCTGGAGATGAGCCTCGACCAGATGTTCTTTTTCCGGCCGCTCCCCGAGCTGTCCGGCTACACCACGCCGATCCACGGCCTCTTTCTCACCGGCGCGAGCACGCACCCCGGCGGCGGCGTGTTCGGGGCTTCGGGGCGGAGTGCGGCCGGTGTGGTGCTGAAGGGGCTACGCTGAACGGGCGATGCAAAGCGTCTCTTGTCCCCGGCCTCCCGCCGCTGCAACCTTTTCGTTGCGGCCGACATCCTATCGGTGATCCGTTGTCTGCTAGTCACCGGGATTCACTCCCCACCACCATCTCTCCCATGTACCGACAAATCATCGCCTTCGCGCTGGCCGCGGTGTGCCCGCTCGCCGGAGCCATGCCCTCTACCGCGCAGGAGCCCACCCCCACTGACGTGGTGCGTACCGAGCAGGCGGTGCGGGTTTTCATCGACTGTCCGGACTTCTTCTGCGACCAGGAGTTCTTCCGAACGGAGATCAACTTCGCCAGCCATGTTCGAGAACGGCAGGATGCCGATGTCCATGTTTTGCTCACCACTCAGCGTACCGGCGCCGGGGGTACGGAGTTCACGCTCGCGTTCATCGGCCAGCGCGGATTTCGCGGGCTCGACCAGACGATGCGCCACATTTCGCCGCCGGCTGAATCCACGGACCGCGTTCGACGTGCCCTGACACAAACGATCAAGCGCGGATTGATCCCGTATGTAAACCGCACCTCTCTGGCCGAACAGATCCAGATCTCGTACACGCCCCCGACGCAGCAGGCCGCACCCGCGGCGGCCCTCGACCGGTGGAACTACTGGACCTTCCGCACCAGCCTCAACGGCTTCTTCAATGGGGAGCAGCGGATCGCGTCGGAGAACCTGAGCACCTCGGTTTCCGCCAATCGGATCACGCAGCAGTGGAAGATCACGAACTCGGCGAATGCACGGTACTACGAGCAGCGTTTCGAGTTGAACCCCGAGCGGACGATCACCACGATCCAGCGGAACTACGGGCTCAACTCGCTGGTGGTGCGAAGCATCGGGGAGAATTTCGCGGCGGGCGCACGCGCATCGCTTACCTCGTCCACCTTCCTGAACCAGAATTTTGCCCTGCGGGTCGCGCCGGCGGTGGAGTACAACTTCTTCCCGTACGCCGAGGCCACACGGCGCCAGTTCACCCTGCAGTATTCGGTAGGGAGTACTTCGTTCGATTACAATGAGGAAACCATCTTCGGCAGAACCTCCGAAACACTTCTGGACCATCGCCTGATCGCGTCGTTGGACGTGAAACAGCCGTGGGGCTCGATCAGCACCTCGGTGGAGGGTGGGAGTTACCTCCATGATTTCTCACAGCAGCGTGGGGTCATTTTCAGCAATATCGACCTTCGCCTCGTTCGCGGCCTGTCGCTTCGCAGCTTTGGATCCGTGGCGCTGATCCGCGACCAACTTCACCTGCCCCGGCGGGGCGCTTCCGAGGAAGAGATCCTGCTGCGCCAGCGGCAGCTCGCCACCTCGTATCGCTACTGGGGGTCGGTTGGGCTCAGCTACACCTTCGGCTCGACCTTCGCCAATGTGGTGAATCCGCGGTTCTCCGGTTCGAGCGGAGGCATGATCATCATGGACTGAGCCGTGTTCACCTTGCCGCGCGGGCTCGCACGCCGTACATATGTAGGCTCCTGCTTCCGCTCGTATCTCCGGCGGGGCGCGAACCTGAACATGAGCTTTTGCTATGGCGTCTACATTGCATTCCCCCGCCGGATCCGGCATGGATAACGGGCGGGGCAGCCGCTACGGAATAGAGAAGCAGGGTCTCCGCACCTCCGGAGACGTGTACTGGAACCTGTCGCCCGCCGCGCTCGTCGAGCACGCGGTGCGCCGGGGCGAGGGTGAGCTGGTGGCGAGCGGCCCGTTCAACGCGATCACCTCCCCACACACCGGCCGCTCTCCCAACGACCGCTTTGTCGTCCGCGAGCCCGGCAGCGAGGATAGGGTCGCCTGGGGGAAGGTCAACGTCGCCTTCGACGCCGACAACTACGACACGCTGCGCGATGAGGTCGTCGAGTACCTGGGCGACAAGGATCTCTTCGTGCGCGACATGTGGGCGGGCGCGGATCCGGAGTACCGGCTCGCGGTGCGGGTGGTCACGCCCAATGCGTGGCACAACCTGTTCGCCTACAACATGTTCCGCCGCCCGGAAGCAAGCGAGCTGGAGGGCTTCGAGCCCGGGTTCACGGTGATCCATGCGCCGGAGTTCCAGGCGGATCCCGAGCGGCATGGCACCCGTAGCGGCGCCTTCGTCATCGTGCACATTGGCCGGCGCGAGGTCCTGATCGGCGGCACGCGGTACGCGGGTGAGATCAAGAAGTCGATCTTCTCGGTGCTCAACTACCTGCTGCCGCAGCAGGGCGTGCTCTCCATGCACTGCTCGGCCAACATCGGTGAGGGTGGCGACACCGCGCTCTTCTTCGGTCTCTCCGGCACCGGGAAGACGACGCTCTCGGCAGATCCCGAACGCGGCCTGATCGGCGACGACGAGCACGGCTGGAGCGACGACGGCGTCTTCAACTTCGAGGGTGGCTGCTACGCCAAGGTGATCAAGCTCTCGCCCGAGGGCGAGCCGGAGATCTTCGCCACCACGCGAATGTTCGGCACCATTCTGGAGAACGTGGTCACGGACGAGCGTCGCGACGTGGATTTCGAGGACGCCTCGATCACGGAGAACACCCGCGCCAGCTACCCGCTGGAGTTCATCCCCAATTACGTCCCTTCCGGCCAGGGTGGCCATCCCGAAACCATCGTCTTCCTGACGGCGGACGCCTACGGCGTGCTCCCTCCGGTCTCGCGGCTCACGCCCGAGCAGGCGATGTACCACTTCCTCTCCGGTTATACCGCCAAGGTGGCGGGCACGGAACGCGGCGTCACCGAGCCGCAGGCGACTTTCTCGGCCTGCTTCGGCGCTCCCTTCATGGTGCTCGCGCCCTCGGTGTACGCGAAGATGCTTGGCGAGAAGATCGAGGCGCACGACTCGCGCGTCTGGCTGGTGAATACCGGCTGGACGGGTGGTGCCTACGGCGAGGGGAGCCGCATGAAGCTCGCCTACACCCGCGCCATGGTACGGGCCGCGCTCGCCGGCGAGTTGGACGACGTGGAGACAGCGCCCGACCCCATCTTCGGCGTGCATGTGCCCGCCCGCGTGCCAGGAGTGCCCGATGAGGTGCTCCGCCCGCGCGAGACGTGGAAGGACAGGAACGCCTACGACGCGCAGGCCAACAAGCTGGCCGGGATGTTCCGCGAGAACTTCGAGAAGTTCGCGGCCAACGTGACGAAGGAAGTGCGCGACGCCGGCCCGTCGACGTAGGGTTTAGGGAGAGCAACAGCGTTTCCAGGTTCCGGGGCTGTTGCTCTTCCATCCTTCCTCCTCCCTCTTCCCTCGATGTTCGAAATCGTCCGCGATCCGCTCTGGAACACCATCCCGCTGGACGCGGTCGCGGTTCGTATCATCGACTCCCCCGAGTTCCAGCGGCTGCGGCGCGTGCGGCAGCTCGGGCTTGCCTATCTCGTCTATCCCGGCGCCAACCACACCCGCTTCGATCATGCGCTGGGCGTGTACCATCTCTCGCGCCGCGCGCTGGCGCTGCTCCGCGAGCGCGGTGAGCTGAGCGATGTCGACCCCGTGGAGTGCCAGCTGGTGCCCTACGCGGCGCTGCTCCATGATATCGGCCACTTCCCCTTCTCTCACGCGCTGGAAGAGCTCGACAGCTCCCGCGTGCCCGATCATCACGAGGACCTTACCGGGCGCTTCCTGAGCGCGCCCGCCATCCGCGACGCGCTCACGGAGATCGCACCGGACGCGCCGGAGCGGATCGAGGCGATGATCCGCGGCCGCTCCACCTCGCCGCTGCAGGGGCTGGTCGCCGGTAGTCTGGACCTCGACAAGATCGAGTACCTGAAGCGAGACGCACGCTTCTGCGGCGTGCCCTACGGCGAGGTAGACGTAGACCGGCTGATCCACGCGCTCACGCTGCTGCGCGATCCCGAGACGGGGCGGCTGGAGGTGGGAATTTGCGAGAAGGGGCTCTCGGCGCTGGAGTCGCTGCTGTTCGCCAAGTACCAGATGTTCCGAAATGTGTACTGGCACCACTCGGTCCGTGCCGCCACCGCGCTCTACAAGCGACTCGTCGAGGAGGCGGTCGATGCGGCGGTGATCGGGCCCGAAGCGATAATCGGCCGCTCGGACGAGGGGTTCCTCGCGCTGCTCGAAACTCGTGCCGAAGCCCGGAGCGACGCGGCCGCGCGGCGGATCGTCGACCAGTGGCTACCCGCGCTCCAGGAGCGGCGCCTCCCAAAGCGCGCGCTGGAGATCCCGGGCGAGGTCGTGCGCGGGCTCCCGGTCGAGGAGTGGTTCTACACCGATCCCGCGCTGGGTCGCGCGCTGGAGGACCACCTCGCCGCCGAGCTCGGTCTCGCCCCCGGTACCGTATTCGTGGATTATCCCGAGAAGCCGCGGATGATGGGGCTGGACCTGCTGCTGCGCAGCCCCGATGGTCAGGTCCAGCGGCTGACCGCGGGAGGCCGTGCCGGGCTGATCGACCTACCGCGTGTTTCCGAGGAGCTGTACTACTCGGCGCGCATGCTCCGCGTCTTCACGCTGGGGGAGAGGCGGCAGCTTTCTATAGAGCGGCTCCTCCCCCTGCTGCGGCTCTCCGCCGACGCGCTCAGGACCCATCTTCGAGGTGCCGAAAGTCACGGGTAAGAGTACGAAAGTGCGAAAGTACGAAAGTACGACGGACGTTTCCGGGCGCCCGTACTTTCGTACTTGTTGTTCCCGTACTTTCGTACTTTTTTATTCATCCGTTCGGCAGGATCCGTACGGCGATCGCGGTGATGTTGTCGCGGCCGCCACGGGTGTTGGCGCGTTCGATGAGTAAATCCAGAAGAGCGGGGAGTGGAAGGTGCTGCGAGTCCTGCGAGCAGATGCGGAGGATTTCGGCGTCCGGTACGAGCCCGTGCAGGCCGTCCGTGGTCAGCAGCAGGAGATCGTCAGGTTGCAGATCCGGGGCGAGCAGGTCCGGATCCGAGGGCATGTCCGCGGAAAGTACGCGGGACAGCATGTGCGAAAACGGGTGTGCTTCGGCCGCGGTGGCCGCCAGGCGGCCGGCGTCTATCTCGCGCTGTACCCAGGTGTGGTCGATGGTGAGCGCGTCCAGACGTCCGTCCCGCAGACGATAGGCCCGACTGTCGCCGAGGTGGCCCACACGGCAGGCCCCGTCGCGGGTGATCGCGCACGCGATGAGGGTCGTGCCCATCCCGGCCTTCCGCGGGTCGTCGCTGCAGCAGCGGGAGAACTCTTCCTGAATCGCGTGGAACGCCTGCTCGATCACTTCCGGCAGCTCAGCGGCCGGATGGCCGGAATCGATCGCCTGCGCGAGCCGCTCCGCCATCATCCGCACGGCGAGCGAACTCGCCACCTCGCCGGCCGCGTGCCCGCCCATTCCGTCGGCGATCACAAAGATCCCGCGGCCCTCATCCAGCAGGAATGCGTCCTCGTTCCCCTTTCGCACCCGTCCGACGTGCGTGGCCCCGGCGGCCTCCCAGCGGATAGTCATGGCCCCAGCGGCGGTGCGCCGGTCCAGTCGGCGGTGAGCAGCACGGTCTGCGCGGGCGGGACAACAACCGGGTCCGTCCATACCCAACCGAACAGGAAGAAGGCGAGCGCGATCAGCACGAGCAAAAGAACCACGAGCCAGACAGGAAGGCGGAAGCCGGTGCGCCGCTCCCGGACGGTGGTCGCCGCCGGTGGCGGTGTGTAGCTGGCGCGGGCCGCATCCGGGTCCGCCGCCTCGACACCACGGAAATGTAGGCGGGTGCCCCCGAAGCGAACCGTGGAGCCATACGAAAGCGGCGTCGGCACCTGCGGCGCGAGCCGCACGCTCTCGACGAATGTGCCATTCGCCGACTCCAGGTCCGTGAGCCGCCATGCGCCGTTCTCGTACTCGAGACGCGCGTGCGTGGTCGATACGGAATCGTCGGCGAGCACCAGGTCGTTCTTGCTTCCGCGCCCGATGCTGACCACGGGGAGACGGATCGGCACCTCTTCACCGGAATTCGGACCCGCCTGAATCCCGAACGCCGCCAGTGCTCCGGAGCGGTCGCCCGTGGGGGGGATGGACATCGCTTCTCGTTCTCCTGCCGCAGGTTGAGGGTGTAGAATGATGCACCAATGGTGCCGCATTGTACCGCCTCGCGCCCGGTGGCGAAAGTGGGATAAAGAGAAGAGGGGTGGCGAGGAGAGCTGAAACGAGGGCGAAAAGAGCGAAGGGCGGAGAGCGGTGCGGCCCGGCTCCTGCCGCGGAGGCGGAAGCGGCTGGCGCTACTCGCCCCGTCGCTCGAGCGTACGCGGGGCGCGGGCCAGGAGGCGTGCGAGCTGCTGCCGCTCGGCGCTCCAC
>JACDHR010000503.1 GCA_013820915.1 Gemmatimonadota bacterium
GGCATGAGGCATTCGCTCGATACCTTTCTCAGCCGCTCGCCGGCGCAGCCACTCTTCCGCTGGCGCGCGTCGCACCGCCTCGTGGTGCTCGCCTACCACGATGTGCAGGATGCCGCGAACTTCGCTCGCCAGGTCGAGTATCTTGCCGGCGAGATGCACCCGGTGTCGCTGGATGAGGTGCTGACGGCGCTCTCGGGTGGACGCCCGCTTCCCCGGCGCTCGGTCCTGGTGACCTTCGACGACGGGGACCGCACCGTGCTCGATGTCGGCTTGCCGATCCTCCAGCAGTGGAGGGTACCCGCCGTCGCCTTCGTAATCGCCGGCCTCCTCGACACGGAGCAGCCGTACTGGTGGAACGAGGCGAGGGAGCTGCTGGCATGCGGCGCGCGGGCGAGCTCCCTTCCCACCCTCACCTCCCCCGCACAGGTCCCGTCGCTGAAGCGCCTGCCGGACGAGCAGCGGCTCCGGATCGTCGAGGAGCTGCAGCAGACCGCGCCGCGCCCCGCGACTCCCGCACGGCAGTTGACCGGCGCCGAGCTGCGGACGATGGAGACGGCGGCAATCCGCATCGGGAACCACACCTTCTCGCATCCCTGCCTGAACCGCTGCTCGGACGCAAAGGTGCGCGACGAGATCACCCGCGCCCACGAGAGCTTGACCCGGGTGCTGGGTGCGGCGCCGAAGGCGTTCGCCTACCCCAACGGCGACGTCCACGCAGCGGCTCCTCCCGTGCTCGCCGAGCTCGGCTATGAGGCGGCGTTCCTCTTCGATCACCGGGTCGGGCGCTTTCCCCCTGCCGATCCCTTTGCGATCTCGCGCGTACGGCTCGCCTCGACGGTCACGCCGGGGCGCTTCCGCATCCTCCTGAGCGGCCTGCACTCCGCCATCCACCGCGCGGTCGGCCGCGCCTGAGTTCACGATGCGATCTCTTTCCTTTCCTACCGTTGTCGGTCGCTGAGATGGCGCAGCGATCTACGCGTACGGCCCCTGCCGTGAGGCCGCCGGAGCCGCTCCGGCTCTTGTACCTGATCAACGGGCTCGGCACCGGGGGAGCAGAGCGCTCGCTCGCCGAGCTGCTCCCCTTCTACCTGGCAAACCGGATCGAGCCGACCATCGTCTGCCTCTACCGGCGCAAGGAGGGCGTAGAGGATTCCCTGCGGTCGCTCGGCTACGAGATCCGCTACCTGCCGGCCGGCAGGCTGCCGGGGAAGATTCTCGCGCTACGCCGCTCGCTCCGCGCCGAGCGGCCCGACCTCATCCACACCACGCTCTTCGAGTCGAATCTGATCGGCCGGCTGGCCGCGGCGGGGACGGGAATTCCGCTCCTCACCAGCCTGGTGAACACGCCCTATGATCCGATCCGGCTGCAGGACCCGAACATCAACCGGCTCGGGATCTCGATCGTCAAGAGCGTGGATCGCTGGACGGGGCACTTCCTGACCACCCACTTCCACGCGCTCACCCATGCAGTCAAGGAGGCGGCCGTGCAGACGCTGCACATCCCGCCCGAGCGTATCACGGTGATCGGCCGCGGGCGCGCACCCGAGCGCCTGGGCACCCCCAGCGCCGAGCGGCGTGCGCAGGCCCGCCGCCACCTCGGCCTGCGCGCGGAGGACGAGGTGATCCTGACCGTGGGGCGGCAGGAGTATCAGAAGGGCCAGCGCTTCCTGCTCGAGGCGATGCGGCTGCTGGTCCCTACCCGGCCGCACCTGCAGCTGCTCATCTCGGGGCGCACGGGGCACGCTACCAGCGAGCTGCAGGAGCTGCACGAAAGCTCAGGTCTGGGCGAGCGGGTTCGCTTCCTCGGGCACCGCGAGGACGTGCCCGATCTCCTGGCCGCGGCCGACATCTTCGCCTTCCCCTCCCTCTTCGAGGGCTTCGGCGGGGCGCTCATCGAGGCGATGGCGCTCGGGCTTCCGATCGTCGCCTCGGATCTGCCGACGCTGCGGGAGGTGGTCGAGCCCGATGGCAGCGGCGTGCTCGTCGAGCCAGCCTCGCCGCCCGCGCTCGCCGCGGCGATCACGCGGCTCCTAGACGATCCGGAACTCGCGCGCGCGCTGGGGAGCCGGGGCATGGAGATCTTCCACGAGCGCTTCACCGTGGAGCGGAGCGCCATGCAGATGATCGAGCTCTATCGGCTCGCCGGCCAGCGCTTCGGCACGCGGCGCGAGGATGGCAGCCCGCGGCCCGCGATGGCGGAGGCGGAGCGCGCGTGAGCACCCGAGTCTTCGAGCTGGTCGGACCCCCGGGCGCGGGGAAGAGCACGATTGCGCGGACGCTCGTCGAGCGCAGCGGCGGCGGTGTGGTCTACCTGCGGCTGCGGGAGTGGCGCAATCTCCCCGCGGTCGCGCGCAGCGTCGTCCGCGTCGCGCTGCCCTTCCTCTTCCACCTGCCGAGCCTCGAGCGCCGCCGCTGGAACAAGTTCTCCGAGCTGGTGCAGGCGCACAGCTACTATGATGTGGTAAGCGCCCGGCTCGGCCCCGGTGCGCCCGGTGTGCTGCTCGACCAGGGGCCGGTGTACCTGCTCTCGATTCTGCAGCGCACGCTCGCGAGCGACCCCGCCGAGAACAGTCGGCTCTTCCTGCGGCACTGGGACGCGCTCCTCACCCGCTGGGCGCGGCGGCTCGACTTCATCGTGCTGCTCGAAGCGAGCGACGATGCGCTGTACGGCAGGATCACGAGCCGCGGGAACCGGCATCCGGTGGTGGGCACGACGCGGGAGGAGGCCACGCGATTCCTGGAGAACGCGCGGCGCTCCCGCGATCGCATCGTCGCGCGGCTGCAGGAGAAGAACCCGCATCTCGAGGTGCTGCGGATCAACACGGAGGAGGCGCCCCTGGGGGAGATCGTCGAGCAGCTTCTCGGCCGTGTCGGCCAGCAGCGCGCTCCGGCGGCGGGAGAGTCGCGGCGCTCAGCGGCGGGAAGGAC
>JACDHR010000147.1 GCA_013820915.1 Gemmatimonadota bacterium
GCTCCGGGGGCCGTCTCGCCGACGACACACCGCGAACCGATCTTTCCCGGCGCTGCGGGGTCATAAGGCAGACCATGTCGAAAACGAAGAAGTACGGGATCAAAGAGGTGTTCGCTACCCTGCAGGGCGAGGGTGCACAGGCGGGTTCTCCCGCTGTGTTCCTGCGTTTCGCGGGATGCAACCTCGGCTACGAGGTCTGCCCCTGGTGCGACACCGACTGGGTGAAGGCGGACTACACGCTCGATCCGGAGGGCACGGTGGACCTCGTGCGGCAGACGGCGGTGGAGGGGTTCGGCGCCGAGCGCGAGGGCCTGCTCCTGGTCGTGACCGGCGGGGAGCCGAGCCTGCAGTGGGATCGGCCGCTCGCCGACGCGTTCCGCGCCCGGGGGTATCGCGTCTCGATGGAGTCGAACGGATCGCGCCCGGTGGACCGCTCGCTGGTCGATTGGCTGACTGTTTCGCCCAAGCAGGAGACGTTCGTCCAGAAGGAAGGCGACGAGCTGAAGCTGATCTTCACCGGGACCGCCGCGCCCGGGATCACGCCCGATGTCGAGGCCGTGCGGCGTCTGGCGGAAGGGACCCGCTTCGGCCACTACTTCCTGCAGCCGGTGGATATCCCCGAGTACGGCGGGCCGAACTACGAGGAGGCTGTGGGTGCGGTGATGCGGCTTGGGCCGCCCTGGCGGCTCTCCGTCCAGACGCACAAGGTCGCCGCGATCCCGTGAGCCGCGAAGTCGAGGCGGAGCATGGGGATGTACGCGCCTTCTACACCGACCATTTCGTGCTCCCTCTGCCGGCGGGGCACCGCTTCCCGATGAACAAGTACGCGCGCCTCCGCGAGCGCTGTCTCGCGGAGGGCGTTCTGCGGCCGGAGGATCTCCTCGAGCCCGCGGCCGCCGCCTGGGAAGAGTTGGCGCTCGTACACGGTGCGCAGTACCTGGAGCGCGTCCGCACGGGTACGCTGGACGCCGCGGAGCAGCGGCGGATCGGGTTCCCCTGGAGTCTGGAGATGGTCGAGCGCTCCCGCCGCTCCGCCGGTGCCACGATCTGCGCCGCGCGCGCCGCGCTGGACGACACGGGCGCACGCGGGTGGGGGATCGCGCTCAACCTGGCCGGCGGCACGCACCACGCCCATGCGGATCACGGAGAAGGCTTCTGCGTCTTCAACGATGCCGCGGTCGCCACGCGGGTGCTGCAGCGCGAGGGGAGGGTAGAGCGGGTCGCGATCATCGACCTGGATGTGCACCAGGGCAACGGCACCGCCGCCATCTTCGTTGCAGACCCCACCGTCCATACCTTCTCGGTGCACGGGGCGCGGAACTTCCCCTTCCGCAAGACCCGCAGCACGCTGGACGTGGAGCTCGCGGACGGTGCGGGAGATGAGGTGCTGCTCGCGGCCGTGGAGACCTACGTGCCACAGATCCTGGCGGAGTTCCGCCCCGATCTGGTGCTCTACCTCGCGGGTGCGGACCCGTACCATGACGATCGTTTCGGTCGCCTCGGCATGAGCAAGTCGGGGCTGCGCGAACGCGATCACCTGGTGCTCGGCCTCTGCCGCGATGCAGGCGTGCCGGTTGCAGTAGCGATGGCCGGCGGCTACGCACGCGACACGGAGGATACGGTCGATATCCATGTCGAGACCGTGCGACTCGTGGCCGCGTTGAGCCGCCCCCGACACAAATCTCATTAGGGGGAGCGACGGAATCCCGGCGGCTCGGGAACCTCCCGCCTTCCCCTCGGTACAAACGGACATGTGACTATGAAGTACGGAGCTGTTCTGATCTGCGGCGTACTCGCCGCTCTCACGGGATGCCAGCCGACCTTGCCGCTCGGGGAACGTAACGATGCGGTGGACGCAGCGGTCACGAGCGATGCCGCGGCGGAGGAGACGCAGGTAATCCGTGCGGGGGAACGCATCGAGTTCCCGGCGCCGGCGCCGCTCTCTCCAGCGGCAGCGGCGGAGCTGGCCGCGGTGGCTCGCCGCCCCGGCGCAGAGGAGACGATCTGCCACGCCTTCTCGCGCCGGATCGCTGAAGCCGCGCTCCGGCACCCGGACGACACGCAGGCGTTTCTCTCGGAGATCCAGGAGGAGTTCGTGGGAGGAACCGACGATCCGTTCGAGCTGAAGGCGGGGCTACGCGCGGGGCGCTGGAACCAACGTTACTTCTACGCCGGCCATGGTGGGTTCCTCCCGCAGTACGACGACGCGCAGCGCTACGCGAGGACAGGGGGCAACCACCAGCCGGGGCACTTCATCTCCGTGCTTTCCATCGCGGCGCGGTTCGGCGAGGAGCAGGGTCGCCTCGCGATCGCATACGCGGGAGACTACGATCCCGGCGACGAGGACGATCTGCGCCTGAGCAACATCGCCATCCCCCTGGGTGCGGGGCTGAGGGACGGCAGCGTCACCCCCGCCGGCATCGCAGTGCGCGCCCGCGAGCTCTGCCGGTAACGGCGAAGAAGCCGCGCTGCCGCGACCACTTACACTGCGTATCCCACCATCGCCACGGCGAGGGCGAGGATCGCGAGCAGGAGCGCGGCCACGGTGAGCACGAACGCGCGCTGCGATTGGCGCCGGGTGGATGCTTCGATCCCGTTCACGGCTGCCCGGATCGCACCGCTCAACTGCTCCATCTCCACGTTCGTGGTCCCGAGCTGGATCTCCAGCTCGCGGCGGCCCTCCTCCGTGCGGGTGAGGACGTTCGCCAGCGTGGTCGTGTGGTCCTCGACCTCGATCACCCGCTGCGCGAGCGTGCTCAGGTTCTCCTCCACCGTCTCCTGCTGGGTGGTGAGCTGCGTCAGCGCGGCCGCGGGGCCGCCCAGCGCGGCGAGCGGGTTGCCGGGGTCGTTCTCCTCGAACAACGACTGGTCCATCACGCGCCGTGCGGCGAGCACGTCTTCCATCCCCTCCTCGAAGTGGCGCTGGTGGATCATCCGCTCCGCGTCCGTGCCCGGCTCGTCGGCCGCGAACTGGGCGGCCTTCAGCACCGCGTTCTTGATGTCGCCGCCGGTTGCCGCATATCGCTCCGCGAGCGCGCGGAAGTCCACGTCCGGCGCGAGCGGCGTTTTGCGCGGGTGCACCTGAACGCGCCAGATCATCTCGCGCTCCGCAAGTCCCGGGCGCTCGAAGAGGATGTGCGTGCGGATGCGGCGCTCGAAGGCCGGGTCGAAGTTCACGGCCAGGTTCGTGGCGAAGATGATCACGCCGGCGAACGCGTCCAACTCCTTGAGCAGAACGCTGACCACCGTGTTCATCTCCCGCTGGTTGCCCTGCTGAACCGCGGTGAAGCGCCGACCGGCGATCGCATCCGCCTCGTCGAAGAAGAGCACCGCGTCCTGCTCCGCGGCGAGGCGGAATACGGCTGCCACGTTCTTGCCGGACTCGCCCACCCACATCGACTCCATTTCTGCGTAGCGGACGACCAGGAGCCGCTTCCCCAGTACGTTGGCGATCGCCTCGGCGCAGATCGTCTTCCCGGTGCCCGGCGGGCCGGCGAAGTTGAAGGCCAGGCCGAGCCCCGCGTCGTGCCGCTCTCCGAGGCCCCACTCCTCGAAGATCAGGCCGCGGTGGCGGATCTGCGCGAGCGCCGAGTTGAGCGCCCGGTACGTCGCGGGCGGCAGGACGACGTCTTCGAAGGTGCGGCGTGGCGTCATGGCCTCGACGAGGCCGCGGCGCGGGCCGATCAGACCCGAGAACAGGTCGCGAAACGGGCTATTCATGAGATTTCCAGTTCATGAGGCAGAGGCTACGGCAGGTTCCGTGCTGCTGGCTCCGGCAGGCCCTTCCCGGGCAGTGGCTCGGCGCCGGTATTCGCGGCGCCCGATTTGCCTGCGATTGTGTTTTCGCTCGTGATAGAGAGTTCCCATTCAGCAGAGGAGCGTGTACCGTGCCGCAGCAGAAACCGCGATCCGACGCACAGCGATCCACTCCGCGATCCGCTCCGCGCGAGGGGGTCGACGAGGGGGTCGATCGCACGCACCGCGTCATCCGCGACGTGCCCCTCAATGCCGAGGCGCGGCCCG
Organism: Gemmatimonadota bacterium; assembly: GCA_013820915.1. GTDB lineage: Bacteria > Gemmatimonadota > Gemmatimonadetes > Longimicrobiales > Longimicrobiaceae > JACDHR01. Next base: position 4,024 of record JACDHR010000147.1, read on the forward strand.
ACGCGCTCGCCTCGCCGATCACCCGCACGGAGCGGTTCTTCGTCCGCAGAAACTTCGCACCGCCGGAGCTGGGCGCGGAGACGCACCACATCCTCGTTGCCGGCGCGGTCGACCGCAAGGTGAGGCTGGGTCTCGGCGCTCTCCGGTCGCTGGGGGCGCACGGTGTCACCATGACGCTCGAGTGCGCCGGCAACGATCGTGCGTCGATGGTCCCGCTGCCGGCCGGCGAGCCGTGGGGCGGTGGCGCGATCGGCACCGCCGAATGGGCCGGCGTCCCCCTGGCGCGCGTGCTCGAGGCCGCGGGCGTTCGCCCGGCCGCGATCGAGATCCTGGTCGAAGGCGCGGACCGGGGTGCGCCGCCGGGATCTGCCGTCGCCATCCCATTCGCTCGCTCGCTCCCTCTCGACAAGGCGATGCACGCGGACACGATCCTCGCGCTGGAGATGAACGGCGTGCCGCTCCCCCCGGGGTACGGCGGCCCCGTCCGCCTGATCGTTCCGGGCTGGTACGGGATGGCGAGCGTGAAGTGGGTGAGTGGTATCCGGGCGCTGACGGAGCCGTTCCAGGGGCACTTCCAGCGCGAGCGGTACATGTACGAGGAGCCGGATCGAGCGGCCGTGCCCGTCACAACGGTGCGGGTGAAGTCGCTCATCCACTCTCCCTCCGAAGGCGACCCGATCCGCGCGGGCACGGTGCGGGTACGGGGGTGGGCTTGGTCCGGTGAGGGCGAGATCGCGCGCGTCGAGTTCTCGGCAGACGGCGGTGAGCGCTGGGGTGATGCCCACCCACTCGATCAGCCGTCCCCCCATGCGTGGCGAGGCTGGTTCTACGACTGGAACGTGGAGGAGGTGGGGTGCCATACGCTGTGCAGCCGGGCGACCGACACGGCCGGCAACGTGCAGCCGGACCGGGCGCCGTGGAACCATCACGGTTACGGCAACAACGCGGTGCGGGCGGTCACCGTCCGTGTGAGGTGACCGGCCACGTGCTTGGGTTCCCGGTGAGATCGGCTACTCTTCCCCGGCCGGATACAGCCGGTATCTGTCCCGCACCAGCTGCCACTCCGCGTTTTCCGCGTCCCATCTCCGCACGATCCCGCGCGGATCGTCGCCACGGATCAGCGCCTCGCGCGCCCAGCGAGAGCCGAGCATCTGCAGCATGCTCCCGATGCCGATGTCGCGGGGGTGGAGGCGGCGGATCTCGGCGAGCAGGACGAAGGCGGTGAGGACGGGTTGATAGGCCTCGCGGTCGGTGATGCGGAGGTGAACGGCGCGCACGGGTTGACCGCGGAACGGTACCCATCCCGCTCCGGCCGGCGTGAAGCGGGCCGTATCGAACGCCACGCCCGGAAGGTCGAACTCGTGCAGGCGCCGCATCAGCGCCGGGGTATCCAGCCACGGCGCGCCCACAAAGGAGAACGGCGCGGCCGTGCCCCGGCCCACCGAGAGGTTCACGGCCTCCAGCATCACCAGGCCGGAGTAGAGCAACGCCGCCTCCGTGGATCGGATGTTGGGCGAGGGGTTGATCCAGGGGAGCTCCGTCTGGTCGAACCAGGCGTTCGCCCGCCACCCATCCACCGGCACCACGCTCAGCATCGCGCCGATCCGGAACTCTTCATTGATGTAGCGGGCGATCTCGCCCACCGTCATCCCGTGCCGCATGGGGACGGGATAGTAGCCGGTGATCGCCTGCCCCTGGTTGCGCATCTCGAGCTGCATGAGCGGGCCCTCCATCCGGCCCGTGATCGGGTTCGGCCGGTCCAGCACCACGAAGGGGATCCCCTGCGCGGCGGCGGCCTCCATCGCCATCGCCATCGTCCAGACGTAGGTGTAGGGGCGTGCGCCTACGTCCTGCATGTCGAAGAGCAGCACGTCCACGCCGCGCAGCATCTCCGGCGTGGGCTTCTGCGTCTTCCCGTACAGCGAGTGAACCCGAACCCCGGTCGACGCGTCCCGCCCACCCGCTATCCACGCGCCGCCGTGCGCGGTGCCGCTCAACCCGTGCTCCGGCGCGTACAGCGCGACGAGGTTCACGTCCGGCGAACCGTGCAGCAGCTCGATCCCGCTCTGCCCCGTGGAGCTGACCGAGGTGTGATTCGTGATGAATCCCGCGCGTTTCCCCCGCACCAGGTGTACGGAGTCGCGCAGCAGCACCTCCAGGCCGGGGAGGATCCGCCGTCGTGCTCCCGGCTCCCCCTTGGCCATTGCGCTTTCGTGCGTGACCGTTGCGGGCCCGGACGGTTCCAATCGCCAGCCTTCCCCGGTGCGGGCAGGCGCGGAGAACGCAGCCGGCGTACTCACGACGGCGTGCGATCGCGCGGTTTGAACATCGCTCGCATCGGGGCCGGGGAACGGGAGGTGCGAATGACAGGCGGCGAGCGCGAACGCCACGGGCACGAGGAGTGGGAGCAGGGCGGACACGGGTGTCCTCCCGCCGTGGTGGCGGCGTGAGCAATCCATTTTGGTATACGGTCGGGTGTGTAGAGCGGCGCCCCGGCGGTCGGGACACACGGGATCGTTCGCCGTGCGGTGAAGCTACGGAAGGAACGTTTTGATCGAAGCCGGGCGTGTGTTCAGAGCTACGCGCCTGAAATATACGCTGGGGAGGTGCAGTTCCGTCAAGCGCCATGGGCGAGCAGGGGAGCCGAGTGCCGGACCGATGTTTGACTTGCCCGCCGCAGACCGGTAGACTGCCGCCGTCGACAACAGACCCGGGAGGCGGAGTGCCGAGGAGACCGGAGTGAGCGCACGGACGCTGATGGTACAGGGAACGTCGTCCGGGGCGGGTAAATCGCTGCTCACTGCGGCGCTCTGCCGCATCTACGCGCGGCGGGGGGTCCGGGTGCTCCCGTTCAAGGCGCAGAACATGAGCAACAATGCGGCGGTGACGCCGTGCGGCGGAGAGATCGGCCGCGCGCAGGCGCTACAGGCGCGTGCGGCGGGTGTGGAGCCGCGCCCGGCGATGAACCCGGTTCTGCTCAAGCCGATCGCCGACACCCGCTCGGAGGTCGTGGTGCTCGGCCGCCGCGATGCGGCCCTCACCGCGCTGCCGTGGACGGAGCGGAAGCTGGCCCTATGGAGCGTGGTGCGGGAGTCGCTCGCCGGCCTGCGCGCCGAGGCCGATCTGGTGATCATCGAGGGGGCGGGTAGCCCCGCGGAGATCAACCTCCCCGACATCGTCAACATGCGAGTGGCTCGGGAGGCGGGTGCGCCTGTGCTGCTGGTCGCCGATATCGACCGCGGAGGCGCTTTCGCGCACCTCTACGGCACCTGGGCGCTGCTCCCCGCCGAAGACCGCGAACGGATCCGCGGGTTCATACTCAACAAGTTCCGCGGAAACCCCGCGCTGCTCGCGCCCGCGCCCGCGCTCCTCCGCGGGCGCACCGGTGTCCCCACGCTCGGCGTGGTTCCGATGCTCGCGCTCGACCTGCCCGACGAGGACGCGGCCTCGCTCCACGACCGCGGCGCGCCGGACGGTGGGATTCGCGTCGCCGCGATCCGGCTCCCGCATCTCTCCAACTTCGACGATCTGGACCCGCTGGCGGCGGAGCCGGGGGTGAGCGTCCGCTGGACGGCGGACCCCGCGGCTCTGGGCAACGCGGCGGCAATCGTGATCCCCGGGTCGAGGAACACCACGGACGATCTGCGCTGGCTGTGGGAGAGCGGACTGGCCGCGGCGATCCGCGCGGGCGCCGCGGCCGGTACGCCGGTGGTGGGCCTCTGCGGCGGCTACCAGATGCTGGGCCGCGCCGTGGCCGATCCGCTGGGGCTGGAGGGGGGCGGGGAGATGAAGGGGCTTAGCCTCCTCGACGTGCACACCGAGCTGGGCGAGACGAAATCAACGCGGCAGGCGCGCGGCCGCTGGGTCGCTGTATCGGGCCCGCTGGCGCCGCTCGTGGGGCGGGAGGCGGCGGGATACGAGATTCACCACGGCCGCACCCGGATCGGCGCGGGAGCGGAGCCCGTGCTCGAGATCCACGGCGAGACGGCGGGCGCGGGAGCGGGGAGTGTGTGGGGATGCTACCTGCACGGCGTGTTCGGCGACGATGCACTGCGCGCAACCTGGCTGGCGGGGCTGCGCGGTGGGGTGGAGGGAGACGGGCGGGCGTGGGAGGCGCACCTGGAGAGTGAGATAAACCGCCTCGCCGATGCCGTCGAGCTCGCGCTCGACATGGACACGGTCGACCGGCTGGCACTCGGCACGGCCGGTGCGGTGTGATGGGGAGGATCGTGCTGGTGACCGGGGGCGCGCGGAGCGGCAAGAGCGCCTACGCCGAGGCGCGCGCCGCGGAGATCGGGGGCACGCGCGTGACCTACATCGCCACGGCTGAGGCGCTGGACGAGGAGATGCAGATCCGGATCGCGCGGCACCGCATGGATCGGCCCGTCGAGTGGATCACGGAGGAGGCGCCGCGCGGCGTCGGGAACGCGGTGCGGCGGGCGATTACACCCGTGGTGCTGGTGGACTGCCTGACGGTGCTGGCCTCCAACGCGCTGCTGGCGGTGGAGGGGGAAGGGGAGGAGGCGGCGATGGCGGCGGTCCTGGCCGAGGCAGATGCCCTGCGCGAGGCAGCACTCGCCCACCACGGCACAACGCTGATCGTGACCAATGAGGTGGGGATGGGCGTGCACCCGCCTACCGCGCTCGGGCGATGGTACCGGGACGGTCTAGGGCGCGCCAACGCGCGGATCGCGGCGGCGGCCGGGGAGGTGGTGCTGCTGGTGAGCGGCATTCCGTTGAAGATAAAGAGCATGTAACGAAAGCTGCGTCGGTGGAGCAGGCGGCGAGAAAGCTCCGGCGCGCCCGACGCGGGGGCGTTTGCTCAAGTATACCTGAACCCGGATACCGGTACCGTCTAGTGGCTCAACGGGACGGACTTCGCTCCGGAGTTCCTGCACACACTGGGACGCCCCGGGGGCTACGCGAACCCCGCGCGCCTTATGCTTGAACGTTGGGCCGCGCAGGGCTATTTCCCTTCGGACATTCAAGGCGATCCGATGATCTCGTTGAGCCCTTCGATCACCTGCTGAACCTCCCGCTTTGAAGCACGGGCAAGCCGCTGTCCGATCCGCTCCACGGCAAGCGTGCGGATCTGGCTGATCTTGACCCACGATAGCTTGGTCAGCCCTTCCGCTCGGCTCTCCAGCGTTAGCGGAAACCCGGCGCGCGGCTCCTGGCTGGTGAGTGCGACCGCGATCACGGTTCCGGAGCGCTCATTGAAAACATCCTGGCTCAGGATGAG
>JACDHR010000148.1 GCA_013820915.1 Gemmatimonadota bacterium
GCCGAGTGCCAGAAGTGCCAGTAACGGTAAGGCGTTGTAGAGCGGGTACTTACGCGCATGACATCCTCGGCCGATTAGCACCGATTAGCGCTAATCCCCAGCGCATTAGCGCTAATCGATGCTAATCGGTGAGTGCCGTGACGTGCCCGCCCTCCTCCTCCGCGGCTCCGGGGCGTACCACCACCAGCCGCTTCATCCGCCGGTACACCGTCGTCCAGTGCACCTCGAGAACCTCCGCGGCTCGCACCGGATCCCAACCACACCCCGCCAGAACCTCCATCAGCTGCCGATGGGCTTTGCTGCGGGGCGAAAAGATGCCACCGGTCGGCTGAACGGCTCGGGCGACGTCCTTCTCATCCAACACCATTCGCTCTGCCAATGCCACGGCCCGCTCCACGGTGTGTCGCAGTTCACGGACGTTACCCGACCAGGGATACGCCTGCAGGAAGCGTATCGCCGGGGACGCGCTGTGTAGGAAACGTGCTGTGGATCCACGCGCGGAAGCCGCCTCTTTCTCTATTATTTTTCGCTCCGCCACTCCCCCGGTACTCCCCTCCGGGTAGGAGGAAGTTCTGGCACGCCGAGTGCCTGGTCATGGAAGGAGATCGGGCGCGAGCCGGTCATGCGCCGGGCAGAAGATGCCGATACTCGGAGAATGGCGGACAGGAGGAGGAAACACTCGACGGCTTCCCCGGTAGAAACCACCGAAGGCTTGATGGGACATGCAACCATGAGGTGTAACGATGATCCGTCCAAATGTTAGAGCTTCATTCGGCCGCAGGGAAGCGGAGATGCTGCTGTCCATCGCGGGCCCCGGGGGCGAGGAACGACTTCGCACGGAGGGAATCGATGCACTGCTGGACGACGCCGCGCTGGTGCGCACTCTGCTGCAGCGTGGCGGGATCAGCGCAGCGCCCGCACCCCTCGTCTTCTACCTGCTGGTGCGGCACGCGCTGCTCGCCCGCGAGATCTCCGACCGGCGGCTTGCCGACTACATCGCGGCGCTGCTGCTGGAGTTCGGGAAAGCGGGGCGTGCGCACCGCATCGAGGCGTGGGAAGACCAGCAGTTCTTCTATCTCGCGGACATTCTGACCGAGCTGGAACAGGCGCGCGGCGAGCGGGAGTTCCTGCTGCGTGTCCACCTCGGAAACTTCGCACTCTGGCTGGCGGGTCTCTTTCCCGACCACATCACGCACCGGGTTCAGCGGCGCGGGGCGCCACCGCTCACCTATTACGACGAGCTGGGCGCGTCCGGCTTCCGCAGCGCAGCCGGGATGGAGATCGCGCTGCGCCACGATCTCGGCGATGTGCTACTGCGCGCGTCGGATCAGTTCTCGACCGTGCGCTCCGCGCTCAACTCGCTCTCCGACGCGCTCTTCTTCCCACAGCCGACGGACACTGTGGATCGGCTGCTGCGCGAGGTGAAGGACAGCTTCGAGCGCGGGCACGGCTCCGCGTAGCGGGCTGCCGCTCAGCGGAGGCCGAGAAGCGATCGTGTGAACGCGCACCGTCTGGGTGGCTCCGGCGCTACGAAGACCATCTTCGCAGCGCCGGAGCCACCTACTCAGGGGCACTTGAGGGCGTACATCGCTTTATGGGTGACAAAGAAAATTCGCTCGTCGTGCACCGCGAAGCCGGAGGTGACGCGCTCGTCTTCTGTAAACATCAACCCCAGCGAGCGCCCCGTGTGCCGATCCGTGATGCCAAGTGATTGGAGATTGTTGAACACGGCGTTGCCGCATACCGCGTGACGCGTGCTCCCCCCCATCGCGGGACTGGTTTTCCACAGCACGCGCCCGGTTTGCAGATCCATCGCATAAACGTAGGTGTCGATCGCGGAGGCATAGGCGACATCACCTACCACAATGGGTGCTTGTACAGGCCCCAGGAAGGCAGGGTCCGTATGGGTGCGCCACACCTGCCGGCCGGTGAAGCGGTTTACCGCGAAAAAAGCGTTGCCCTTATGGTCACTGGCAAGCAGAAGATGCCCGGAAACCGTGGGCGCGCCAACGATTCCACGCGAGTCGGTGCCATCCCCGTTCTGGTAACGCCACAACTCGCGCCCGGTGGAACGATCCAAGGCAACGATTACCCCCGCTGAGTAGAAGCCGTTCTGCGAGTAGTGGCGATCAATCGTCGCGTACACGGCGTCACCATTGACCGCCACTCCTTTGACCGGGCTGTTGTACTGCCATTCGGGACCCAACTGGGTGCTCCAAAGCAGAGAGCCGTCCGTCACGCTCACTGCGTATGCGCGACGGGAGAGGGTACCAAAGTAGAACGCTCCGTCGTCCGCCGCGCTGCGGCCCAACGATGCGTCCGCATCGGGTGTGAAGCGCCACAGCTCGCGTCCGGTGGCGGCGTCCAATGCGAACGCCACGCCTTCGGCGGCGAACACGCGCCCACTTCGCACCACAAGATAAGAAGGTAGTGAGTGGGTAAAACCAGGGCTCTGCCACAGCTTCCCACCTGTCTGAACGTCGAAGGCCGCGACGCCGTTACCGGTGATGTAAACTCTTTGGCCATCGGTTTCCGGGATGCTGATCGTCCTTGCGAATTTCCCCTCTACGGAGGTCCTCCAAAGGATTTCCGCGGGACCCCGTGTTCCTCCAACAGTAAGATCTTGGCACGCTGCTCCGGTCAACATAGAAATCCAGAGCAGGACGGCCGGGGCGCCGAAGCGCCCCGAGCATAGTGAAAGTAAAGTTATCACTGCTACTATCTCTCCTTCACGCCGAAGCGATTCCTCAGGATGAAATTGAGCCGGTCCCGCATATGGTTACTTTTACCCTCGCCTACATGCGAATCCCCGCCAGAGATCGGGAACTGCTCGAAGGCATTCGGATACACCTGCGACGGCCCATGTACGATGCCATCGGACTGCATACCCGGCGCGGTGAAGTTGTCGTACCCGCGGTCCAAAGCGTCCATACCGCGGTGCGCAAACCCGCACGTTTTCGTCAGCCAGAATTGTCCGGAAAAGATGGATGCATAGTTGCAGATTCGCAATCTCTGGTACGTCCACCGCGGCAACGTGCGTGTCGTTCCGGTTGATCGCGGGATCCTGGCTGTACGAGCTGGGCGAGAAGGTCAGTCCGCCCGGCAATCGGTAGCCGGGAACGCCTCCCGGGTCCATGAGGACCGGACGGCGATCCCCTTCGTCACGGTGGATCCCCCCGGGAGCCGCGACCTGGATCAGGCGGTGCACGCGGAGCGGGGGGGGAGCGGCTACCGCGTCCGCTACGCCATCGCCGACGTGGTGTTCCGGGTGGGCCGGGGCGGGGCCGGGGAGCGGGAGGCGTGCTCCCGCGAGTGCATCCTCGTACCCTTTTTAGTCCATCAACCGCAGCGGCATCACCAGGCACATGAAATCCGGCGTGTCTTCGTTCCCCACCGGTTCCATCGTGGTGGCGCGCTCGGGCGCCTTGAACGTCAGGCGTACCTCGTCGGAGGGCATGTAACGTAGCACTTCGAGCAGATAGCTGGCGTTGAAGCCGATCTCCAGCGGATCACCGTCGTACTCCACCGGCAGCTCTTCATTGGCCTCCCCCAGGTCCGGCGTCTGCACCGAGAAACGAGCCATTGGCCCGCCGAGCGACATGCGGATCCGGTGCGTCTGGTCCGAGGCGACGATCGCCATGCGGCGGATCGCGCTGTTCAGCGCCGTTTTGTCCACCACCATCGTCTTGTCGTTATCCTTGGGGATGACCTGCTCGTAGTTCGGATACGGACCCTCGATCAGACGGGTGTAGATCTGCACTCCGTTTCCGCGGAATCCGAGGTGGTTCTCGGAGCGGGCGATCTCCACCTCGTCGTCCGCCTTGAAGAGTTTCTCCACCTGCTGCAGCGCGCGCGGGTGGACGATCAGGTCGCCCGTAGCCTCATCGGCGGCGCCCTCGCGTGGCAGCGTCATCTTGGCGAGCCGGTGGCCGTTCGTGGCGACCATCCGCATCTGCCCGCCCTGAAGCTGCCAGAGCACCCCGTTGAGGATCGGCCGCGTCTCCTCCGTGGAAACCGCGAAGGCCACGTGCGAGATCATCTGGTGCAGCTCCGCACCCGAGAGCTTCCAGGCGGTCGCCCCGGCCTCCGCATCCTCTGCATCCCCGCTGAAGGAGACCTGCGGAAACGCGGGGAACTCGTCCTTCGGAAGCCCGTTCAGGCGGAACTTCGTGCGGCCGCTCGTCAGCGAGATCGCGTCGCCCTGCGTGGTGATGTGCACGGGGGCTGGAGAGAGCTCGCGGGCGATCTCCTGAAGCTTGCGCGCCGGGGCGGTGATCGCTCCCCGCTCCTCGATATCCGCCGGCACTAGCACGGAGACCGCGGTGTCCAGATCCGTTCCGCTGAGGCGAACGCCCTCTTCCCCGGCTTCCAGCAGGATGTTGGATAGTACCGGCAGGGTGGTGCGTGTGGGAACACTCCCTCCGACCGCCGCCAACCCCGCCTGCAGGTTGTCACGCGTGATGGTGAATTTCATCGGTATTCGCGCTCTTCAGGTTGAACGGTTCTCCACGGGGTAGTGGTTTACCGTTAAGTTATATCCAAAGAATAGAAGTAGTAATAGAGGGTGTGGAAACGTGGACGACTCTCGTCCGCACCCCTTATCCCGTTCTCCCGCACCTACAAGCAGCATTCCCCCCGTTGTGGGAATCGCTGTGGGGAACCGCGCCGCTCTTCGCCCCATCCACACCTTCGTACGACACGGCCGTCTCTCCACATCTTCCCCACACACTTTCCACTCGGGTTCTCCACACCATTTCCCCCGTTTGGCGGGGCCGGGCACCGGCAACTCTCGCCCCGGATCGTTACTGGATCGCGGCCCGCAGCGCTTCCACCCGCTGCCGGAACGCTGGGTTCACCTGAATGTCCTCCTCTACCTTGGAGATCGAATGGATGACGGTAGAGTGATCGCGCCCGCCGAACATCTTGCCGATCTCGACCAGCGGCAGGTCGAACGCCTCCTTGATCAGGTACATGGCGACCTGCCGGGGGATGGTCAGGTTCTTCGTGCGCCTCTTGGATTGAAGCTCTTCCGGCGTGACGTCCCACGCCTCCGCCACCCGCTTCCGAACCCCGTCCGGAGTGAGACGACTGGAGGAGGAGCCCTCCGAGCCGCCCGCGCCACGCAGCACTCCGCCCAGCGCCTCGCGGGCGAGGTCCAGGTTGAGCTCGCGTCGGGTCAATGAGGCGTAGGCGAGAAGCTTGATCACGGCGCCCTCGATCTCGCGGACCGAAGAGGTGCAGTGCCTGGCGATCAGCGTGAGGACGTCTTCCTCGTTGGCGATCTCCAGGCGGTCCTCGCGCACCTTGTTGCGCAGGATCGCGACGCGGGTCTCGAAGTCCGGAGCTTTGATGTCGGTGACCAGCCCCCACTCGAAGCGCGAGACGAGCCGGTCCTCCAGACCTGTCGCCTTGGGCGGCCGATCCGAGGTCAGCACGATCTGTCGCTGCCCGTCGTGCAGATCGTTGAAGGTGTGGAAGAACTCCTCCTGCGTGCGCTCCTTCCCCTCCAAGAACTGGATGTCGTCTACCAGGAGCAGGTCGATCTGCCGGAACTGGCGGCGGAACTCCCCCATCGTGCCCTCCTGGATCGCCGTGACCAACTCGTTGGTGAACCGCTCGGAGGAGATGTAGATGATCCGCTTGCCCGGCTCCCGCTCACGGATGACCTGGCCGATGGCGTGCATCAGGTGCGTCTTCCCCAGCCCCACGCCGCCGTAGATGAAGAGCGGGTTGTACGCGCGCGCCGGCGCCTCCGCGACTGCGTGCGCGGCCGCCGCGGCGAGCTGGTTGTTGTTGCCGACGACGAACCGATCGAACGTGTAACGGTCGTTCAGCGGCGAGGAGGTGCGCACGCCGGTCGCCAACCCCTGAGACCTGGCCGGAGAGGCGGACGGAGGTGCCGGCACCGGCGCATCCGCAGCCGTCGCCGACAGAGCGGGCGCGCGGCCGTTGCCGTGATACTGCACGGTGAGCCGGAACCGGCGCCCGAAGGCGCGCTCGCCGATCGCCGTGAGCAGCTCTGCATATTTGTCCTCTACCCAGTCCACCGCGAACGGGTTGGGTGTCGAGACGACCAGCAGGTCTCTGGAGATGGCAACGGCTTCGGTGGGCGCGAGCCAGGTGCGGAACGCCTGCTCCGGAAGCACCCCGCGGGCCTCTTCCAGAATGCGCGACCAGACCTCGGCGGCGGTGAGCTCCATGACTCCTTGTGGGACTGCGATACTCGAGTGAACGACGCCCGGCAACGTAGAAGTAGAATGTGGAAAAGTCAAGAAGAGGGATGGGTCCGGCGCCGCGGTACGGAGAGGTGCGCCGGACCTCGTCTTGACTCGCGGGTCTTCTCCTTTTATTCTTCCTGTCTTTGCCACACCACAATTTCTGAGATCGAGCAGCTCCCGAAGGGGTTCCCATGAAGCCGACATATCGTCCGCGCAACCGTAAGCGGATCAACAAGCACGGATTCCGCGCCCGCATGGCCACGAAGAGCGGACGCAAGGTATTGAACGCCCGCCGTAGGAAGGGGCGTCATCGCCTGACCGTAAGCGTACCCAAGAAGTAGCGCCGGCTCCCGCCCGACACCGATCTCGTGGCTGCGTTGCTCGGAGCCGCCGTTCGCCTGCGTGGCGGGCGGCGGAACCACGAAGGCGGCCCGCTTCCTCTTCGCTTCGCCGGGAGGCGATAGAGGGGTGGGCGCGGAGGAGGACCGCACGGCACGGGCCGATTTCAGCTTCCCTGCCGCGGCGCGGATCACCGCGTCCGGAGAGATCCGGGATCTGTTCAGACGGGGGAAGAGGAGGAAGACGCGTCACATGGACGTGTTTGTCTCCCCTTCCCCCGCCGCGTTTCCGAGGCTGGGGATCGTGGTGCCGAAGCATAAGCGCACAATCGTCCTCCGGAACCGGCTCAAGCGGCGTCTTCGAGAGCTCGGGCGTACGATTCTCCTCCCCCGGCTGCGAGAGGAAAATCGGCCGCTCGACGTGCTGATCCGCGTTCGCGCGGACGCCTACGACGCTTCCTTCGAGGATCTGAGGGAACAGATACGGGAGCTTGGGGAGGGTCTATGCTCACGAAGATGATGATCGGATCGATCCGCTTCTACCGGAAGGGGATCTCGCCGTTGTTGCCCGCGTCGTGTCGCTTCTATCCCACGTGCTCGGCGTACGGGTTGGAGGCGGTCGAGCGGTACGGTGCCGCACGCGGAAGCTGGCTCACAGCCAGGCGGATCCTGCGCTGTCATCCATTCTGCCGCGGCGGCTATGATCCGGTACCCTGAGGGTCGCCGGTGACCAGCCGGACCGCGGTTCAACGTGGCCGTTGGCGGTGACATGAGGGATTGCCCGCGGTCGCAGCAGGAGATTCTCTGTCGCATTTCACCCTGAGCTACCGGTCGGCGATGCGTAGCTGATGACCGGTAGCCGGTACCTGTAGATATATGGAAAAACGCATTCTCATGGCGGTGCTGTTGATGACCGTGGTGATCCTCGTCACCAACTGGCTCTTCCCGCCGCCCCCGGCGCCGGAGATGGTTGAAACCGATCCGGCGGCGGTCACTGCCCCGGGTGCCCCCGCGGCACCGGCGTTCCGGGCACCGGTGACGCCGTTACCCGCCGCTGGCGTGCCGGCGGACACGATCGTGATCAGCTCGCCGCTGTACCGCTACGCCGTCTCCACCCGCGGAGCCGCGCTCGTGCGGGCGGAGATGCTCGATTACCCCTCCTATACCCACCCGAACCAGCAGGTCCAGCTCGTTCCCGACGGCGCCGAGACGGTACTCGCGACTCGGATTGTAGTGGGAGGCGATACCCTGGATCTGCGGAGTGCGCCGTTCCGCGCCGAGGGTGGGTCCACCACGCTGCAGCCGGGAGACGCGCCGTACGAGCTGCGGCTGAGCTACGGCGAGCCGGGTCAGCTCGGGACGGAGGTCGTCTACACCTTCCATCCGGATCGCTACCTCGTCGAGGTCCGCGGCCGCGTGCTCGGCCTGAACGGTGCACCGGCGACTCTGCTCACGCATCTGGGGCCGGGGCTGGCACCCCACGAGGACCCGGCGCACCGCTCGGAGCAGCAACTCGCCGTCGTGGGGCGTTCTTCCGACGGAGTCGAGAACCTGCGGATGGAGAAGGCGCGCGGTGAGCAGGCGATGGAGGGGCCGCTCCTCTGGGCGGGCGTGAAGGACAAGTACTTCCTCTCCGCGCTGCTGGTACCGGAGGGGAGCGCGGGCTTTTCCGGCGTTCTGACGCGTAAGCTTCCCAACGACTCCCTGGCGCTGGAACGCGGCGGCCGCATCGAGATCCTCTCGATCCCCCGCGTGGATGCGACGACGGTGCTCGCCATCGGGCCGGACGGAACCTTCGCCTACAACGTGTATCTCGGCCCGCAGGATTACGACCGTCTCGTGGCGGCCGGGCAGCGGCTGCAGGACGTGAACCCGTTCGGCTACCGTTTCCTGCGGCCCGTGGTCCGGCCGATCGCGGCGGGGATTCTCTGGGTGCTGAACGTTCTCCACAACACGCTGGGGATCGGGTACGGATGGGTGTTGATCCTCTTCGGCGTTCTGATGCGCATCGTTCTCTGGCCGTTGAACGCCAAGGCGATGCGCTCGCAGATGAAGAACATGGCGGTGCAGCCGATGCTGCAGGCGCGGATGAAGGAGGTTCGCGAGAAGTACAAGGACGATCCGAAGCAGCAGCAGCAGGCGATGATGGGGGTGTATCAGGAGCTCGGAGTGAACCCGTTCTCCATGCTCTCGGGATGTCTCCCGCTCCTCATCCCGATGCCGGTGCTGATCACGCTGTTCTTCGTGTTCCAGGATTCGATCCTTTTCCGTGGAGTGAGCTTCCTCTGGCTCCCGGACCTCTCGCTGCGCGACCCGCTGTACCTGCTTCCGGTCTTCCTGGTGGTCTCGATGTTCGGCCTGCAGTGGATCAGCGCCAAGGTGAGCGGGATGGAGCAGAACCCGCAGATGAAGATGATGATGTACATCATGCCGCTCTTCATGGGCGTCATCTTCTTCGCGCTGCCCGCCGGTTTGAACCTCTATTACGCCACGACCAACGTGGCGACGATCCCGCAGCAGGTCCTGATCGGGCGGGAGCGGAAGAAGGCGACGGAGGAGCTGAACCGGAAGGACGGCCCGCCGCGCCCCGGATCCCCTGCCCCGAAGGGCGGGAGCCGAGCCCCTCGCGCGAAACGCCGTGTGAAGCGGAAGAGCTGAGACGAAACGGTGTGCAGCG
>JACDHR010000504.1 GCA_013820915.1 Gemmatimonadota bacterium
CGGAAGGCGCCAATCGAGCTGCTCGGCCAACTCGTAACCCATCGTCTTCTTTCCTTCCACGCGGTACGGCTCTTTCAGCGTGGACAGGTCGAACCAGCCGTGCTCGCGGGCTCCCTCCGCAACGCGAGCGCCGCAGTCGCTGATCAGCCCATCGAGCAGCTCGAGGTTCGCGCCGAGCGCCCGGATCTCCTCCAGGATCGGAAGCGGCGTATCGCGTGGCACGGTGATGTGGGCGCGGATTCCGCTCGCGGCCGCATACGCGGCAGTGGCACTCCCGGCGTTCCCCGCGGAGGGGAGCGCCACCTCCGTCACACCCAACTCGCGCGCTCGGGAGATGGCCATGCAGAGTCCGCGCGCCTTGAAAGAAGCTGTGGGGTTCTGCCCCTCGTCCTTGATCCACAACTGCCGAACTCCCGTTTCCGCGGCGAGGCGGGGAGTCTCGAGCAGCGGGGTCCAACCTTCGCCGAGCCGCACCGCGTGCCGCGGGTCGCGGACCGGCAGCAGCTCCGCATATCTCCAGAGATCCGCCGAGCGGCCACGCAGATCCTCGCGCCGCAGGCGCTCGCCCACGCTATTCAGGTCGTAGCGCGCGTAGAGCGGCCGGGCGCAGCAGGCGGACAACCGGTGCAAGGCTTCGCTCTCGAAAGATGCTCCGCAGAGCGTACACTCCAGGTGCGAGGCGCCCCCGAGTTTCCCCGGCGGTGCGGCCTTACTCCTCCGCCTCTCCCCCCCCGCGAGGTTGGCTCCGTCATCGGTCATTCTTGGCAATCGTCAATGTTCTAAAGGAAGTCGCTGCGCGGCGCCCTCACAGGCGTGGAAGATACATGCCAGTCCCTGCCTGATGCCGCGGAAACGCTGCTCTTGACAGCGGCAGCAGTTTAGATTATGGTGTAGATAATCACCTCTTCGTGGTGGCCGCTCTACCTCCCCCCCAGCGGTCGGTAACCTCTTCGCAAAAGGCACCTCCATGATGCACCCCCCCCCGCTCCGTAGCGGTCCTGTTAGCGGCTGGCACAATGCTGCTTTCGGCTTGTAGCGACCGGCCGACGCCTGCGCAACCGGAAGCTGCGACTTCTGCCACCTCTTTCCTGCCGGAACAGGTGCCGGATCACGTTCGCCCCGGCGAACAGGCGTTTCGCGATCTGGCACGGCAGGTCCCCGCCTTCGCCGGCTTCTACCTGAACGGCAACCGGGAGCTGGTCGTCCTGCTCACGGAGCCGAGCCGGGGCGAGGCCATGCGCGCCGCGCTCGTGCCGGTCCTGCAGCAGCTCGCTGTGGAACGCAACAATCCCGGCGCACGGATCCCGAAAATCGTCTTCCAGAAGGCTGAGTACAGCTTCGCCCAACTCAGCGAGTGGCGGGACCGCATCGCTCCGATCTTTGACCTGGAAGCCGTAGTGCTCCTCGACCTGGACGAGCAGCACAACCGGCTGACCGTTGGACTCAAGGACGAAAGCGGCCGCCCCGATGTCGGGGCCCGAGTGCGGGAGCTGGGAATACCTCCCCGGGCGGTGCATCTCACCGTCGTCGGAGAGCCGACTTCGCTGGCGGCTGGGCATACCGCCACAGCTTCCACAAGCTCCCAGGGCTGCTATTCGCTCCAGGAGTATTGTCGACCCTTGATCGGCGGGTATCAGATCTCGTTCCTGCAGGACGGCAAACAGGGCGGCTGCACGCTTGGCTTCGGCGCCATCCGGAACGGCTCGGAGCTGGGGTTCATCACCAACGCCCACTGCTCCGACGACGAGTGGAACCTGGATTACACCCCCTACTATCAACCTCATAACCGGTTCGCCCAAATTGGTTACGAGTCGGTGGACCCGCGAGGGTGGGGATTCTGGTCGAATTGCGAGTTCGCGTACGTATGCCGCGACAGCGATGCGAACTTCGTGCGGACGGGAGCGGGCGTGGAAGTGGACGTAGGCTACATCGCCCGCACGCTGGGCGGCGGTCCCTTCTACGTGGACCCCGCACGTCCCCGGCTCACCATCACAGGCACCTCCAAGGTGTACGGCGGAGAAACCGTCTATATGATGGGCCGCACTAGCGGCTGGCTCTCCGGGCGGATAGTCAAGACCTGCGCCGACATCAAGAAAACGTGGGAGGCCAGATGGCATAAGGTGCTGTGTCAGGACGTCCACAACGGGAACATCGATTATGGCGACAGCGGCAGCCCCGTCTTCCTCTGGAACGGCGCGGATCACATCACGCTGCTGGGCGTTAACTGGGGTCGCAATGGCATCACAAGGGATCACACCTACTACAGCCCGATTGCCAACATCCGGAAAGATCTGGGGAGCTTGGAGGTGCGCGCACCGGGGTTCCGTACACATACGGGCGGTGGCGGTGGGGGAGGATGTGGAGGCGGGGACCCCACCGTCATCGTTGAACCATGTTAGGTGACGCGCCCTCATCACGTCATAAAAAGGTGGAACCGATGAACAGAAACTATCTGCTTGTGCTGTCGCTGATCCTGTTGTCCCTGCTCACTGGATGCGCCCGCGACACCCTCGTGATGCCGGCGCTCAGCATCGAAATCCGGGACGCCCGCACCGGCGGGCCCGCCGTATGGGAGGCTACCGTAGTGGTCCGGGACGGGGACTACAGCGAGACGATCCGGGTGTGGGAGAGAGACAGAGTGAAACCGGATCCCATAAACCAGCCCGTAGTCCTCATGGCGGAGAACCGCCCCGGCACCTACGACGTGACCATTACGCACCCGGGGTACCGGACCTGGCACCGGGCTGGAATCCGGGTGCGGGAGAGCGGTCTGCGCAACCCGATCGGTGGTACTGCACTCCCCGACCAAGTCCACATCCTGGCCGAGCTCGAGCGGTTGGACGAGGGCTGATCCAGGGATCGTGGCCTCGCGTAGCGATCTGCAGCGCGTCGGCCGGGGAAAGGGAAAACAC
>JACDHR010000149.1 GCA_013820915.1 Gemmatimonadota bacterium
AATCATCCCTCCAACGGCAGCCTGCGCAGCCTGGTGCAGCAGCATGGAGACCAGGTCGCGTTCTCGCTCCGCAACATCTCGCAGCGGCTGGACGAGGTCGAGCGGTCCACGAGCTTCCGGCTCGAGTCCGCGCTGAAGCAGCTCAACGGGCTCTCCGCCGAAGTCGCGGATCTGAACCGGCAGGTCGCCCTTGCGGAGAGCGGCGGGCAGTCGGCGCCGGACCTGAGGGACGCCCGCGACCGCGCGATTGACGCCATGTCCGCGATCACGCCGGTGCGGGTGATCGAGCGTAGTGACGGTACGGTAGGCGTGCTGATCTCCAGCGCCACCGTCGTCGACGGCTGGGACGCGAAGGAGCTCGTGGTGCAGTCCGGCCCGCCGCTCGGCATCGGCGTCGCGGGGCGCTCACAGGCGCTGCCGGAGACAGGTGGCACGCCGGGTGCAATGCTCGGAGTGGTGAACGACGAGCTCCCCGGCATCAGGGCGCAGCTGAACACCTTCGCCTCCGCGCTCGTCGGCAGCGTGAATACGCTGCACCGGGAGGGTTGGTCGGATGTAGACTTTTTCGACCCGGCCGGCGTGTGACGGAGACCGGCCTCAAAGTGAACGCGGCCACCAGCGCGGCTACGGTGTACGAGGCGCTGGCGGCACAGGCGGATATCCGGCGCGCCAGCGTGAGCGGCGTCTCGGTCGACGAGGAGCTGGTCCAACTCATCCGGCACCAGCAGGCGTACGCCGCGGCCACCCGTCTCGTCAGCGCGGCCGACGAGATGGCCAAGGCGATCATCAATCTCGTATAGGTGTTGCCCAGATGCTGATCCTGAGCAGGAAAGCCGGGGAGACCATCCTGATTGGGAATGGGATCCGCATCATCGTCCTGGAGTGCGACCGGCGCGGGGTTCGCCTTGGGATAGAGGCGCCCGACGAGGTGAGCATCCTCCGTGAAGAGATCGTGCAGCGCATCGCCGAGGAAAACCGGCGCGCCCACGCCACCGCCGACACACGCGAGTGGCTGGAAATCGTTCCCGTCCGGAAGCCTTCCGAGTAGTCCTCCCGCCTTCCGCCCCTGCCTCCGCCCCCGGAGCAGGGGACCGCGCGCTCCTCCCCCCCCGGCGTGCCACCGGCTCCGCTTCGCAGAGTCCGCAGCCTCCCTTCCAAAGTCCAGTTTTGTACCGGCCCGGCTGATACTGTTGTGGCACAGGACAGCGGTATTCACGGCCTCCCACCTACCGGATAAGAATCAAGAGTGTTCGTCGCCATTGGCTTGCTGATCGTCTTTGGAAGCATACTGGGCGGTTACGTCATGCATGGCGGGCAGATCGCCGTGCTGATCCAGGTCTCGGAATTCATCATCATCGGCGGTTCGGGATTGGGAGCACTGGTGATCGGGAACTCTCCGCATATGGTGCGTCGTGTTTTCAAGGAGATCTTTGCGCTGCTGAAGCCGAGCGGTTTCACGGAGAAAGCCTACTCGGAGCTGCTCCAGGTTCTGTACGAAGTGTTTCAGGTCGCGCGTAAAGAGGGGCTGATCGGCCTCGAGTCGCACGTCGAGAACCCGGAGAAGAGTGAGCTATTCGGCAGATACCCCATCTTTTCCGCCAACCACCACGCGGTCGCCTTCCTCACGGACAACCTCAAAGTACTGCTGACGGGTGCGGTGGAGGACCACCACCTCTCCGAAATCCTGGAGCTGGACCTCGATCGGCAGCACGAAGAGGCGATGGCTCCCCCGAACGCGGTCGCCAAGATCGGCGACGCGATGCCCGCCTTCGGAATCGTCGCGGCGGTGCTCGGCGTGATCATCACCATGGGCTCGATCGGTGGGCCCGCGGCCGAGATCGGTGAAAAGGTCGCCGCGGCGCTCGTCGGCACCTTCCTCGGCGTGCTGCTCGCCTACGGCTTCTTCGGCCCTCTCGCGCAGATCATGGAGGCGCGGGTGCGTGCGGAACACGCCTATCTCTCCTGTATCCGCACCGCCATCCTCTCCTTCGCGCGGGGCGACTCGCCGATGACCTCGGTGGAGTTCGCGCGGCGCAGCGTCGAGCCCGAAGATCGGCCCTCGTTCAGCGAGCTCGAGACGCTCACCCGGAAGAAGGCGGCCTGAGATGTCGAAGGAGAACAGGCCGATCGTCATCCGCGTCGTCAAGAAGAAGGCTCACGCGGCCCATCACGGTGGCGCGCTCCTTCGAGCAGCAGCGCCTGATGCAGGTCGGAGAGCGAATCCGCGTCGCTCTGGTCGGCTCGGATGAGCTGAAGGGGCTGGCCGCCCAGGTCGAGATCGTGATGACGGAGCAGGGGCTCCGCATCGAGCTGTTCGAGGCGGGGCAGGGCGAGACGCTCTTCCCGCTCGGCTCCGCGGTGATGAAGGCGCCCACACGCGGCATCCTGCTGGCGATCGGGAAGGAGCTGGGCTCGCTCACGAACCCGATCGTAATCGAGGGTCACACGGATGCGATTCCGTTCGGCACGGCCGGTTACTCGAACTGGGAGCTCTCGGTGGACCGGGCGAATGCCGCGCGCCGTACGCTCGCCAGCACCAGCCTGGCCGCGCGCGGCAGATCGCGGTATGGACGATCTCGGCATCCACACCGTGTTCGCGGGCGATGGAGGAGACGAGCAGGAGCGCGAGCCAGCGGTGCAGGGCAGCGCGGCCGATCAGGCGGATGGCATGCTGGATCGACTGGACGCCGCGGCCTCCGACTCCCGCCGAATTCACAATCCGCAGCAGCTTGTAAGAGAGTGTGAGATCGCTTCGGAACGCCTCCTCGAGGAGAGTGTCGGAGGCGTTCTCATCGCGCAGGGTGTTCATCAGCCGGATGATCGACATCTGCTCCAGCGAGATCTCGCGCTTCGAGAGGATCTCCGGGCGGCTGAAGTGATATCCCTGGAACAGGTCGAACCCCAGGGCGAGGCAATCCTCCCGTACCTGAGCCTTCTCCACCCGCTCCGCGAGCAGGTGAATTCCACTGCGGCGCAGCGGCTCGACCGCTTGCGCGATCTCGGCCACGGAACGGTTCAGCACATCGATTTTTGCGATCTGCGCCAGCTCGATCATCGGATCGTAGCGCGGGTCGTAGACAAAGTCATCCAGGGCCAAGCGGTATCCCGCGGCATGCAGCCGTGTGCAAGCCCGGACGACCTCGTCATCGGGCTCTACGGTTTCCAGGAGCTCGATCATCACGGAGTTCGGGTCGAGTAGCTCGTAAACGCCGCTCACGAGCATCTCGCGGGAGAAGTTCAGGAATCCGGTATGCCCCGTCGTGATCTGTTCGAGGCCGATGTCGATGATAGAATGGACGATGACGTCCGAAGACATCTGCTCCGGGGTGGCATCGGCGGCAAAGTTCTGTGTGGCGTTTTTACGGTAGAGTAGCTCGTAGCCGAAGAGCCGGTCGTGTGCGTCGAAGATCGGCTGCCGTGCGATAAAAATATCCAGCATCGTCGTTCCTCTTCTCAGCTGCCGGGCGTTACGACGAGCCGAACCCTCTCGCCCGGGTCGGATGGCGGAAGGTACCGCGGAATGTGTTTCGTGCAAGGTATAGTTGTGGATGACGAAGGATGCGCTGACATGAAACGTGTGACACTCCGCAGGCAGCCCCACAGGCTGCTCTCCGCGGATCCTCGATGCGTTCCTGACTCCTGACTCCTGACTCCTGACTCCTGTGATTCCCTTCACGCCTGATCGCCTGAAATCGACCTTCCGGAGTGCGCCGACACCGGGATCGGTCCGCAAGCGCCTGGATCTCCTCCCGGAGCGTATCGATCAGATAGAGATTGGCGCGCGGGATGGAGGGAAGTCACTCTCGCGGAGCTGCGTGCTTCACCTGGAGCTGCGTTCGTGCAGCGCCTGCTGGAGCGGTGAGGATCGTCGCATGAGCTGCAAGTGCTTCCCCCTTGCTCGACCCGGCCTCGGCCAACTCGGCACCCTAGGTCCGAGCTCCGGATGTGACGATGCCGTGCGTGCTTCCGCACCGACGCCCCGTGGTGACCGCTTCTCGGGCGATGACCCTGTCTTCAGCTCTCGAGCCGGCCATTCCTGTAAATCCGCACGCCCTCAGAGCCGTTCAGAAGCAGGCGCGCCTCTCTGCTTCCGTAGCACCGTATGAGATCCAGCATCATCGGCTGCTCGCCGCTCCACGGATAGCCATAGACCAGATCGAAGTCTTCGAGCGGATGGCCGAGTCCGGGGTATGCCGAGGTGCCATCGCCGATCGTGCCCCGTCGGTCATCCCCGTTGCTGGGCCTCCACTCGTAGCCTGCGGGCAAGAAGCTGCCGGCCGCGAACCGCGCCCCTGACCCGTGTCTTTCCGCCAGGCCGCGAGCGGTGTCGACCAGCGCCGGGTCTAGCTCGATCCCGTACGCCTCGAACCCGAGCAGATCTGCCATGATCGTGATGACGCCCGTCGCCGAACCCCACTCCAGGAACCGCAGCCTCGGGGCTCGAAGTGCCAACAGAGCCTCCAGCACGCGCTCGTAATCAGCCGCTACGAAGGGATGCCAATTCTGCTGGCGCACCTCGCAGTCGAAGCGGTCCCAGATCTCCCACCCCTCATCGAGCAGCGAGCCCAGCTGCGCCCGAAGCGCGGCGTCCACCTCGGTTCCCCACGATGATGCGCCGTGGTTCACGCTCCGTCCTCAACGCCCCCGCGATCACGTCCATCGCGGCCGGAATCCGACGCTATATCCGCTGTGGCGGGCTCTACGGGCCCGTCTTCCATCTCCTCTCCCTCATCGCCCGCGGCAGACGCTTCCTTCTTCAGCCTCTTCTTCTCCTCCTTCTCGTCCTTCTTCTTCTGCTTCTGGATCTCCTTCTGTCGCTTCTCGGCGCCATAGTTAGGTCTTCTCGCCATGCTTCCGTCCCTTTCCTCGGGTGACCGGGCCTGACTCGCTCGAGCAGTACGAGGTCACCGCTGTGAATGTTCACACGATCCCGCGCCATCCGGCGCCGCGCCTCGTTCGACCCGGTGCGATCGATGAGGGATTCGGCTCGTTTCTGCAGATCGTGCGGTGCCGGACTCCCAACATAGCGGTTCCGCGTCTCTCCCACACCTGGCCCCTGTACCGATCCCCGACTCCTACTGGACGTATGCCGAGCCCGATAGAGAAGAGCCGAGGCTTGGCGAGGAGTGCGCGTTTCCGCGCCGGCACGTGCTGGCGCCTCCCTGGCAGGAGGTTGCATCCCTCCTGGAGGAATCCTGCTTGCGGTCCGCAAACTGTTGATAATACATTGGAAACCGCGGGCTCATGCTCGCGTGTCGTTTGGTGGCGGTCCCCGTCAGTCAGTCCTCCGCTTTCGTAGTTCACCGCAGAGTTGACCGCTCGTGTGAACGCGTCCGCATGTCTGGGACATCCTCATCTGCTTCCGGGTTCGAGAAGGTAGAGATGCCCCACGCTGCAAACGATACCGGCTCATCAACGGGCTCCGCTCGAGTGGAGCAGAATGTCGAGAACTGGAAGCGCAAGCTCCTGGATCTCTCGAAGCGCAACCGCCTGCTTCATTTCCGGCCCAACAAGGTCTCCACGGTCACCGTTGTGGACGAGCTGCCCGTGGAGGTATTCCGGCAGCTGTACATCGGCCGCAAAGCGATGCGCTTTAAGCCGGTCCCGGACGGTGTGGCCACGCCGCCCGCGAACACCGGCGCTCCGGATCTCTGGCAGGCTGCCGGGGGCGAGGAGATCATCGAGGCCCTGCTCCCGCTCCCGCTCGATGCATCGGAGGAGGACGGCCGCCCGGCGCGGCGCCACACCGACGAGTGGCTGCAGACCCTGGTGACGGCTGATCGGCTGAGCCACTCGCTGCGGAGGATATCCGACCAGGCACAGCTCGCAATGGAGGAGCAGGGCGTCAACACGCTCTTCCTCTCGCTCGGGATGCTGCACTTCTACGAGGCGGAGCACTCCGATGAGCTGCGCAGGGCGCCGCTCCTCCTGCTCCCCGTCGGGTTGGAGCGCAGCTCCGCTCGCAGCGCCTACACGATGCGCGCCACCGACGACGAGGCGCTGCTCAACCCCGCGCTCGCGGAATACCTGCGGCGTGAGTTCGATGTGCAGCTCCCCGAGCTTCCGGACGCGGAAGCCGCCGAGGACTATGACCCGGCGGAATGGTTCGACCGCATCCGCACCGCCATCGCGACCCGACCCCGCTGGACGGTGGCCGACGAGATCTACCTCGGCCTGCTCTCGTTCCAGAAATTCGTCATGTATAAGGACCTGGAGCGTAGCCGGTCGGCGCTCACCCGTCACCGCCTGATCCAGCAGCTCGTCACGCGCAGCGGCCAGCACGTGGGCCTCCCCGCCGACGTCCAGGCGCTCGACCTCGACCGTGAGCACGCGCCCGAGTCCACGGCGCAGGTGGTGGATGCCGACAGCAGCCAGCTTCGCGCGATCGCCGCCGTCGCCCGTGGTCACGACCTGGTGCTGGAGGGACCACCGGGCACGGGCAAGTCGCAGACGATCACCAACCTGATCGCCCGTGCGCTCTCCGAGGGGCAGACGGTTCTCTTCGTCGCCGAGAAGATGGCCGCGCTGCAGGTGGTGTACGGCCGTCTGAAGGGTGCCGGGCTCGGGGACTTCTGCCTGGAGATGCACGCGCAGAAGGCGAACAAGCGCTCCGTCCTCCAGGAGATGGGCCGCTCGCTGGACGCCTCGCTATCGAAGCGCCCAACCCACAGCTCCGTCGCGCCGCGGCTGCAGGCGGTGCGGCAGGAGCTGACGGAGTACGCGCGGGCGGTCCACACACCGGAGCCGCCGCTCGGCCAGAGCCCCTACCAGGGCTATGGTCGGCTCGCCACACTGCGAAACGCGCCGGTGGTGCGGCTCCGCCGCGCGGTGGACGATCTCGGCCCGGAGCAGGTGGAGGACGCGGTGCGCGCGCTGCAGGAGCTTGCAGCCGCGGTCGACGCGATCGGCGACCCGACAACGCACCCCTGGCGCGACACCGCGCGCACCTACTACTCGGCCGAGGCGCGCGCCGAGATCGAGGAGCTGCTGGTCGGGCTCGGGCCGAAGCTGCGCGAGACGATCGCTCTCGCCCGCGACGTGGAGAGCGCGTTCGGCCTCCCACCGATCCGCACCCTGCCCGACGTCCGCCGCGCCGCCGATATCGCCGAGGTGCTGCACCGCTCGCCCGGCGCGCCCGCCGCCGTGCTGACCGGCGACGCCTGGAACTCCGCCCCGCCGCTCGCGCTGCAGCTTGCGGAGACCGTCAGGCGCACCGCCGCGCTGAAGACGGAGGCACTCACGCGGTTCACGCCCGCGGCCCTCGAGCGCGACCATGCCGCCGAAATCGTCGTCGTCGAGCGGCTGCACGAGAAGTGGTGGCGGATGCTGAGCGGCGATTACCGACGGGTGCGGAGCGCCTGGCTCGCGCTTCGCCGCCCCGACTACAAGGCGACGCTCGCTGAGCAGGCCGCGCATCTGCGCACGGTGGACGACCTCCGCCGTGACCAGGCGCTGCTGCGGGAGAACGACACCGCGGCCAGGGCGCTCTTCGGCTCGGTCTGGAACGGGGAGGATAGCGACCGGGACGAGCTGGCGAACTATATCCTCTGGGTCGTCGAGTTCCGCTCGCTGTGTGTCGAGCACGGGCTACGCGAGGAGGCGGCGCGTGTCGCCGCCCGCCCGCAGCCGGATGTTTCGAGGGTCGAGGCGCTGCAGTCACTCGCGCACGAGGTGGACCAGCTCTCGGAGGTGCTCCGGGTGGCTGTGGGCTGGCCCGGCGGGTATCTCCGCGACCGTCCGCTGGACGACGCTGCCGCTCGCGTCGAGGAGCTGGAGCGGGGCTTCGGCGCCTACGTGCCCTGGACCGCGTACGCCCGCGGCGCGGCGGCGGTCGCGAAGGGGCCCGCCGCCGAGCTGGTCGCGCTGGCGCTTCGCGGCGAGATCGCGTTCGGCGACCTGCCCACCGCCTTCGGACGTGCGTTCTACCAGAAGTGGCTCGACCGTGTCGTTGAGCGACGCCCCGCGCTGCTCCGGTTCCACGGGATCACGCACGAACAGCGGGTCGCGGAATTTCAGGAACTGGACCGCCGCGTCCTGCGGGAGAACCGCGATGATCTGGTCAACCGTCTGCGCGAGGGGGTGCAGACGCGCCTGCTCGCCCCCGACATCGCCGCGGACATGACGTTCCTGCGCGGGCAGCTCGTGCGCTCCCGCGGTCACGCGCCGCTGCGCCGCACGCTCCACGAGGCGCACCGCGCGATCAAGGCGATCAAGCCGTGCTTCATGATGAGCCCGCTCACCGTGGCGCAGTTCCTCAACCCGGAAGCCCACCACTTCGACCTGGTCGTCTTCGACGAGGCCAGCCAGATGCCCGCCGAGGACGCCGTCGGAGCGGTGGTGCGCGGCAGGCAGCTGGTCGTCGTCGGCGACCCCAAGCAGCTTCCGCCGACCAACTTCTTCGCCGTGCAGTCCGGGCAGGTCGACGCGCCGCTCGGCGAGGACGGGCAGCCGCTCTTCGACGACATGGAGAGCATCCTCGAGGAGTTCATGGCGGCCGGGATCCCCAAGAGCCGCCTGCGCTGGCACTACCGTAGCCAGCACGAATCGCTGATCGCGTTCTCCAACGTCAACTTCTACGACGCCGAACTCTTCACCTTTCCGAGCGCGGATACCGACACCCGCCGGCGCGGTCTGCAATTCGTCCACGTGGAGGACGGCGTCTACGAGGGCGCGGGGCTCAACCGGGCCGAGGCGCGGCGCGTTGCCGACGCGGTGGTCGAGCACATCCGCACCACGCCGGAGCTGACGCTCGGCGTCGGCACCTTCAACCTGCGACAGCAGATCGCGATCCAGGACGAGCTGGAGCTTCGCCGCCGGCACGACCCCTCCATAGAACACTTCTTCGCGCCGCGCGACGAGGGCGGCTTCTTCGTCAAGAACCTGGAGAACATCCAGGGTGACGACCGCGACGTGATCCTGCTCAGCGTCACCTACGCGAAGGGACCCGACGGCAGGCTGCGCCACAACTTCGGTCCGATCAACGGTGAGAACGGCTGGCGGCGGCTCAACGTCCTGACCACGCGGGCACGGCTGCGGATGACGGTCTTCTCCTCCATGCTGGGCGACGAGATCAACCTGGCGCAGACCAGTGCCGTCGGCGCCCGCTACCTGCGCGAGTTCCTGCTCTTCGCCGAGCGCGGGCAGCTGTCCAGCGTGATCGTCAACGCGGCCGCGACGACCGAGTCGCCCTTCGAGCGCGAGGTCTTCCAGGC
>JACDHR010000505.1 GCA_013820915.1 Gemmatimonadota bacterium
TCCGTCAGGGGGTGCGGGGCAAGTATGCCGAGCGCTATGCCAGCGGCACCAACGTGGTACGGCTCGATCCCGACGTAGCCGAGGTCTTCCCGGACTCCGAGGCGGTGAATCGGGCGCTGCGAGCCCTTGTTGGAATCATCAAGGAACGCTCGCAAGCCTCCGCAGCGTAGGCGCACTCGGTTAGCGCGCTTGCATTCCGGTACCGGAAGGGAAGTACCCCATGCGCAGCCAGACCTCCCTGGATACGCCGTACTCCCGCAGCACCGCCTCGTTGTCGCGCAGGCCGCACACCTCGCGCTGTACGACGAAGTACCAGAGAGCTTCTCCCGCAGCGTTCACCAGCGTTTGCCGCTCGCGGAGATCCTCCGCGCTCATCGCGGCGCCGCCCGGCTGCCGGGCGTCGAAGGCGCGGAGCGCATCCAGCGCCTGCTCCAGCCGCTTGCCAAACCGGCTGAGCGCCGCGGCTTTCTCCTGCAGGATCTCGTACTCGATCGCGTCGAGGTTTCCCGTACCCGATCGGATCGGCAGAGATCGTGGTTTCCCCGGCATCGATCAACTCCCCGCTCGCCGCTCCAGCTCCTGCCGCGCCTGCTGGAAGCGCGCGCGCAGGTTGGGGATCTCCGCCCCGCCGTAACCGGCGATCAGGCGCTGCTCAGCAATCTGCAGCGCGCGCAGGAGGTCGCCGGCCGCGGCGCGCTCCGCGGTGGGGTCGGTGCTGCCGATGCGGCCGATCCAGAGCGGCGAGGTGTGGCCGAAGGCGTAGCTGTCCATCGCCGGCCAGCGGGTGGTCTCGCCGCCGACGGCGCGGGCGGCTACCCAGCCTCCCGCCGGTAGCGTCAGGGTGCCGGTGAGCGACTTCCGCCCCGGCTGCCGCAGCCCCTCGCCGCTCCAGGCGACCTGGCCGTTGACGAGGATCTCCACCCTCTCCACCGGCACGGCGGAGTACAGCTCCAGCGTCCAGGGTGCCTGCCCAGGCTGCACCACCGCCCCCGGTTCGGAGCCGGCGAGGCGGAAGTCCAGCAGCGGTCCATTGGTGGCGAAGCTCCGCCCTGCCTTCAGCCCCGCCAGGTAATTCTGATGGTTGAACTCACCCTCCGGGCGCACGTACACCCGCGTGGTGCCGAGCGCCATGGTGCGGAAGAAATCCGTCATGGCGTCGGTGCCGGCAGTGGGGACCACGGGGATGCCCAGGTTCAGGATGCGGTACCAGACCTCGGCGGTGCCCAGCTCGTCGCTCCAGAGGCACACCAGCTCGATGCCGTCCATGTCACCGAGAACCGCGTCCGGGATCAGCTCGAGCGGGATTGGCGGTGTTTCCTGCGCAAAGGGATCCGGCCGCGAGACGGGGTGCACGTAGATCCCCATCCCGTTCTGCCGGCGAGCGTGCTGCAGCGCCTGGGCGTTGGTGCGATCGTCGGCGCCGTACACCTGGTAGCCCGGTCCCCAGATCCAGGGCCAGAAGAGCTGCTCGATCCCCATCAGCATCACGTGACCCAGGAAGTGCGAGCGCACCTCCTGCCCGAACTCGATCAGCGGCGGCTCGCCCTCCGTCTTCCATCCCCAGAAGCCCTGCTCGCCGAAGCGGTCGTGGAGATTGGCCACCAGCGGGGTGGCCACGTCCATTCCCTCGCCGCGGAGGATCGGCAGCAGGTCCTCCGGCTCGAGCCGGTACTGGCCGCCGTAGTTGAGATGGAAGTGGTGGTCGCCAGCATACCAGCCGGCGGAGCGCGGGTCCCACACCGGGGAGAGCTCGATCTCGAGAGTACGCGTCTCGCCGGCGCGAAGCCGCTGCCGAACGCTGCGCACCGGGGTGGTGAGACCGTGCACCGCCGAGACCTCCACCTCCCCAGCCGGGAGCTCAAGCTCGATCTCGCCGGGGGAGAAGAAGTAGACGAGTCCATTCTGCCCGTCGAAGCGGGACTGTCCCGAGTCCGGAATGGCCGGATGCCCGCCCGCGTCGCGGATGTGGAGGCGCGCCGGGACCGGCTCGCTGCGCCCGGCGAGCCGGGTGCGCACCCGCACGCGACCGGTCGGCGCGCCCCAGTTCCAGCGGCGTACCGCCACCTCCTCGACCTCCCCGCCGACGGCCGCAATCCGCTTCAGCACCATCCGCTGCTCCCGGTCGGCCTCGGAGAAGTAGATCGTCGCGCCATCCGCGCTCCACTGCGGCGCCAGCGGCTGGCCGAGGTAGCGCGTCAGGCGGATGCTGGAGCCGGGTACCTCCACATCCACCAGACGGAGCTCCCAGTGGTCCTCTCCGGGCCAGTTGAAGGCGAGGGTCCGTCCGTCGGGGCTGAGCGCGGGCCGGAGCTGCGAGAGGATGCGGCCGGTGAGCAGCACCCGCTCGCTGCCCTCCAGCAGGTCGCGCACCCGCACCTCATCGACACCGCCGGTCTTGGAGAGGTAGACCAGCCGCCGGCCGTCCGGATGCGGAAGCGGGCGGAGCTCGATGCCGCGCTGCTCGGTGATCCGGGTCTTCTGCCCGCTCGCGAGCTCGATCCCCCAGAGATCGAGATCGCCCGCCGCGCCGGAGGAGTAGTAAAGGACGCGCCCGTCGGGAGAGAAGGCCGGGTCCAGATCCAGCGCTGGCTCGGCGACCAGCACTCGCTCGCGGCCACTCGCCAGGTCGAGCAGCACGATCGAGATGTTGCGGGTGTCATCGCGCAGGAAGGCGAGCTGCCGTCCGTCCGGCGACCAGGCGGGCCGCGAGTCCATCCCGCCGCTCGAGGTGATCCGGCGTGCCTCACCCGTGCCGAGGTCGAGCAGCCAGAGCCAGCCCCGGTGCGAGAGCGCCACGGTTCGCCCATCGGGGGAGGGAGCGGGATCCATCGGCCCATTGGTCAGGATCGGCAGCTCGTAGCCCTCCAGGTAGACGTGGTGGCTGTACCCCGCGACTCGCGGGTAGCGGT
>JACDHR010000506.1 GCA_013820915.1 Gemmatimonadota bacterium
AGCCCGCCAGCACCTTGCCGTCGCGGATCTTGCGGACCTTCTGGGCCCTACCCTTCATCACCGTTTCGCCGATCGTGACCTGCCCGTCGCCGCCCAGCGCGACCTTGCCGTCCTTGCGAACGGCCAAGATCGTGGTGGCGTGGAATTGTGGTAGTGACATGGATGAACGCTATCGGTTATCGGTTATCGGTTATCGGTGATCGGTTATCGGTTCACAGCCGCCTCACTGTACCTACCCGCCGCAGCGAGACCTCCTGACTGATAACTGATAACGTAGTTCAAGCTCTCGGGTGCGCCTGGCGGTAGATCCGCTGCAGGCGTTCCTTCGAGGTGTGCGTATAGATCTGCGTGGTGCTGAGGCTCGCGTGGCCGAGCAGCTCCTTGACCGCCAGCAGGTCCGCGCCGTTGTCGAGCAGATGCGTCGCAAAGCTGTGCCGCAGCGAGTGGGTGGACACATTGGAGCCCTCGGCGACCTGCTTCAGGAATCCGACGACCACCTTCTGCACCTGACGCACCGAGATCCGCCGCCCCGCCCGCGTGATGAACACCGCGCGGCGATCGCCGCGCTCCACGTTCATGAGCACCTCGTCGCGCCGCGGCTCGTAGCGCCGCAGCGCGGAGATCGCCATGCTGCCGACGGGCACGATGCGTTCCTTGCGCCCCTTCCCCATCACCCGCACCCGCTCGGAGACGAGGTCAAGGTCCGAGCGGTTGAGCCCCTGCAGCTCCGATAGCCGCAGCCCCGCGGAGTAGAACAGCTCCACCATCGCGAGGTTGCGCAGCGGCAGGAACCCGCCCTCCATCGCGCGGCCCTCGGCGGCGTGAAAGATCGCGGCCATCTGCTCGCGTGTCAAAAAGCCCGGCAGCGTGCGCTCCTTGCGCGGCGAGCGCACCGCGCGGGCCGGGTTCGCCTCGATCCGCTCCTCCACGTGCAGGAAGCGGAAGAGCGAGCGCACGGCCGAGAGCTTCCGGGCGACGGATCGCTTGGCGAGCCCGCGCCGCGTGACGCAGTCGCCCATAAAGGAGCGGATCGCCAGGCGGTCGACCCCGGCCCAGCTCCACGCCGGATCGCCGTAGTAGCCGCCGAGGAAGGCGACGAACTCCGCCAGGTCGTCCGTGTACGCGCGCGTGGTGCGGGGCGAGAGCTGCCGCTCGTGCGTGATGTAGCGGAGAAAATCCTCCACCTCCGGGCGCGGCTCCGGAACGGCGGAGTCTTCCCGCGATTCAGCCGGTTCGGAAGGCAGCTTGGGAGTGGGTTTACGCGCCATACTGAACCCTGAACACGTGGCGGTAGCCATCTCCTCGAACGGCGGTTGAAACCGCTGCTGGAATAGCACCAAGCCCGCCTGCGCGGGCTGAACCAGTCGGCGCAGGCCGACTTCGTGTTGGCGTTGCAGCGAATTTATTCGCCAGGAGCAAGGCGGCCGTTGCGCGGGGACGCACACCTCTCACGCGTCCGCGAACGCCACGCCGCTGGCCTCCATCCACTCGGCGAACTCGGCCTGCGCCCGCTCCGCCAGCATCTCGCGCTTGCGCCGCTTGTCGCGCGGCGCCTTCTCCAGCGGCTCGACCAGCCCGAAGTTGGAGTTCATCGGCTGGAAGTGCGCGGGGTCCGCCTCGTTCAGGTAGCGCATCAGCCCGCCCAGCATGGTGGTGGGCGGCGGCACCGCCGGCTCCAGGCCGCGCACGACGCGGTCCAGGTTCACGGCCGCCAGGATCCCCACCGCGGTGGATTCGGTGTACCCCTCCACCCCGGTGATCTGCCCGGCGAAGATCAGCTCCGGGCGCTCCTTCAGCGAGCCGTGCGACGAGAGCCGCGCGGGGAAGTTGAGGTACGTGTTGCGGTGGATGGAGCCCCAGCGCAGGAACTCCGCCTCCTCCAGCCCGGGGATCATGCGGAAGACGCGCTTCTGCTCGCCGATCTTGAGCCGCGTCTGGAAGCCGACCAGGTTCCACATCTGCCCGGCGCGGTCCTCCTGCCGCAACTGAACCACGGCGTGCGCCTGCTTGCCGTCCCACTGCGGCACGGGGAGCCCCACGGGCTTCATCGGGCCGAAGCGCAGCGTATCCACGCCACGATCCGCCATCACCTCCGCGGGCAGGCACCCCTCGAAGTACGGCACTTTCTCCCAGTCGTGGCCCTCGTACCCCTCTCCGGCGCGCAGCGCGGCGATGAACGCCTCGTACTGCTCGGCGGTCATCGGCGCGTTGAGGTAATCGTCGCCCTCGCCCTTGCCGTAGCGCGAGGCGCGGAACATCCGGTCCAGGTTCAGCGACTCGTACGAGACGATCGGCGCGATTGCGTCGAAGAAGGCGAGCCCCTCCTGCCCCAACGAGCGCGCGATGTCCATCGAGAGCGCGTCGGAGGTGAGCGGCCCCGTGGCGACGATCGCCGGCCCCGCGGGGAGCGCCGTCAGCTCCTCGCGAACCACGCGGATGCGCGGGTGCGCATGAATCGCGGCGGTCATCGCGCGCGCGAACTCGTGGCGGTCCACCGTGAGCGCTGTGCCGCCGGGCACGCGCACCGTGGCCGCCACGCGCAGCAGCAGGCAGCCGAGCGCGCGCATCTCCGTCTTCAACAGGCCGTGCGCGTTCGTCGGGTCCTCGGACTTGAAGGTGTTGGAGCAGACGATCTCACCCAGCAGATCCGTCTGGTGCGCGGGCGTGCCACGCACCGGCCGCATTTCGTAGAGCGTCACGTCGTGCCCGCGCTCGGCGAGCTGGTACGCCGCTTCCGACCCCGCGAGCCCGCCGCCGACCACCGTTACTTCCGCCATTTTACCTCCCGTAAATATCTCGATTTCCGCAGATCTCCACACGTCGGGCAGTTGAAACCGCCGCTACGACAACACCAAGTCGGCCTTCGCCGACTCAAACCAGCCCGCGCAGGCGGGCCTGGTGTTGTTC
>JACDHR010000007.1 GCA_013820915.1 Gemmatimonadota bacterium
GTGCGACCACGGGACCTTACCTCGCTCCGGAGGAGTGGGAGGATATTCAGCTCGTACGTATGTGGCACCGGAGTGGAACTGCTTTGAAGCAATTCGGAGAGCTTGTGTCCTACGAAAACCCTGTGCTTCGCCGTATATTCAACTCTGCCAGCTTTACGATGCATCGCGACACACTTTGGACCCTCTCAACAGCGAGCGCCACCGTACGGGGTTTCGACATCGCTACGAGCGCTGTTTCCGAACCGATCTTCTTTCCAGTTTACCATCGGGGAGTGGAGCCCATCGTCGAGATCAAGGGTAGACTAGGTCCGCTCGTAATAAATCGAGCGATCTATCAGCCCAATGTCGGAGGGCTGGCGATAGTCAACGACACCCTTTTCGCGACCATGCGGTATACGAACTGGCAGATGGTAACAGTCGAAGGTCGTCAGGGTGGTAGCTTCAAAGATTTCTGGCCAACATCATCGATCGATATCATCGATCGCAGGGGTCGGGTGTTGGCCGCACTCCAAATCGAAGGACGTGGGTTGCAGATTGCCGCTGACGGGCAGAACCGCCTCGCCATCATTACAGAAGATTTGGATACCGGCGTCAAAACCGTTCTCATCACCCAGCTGGAACCGCTGTAACCTGCCGCGCGATAGGTGACAAGGGGGCAATGGCGAGCGCAACGAGTCGGGGGAGACAGGAAGCGGGAGGGGGGGAGGCGGGATGCTCAACTGCCGGAAATCCCCTCGATTATCACGGGATAGCTTCCGGATGGAACCCAGTCGATGAGCAGGAGGTGTGTATGCCTCAGCCACTCCTCAACCAGCGGAACACCGGGCATCCGGTCGTGCCGCGGTCCGATCCAGGTCATCTCTGTTTGTGTGCGAGGACCCGGCAGCACGAGACCGAAACCCCTGCCCGAGCTCCGGCTTTCCCTCATCACGATCGCCTCTCGCCGATTCCGGTTCACCAGAGCGTAAGCGGAGCTACGCGCTCCGGACCGGTAGCCACGCCGCGGATCTTCGGGAGCGCGGGACGAGGAGACCGACGAAATCCGCATCTCGACGGACGGACCTTCCGCGGCTCTCTCCACCCCGGCGATCCGGATCCGCTTTCCTTTCCAGGCCGTCGTAGCTCCCACTTCCAGCGGCAGCTCCAACACGACACGAGGCTCTCGCACCTCGATATGGCCGCGTAGCGTAACCTGTGCACTCCCTTGAGCGAGTACCTCTCTCTGAGGTAAGCTGAGCTCGGCTGAAAAGGAAATCCCATGCACAGGGATCCCCGCACGCTGCCGTTCACCCAACCACTCGAATTCGTCGCCCAGACGTACGACGGGGTCATCGAACACGAGATAGGAATCCCTGATCTCCACCTCACTGGCGGAGCCATCCGGCATGCGGAGATGGACAACCGGCGATGCGAGCGCATACTGGTGGAACTCCGAGGCACCTTCGAAGCGGATTAGCAGCGTCATGATGGAACCGGCCTCGAGCCGGATCTCCTCGATGGCGAGCGTCACCGGCCGCAGCCCTTCCGGAACTGCTCCGGTCGCATGGATCACAACCGGCCCCGACCGCGGAACCATGAGGGGAAACAACAAGCCCGCACCCAGCAGAACACCCGCGATCCACACTCCTCTACGAACGTCGCGTGTGAGGTATTGGTGGGCGAGCACCAGCAGCGTGCCTCCCACGATCACCGACGGCACCAGGAGTGGAGGGACCGATCCGAAACCCGTCGATGAATCCACCGCGAACCAAACTGCTTGCATGCCGATCAACCACCCGAGCGTCACCAGGACGAGTGCCACGATGAAGGTACGTAAATCCGGCGTCAGAGCGGCAATCGCGGCCGCCAGACCCAGCCACATGCCGTAGGACAGCGCCGACTCCACGAGCAGACCGGGAATGTCTCTGGCGGCTACATCGTGCGCAAGCAGGCCGGCGATCTGCCCCAGCAGCGGCAGTGCGAGGAGAAGAAGCAAGGCAACCAGGATCTTGGCCGAAAACACTGCAGAGGGTCGCAACGGCAGGATCATCCAGAAGGCGTTGCTGCGAGAGGGGGAATCAGCTTGCACGAGAAGCGCGAAGAAGATCATGCCCAGCAGAACAAGGAAAAACATCCACAACATCGGGAAGGTGGCTCCGAAGGGAATCCACTCTACCGCTGCCGCCGTGGCCGTAGCTACGACGCCAACGTAGGCAACGATCAATGCGCTCACCCGTTGAAGGTCCTTCCGGGCGACGTGGGCTACCTGCGCGTGCCACTTCATCGGATGGCCTCCCCCGTCCCTGGATTCGCGTGGTTCTCCCTGGCCACGGCCACAAAGATCTCTCGAAGCGACGCGTCGCGTACATCGATCCGTCCGGCTTCCGGGAACCACTGCCGCAGGCCTTCGTTCTCGAGCGCTCGACCCGCCCGAGAGAGAAAGAAGCTGACCCGCGGCCCGGAACGTTCCACGGATAGCCAGTCCGCGGGAAGCTCGACCGGCAACAGTCCCGCGCCGTTGCCGGTCACCACCTCCACCCGCTTGAAACGGTCGCGCAGGACCTCCATGGGCTCGGAAATTCTCAATCTTCCGCGATTGAGGAAGCCGACCCAATCGGCGAGCGCCTCCAGCTCGCCGATATCGTGCGAGCACATGAGTATCGTCCAACCCTCACTTCCGGCGGATTCCAGAAGGCCGGCGACAAGTTCGTCCTTGACCAACGCGTCCATGCCCGTGAACGGCTCATCCAGGAGCAGCAGTGCCGGCCGTGGAGCGAGAGCGCAGAGGAGGATGGCTTTCATCTTCTCTCCCCGTGATAAGGTCTTGATCTTTCGCCGCGAATCCAAGCGAAAGCGCCGCCGCAATTCATCCGCCAGGGCGCGATCCCACCCTGGGTAGAGAGGAGCAAGGTAGGCCTCCAGTTGCTCCAGCCTCATCCATCCCGGCAGAGACTGGCCCTCTGCCACGTATCCGATCGACGCTCGATTTCCGGAGGTCAGCTGCGAAACCTCCTTACCGAAGACGGAGACGCGCCCGGCCGTCGGGCGGCGTAGACCCATCAGCATCTGGAGGAGCGTCGTCTTTCCCGCTCCATTCGGTCCCAGGAGCGCGTAAAGTGCTCCTTCGGGCACCTCGATATCCACGTCGAGCAGAGCATGCACCTTCCCGTACCGATGAGTAAGGCCATGGGCTTCGATGACTGCCATGTCTACGTTCCTCCCGGTTCAGTCCGCATCCGCATTCACCTCCCGAGGGCTCGCCGACGCGTGCTCCGCGAACAGCTCCGCCCAGCATGCGGAAACGGCGTTCAGCACATCTTCCTCCTCCAAATCCAACCTCTTCGCTTCGACGACGAGATGCTCCACTGCGTCCGACAGCAGAAGGCGCCGCTCCTCGGAGGATGCTCGGCGCATCGTAGCGACAAAGCTTCCGATGCCCGGACGGACTTCCAGGATTCCGGCGCGTACGAGTTCGCTCACGACTTTGTGCGCGGTGTTCGGGTTGATCTTGAGCGCCTGGCTCAGCTCGCGGACGGACGGAAAGGGGAAACCCGGCGCCAGTTCGCCGGAAACCACGGCACGCGTGGCTGCATAGACGATCTGCCGGTATGGCGACGTACCAGGGCTGAGGACCACCTCGAACGGAAGCATGCTGTAACATGCGTGCTAGTACACCTGGGTGTCAAGGAGGTTGAGGCGAACGGCGCTGCCGCTCTCTACTCTCAGTGGATTACAGAGCGGTTCGACTGGGCCACATCGGCGATGACGAAGACGCCAACCCCAGCACGTTCATCAGGCCGCGGTCTAATGGATGCGCAGGCCCAACCCCAACGAGTTGATCCTGAGAACGTCTCCCCGAAAATCCGGCAGCACCGCGCTCCTGAGTGATGCGACGACGGCAGCGGAGAGGACAGGAGGCGTAGCCACGTCCAGTTGCCCCTGCAGCCCCAGAGCCGAGCCAGCTCCGAAACCGTAGTAGTACGCGGGTCCCGCCATGATCCGAGCCGATGCCGTCCTTGCCGAGCCCCGCTGTACCCCGAGAAGTGTACCAGCCGAGAGAAGCGTCGGAAAGTGGGGAGCACAGTCCCCTCCGGGCTCCACCGGGAGGCACTCTAAAGTGCGTCCGGTAGAACCCTGGATTCCAATGTTGAACCCGCCGATGAGCGCGCCTACGGGCGTGTCGCGAACCCGCGCAGTCAGCATCAGGTCGAGCGTCGCACCACCGCGGTTTACGTACGTGCCACCCATGCCCGCTCTCAACCCCAAGCTTGCCTGTGCCAAAACCGGGGAATGCTGCTGAGCGTTAGCAGCGGCCGGCAGCATGATACCGCAGACGCAAAGGAACACCAGAAGCTTGGAATGTCTGATCATTTCAGCACCCACGGAGAGGGGAACAAGAAGCGAAGCTGTGATCCAGGAATGGAACGATCCGCCCTCTTCATTTCTGACGACATTTTTGACGACGGCCACTCAACGCGCGCCGGGCGTCGTTCTCCAGCGCCGAAACGGGATGATTTATTACTCTGGAACGTTACTCAGTGCGACGTTCGGCGCCGGATGCAAAACGGCGGCGGATCGCTATCTCGCGAACCCGCCGCCGTTTCCGGGGAGTGGAGCGTATCGGGATCGAACCGATGACCTCCGCCTTGCAAAGGCGGCGCTCTCCCAGCTGAGCTAACGCCCCATGGAACTCCTAATATACATCCTGATACCGAGGTGAGTCAACGGCTCCGGCGATGACTTTCACGATCCGCGGAGCGCCCCGGGCTTCTCTTGCCCCTACCCCGCCGAACGCCCATTTTGTTGATGAACGGGTCCACCGCAACATTGCTGCGGATCTCCCGCGAGATCGACCCCCACCCCTTACCGCCGCTTATGATCACCTCGCTGCTTTCCCGAACGCTCCAGAAGCTTCCCGCCGAGCTCCGCTTCGAGGGTCGCGTACTCTTTCTCGTAGACGACGCGGAGCTGGTGCGCCGCCAGTTGGAGGGCGAGGATCTGGAGCTTACGCCGGAGATCCGCGACAATCTCCGCAGCGACATCTCCACGGACGAGATCACGCCCGCGTACATCTGCTACTACTACGACGAGACGCTGGGCGAATTTCCCTACCTCGGGCTGCGCGCCGGAGGCGAGTTCCCGATCAAGCAGGGGAGTGTAAAGCGCGGCGGGTTCGTCGCCTCCGTCTCCGGAAAGCGGCGCGGCAAGGGCTCCTCGCGCGAGCAGAGCCCCTACGCGGAGATGATGGCCGGCGTCCGCGTGGTGATCGCGGAGAACATCGAGCGCATCTACCGGGAGAACTGCCAGAACCTGGGAGTCTTCACCTCCACGAACTTCGACCTCGTCGAGCGGATCCGACGCGGGGAGGCGATCCCGCTCTCGGAGTTTACCGAGGGCGCGGACGAGATCACGCGCGGGATCATCGAGCACGGCGGGCTGTTCAACTACAACGTGGCTCGCCTGCAGGGCACTGTCCTCACGCCCGCGATCTCCTGTCACGGCGGCCCGGAAGCGGTAGCGGTAGCGAAGGACGCGCTTCAGCTACGGCAGATGCGCGGCAGCGGCGAATCCGACATCCCGGAGCCGCAGACCGGAGTGGCCGGCGCGGCCAGCGAGTTCGTGGCGACCTCCACCTCCAATGTTGGCGCCGCGGCGCTCGGCGCGCCACGGGGGACCCCGCACGGGCGAGCGGATCGCCCGATGACGATCGCGGAGAAGATCTTCGCGCGGCGCTGGGTGAAGGACCTCTCAAAGGGCGAGATCGGCGTGCCGTGGGTGCAGCCCGGCGATTCGGGCTTCGTGCAGACGGACATCCGCTTCTCGCACGAGTACGTCACGCCGATGTCGGCGATCTTCTTCGAGTCGCTGGTCGGACCCGGGGAGAAGGTGCTGGAGCCGGAGTCGATCCTCTTCTTCCGCGACCATCTCACCTTCCTCAAGGACGCGATGTCACCGGAACGGGTCCAGCTCGGTCTGCTCGACGTTGCGAACCAGCTCGAGGTCAAGCAGCGGGAATTCGCGGAAAAGCAGGGCGTCCGCTTGTACGGCGAGCTGGGTCACGGCAAGCACGGCTCTGAAGCCATCTGCCACTCCAAGATCCTGGAAAGCTATGCGCTGCCGGGCCATGTGATCATCGGCTCGGACTCGCACACTCCGCACGCGGGCGCGGTGGGGTGCGTGGCGTTCGGCGTCGGCACCACGGCGATCTTCAACTCGTGGATCACGAAGGATGTGCGCGTCGAGGTGCCCCGGTCGTTCCGCGTCGTGGTCACGGGCGAGAAGCCGGAGAACGTGACGGCCAAGGATTTCATGCTCGACATTCTGCGCCACCCGTACATCAAGAACGGTCAAGCGATCGGTCAGATCATCGAGTATACCGGACCGGCCGTAGAGGCGCTCTCGGTAGACGAGCGGGCGACCATGACGAACATGGCTGCCGAGGTGGGCGCGTTTACCGGGATCGTGGCTCCGGACCGGAAGACCCTCGAGTACCTGATGGAGCAGCGGGGGATGAGCCGCGAAGAGGGGGAGTCACTGATCGACGGGCTCTACTCCGACCCCGGCGCGGAGTACGTTAAGACGATCGAGATCGACGCCTCGACGCTCCGCCCGATGATCGCGCTCCCCGGCGACCCCGGGAACGGGATGTACGTGGATGAGCTTACGGAGCCCGTCCGCATCGACATCGCGTACGCGGGGAGCTGCACGGCGGGGAAGAAAGAGGACATGGATATGTACGCGCGCGTGCTCCGCGAGGCGATGGAGCGCGGCGAGCGCAAGCCGGAGCATGTACAGCTCTACATCCAGTGCGGGTCGCGGGAAGTCTACCGGTACTGCGAGGAGCAGGGATACGACCGGGTGTTCGAGGCCGCCGGCGCAACCTTCATCGAGCCCTCCTGCGGAGCCTGCATCAATGCGGGGCCCGGCGTGTCGCGCAAGCCGACCGACATCACGATCAGCGCGATCAACCGCAACTTTCCCGGCCGCTCCGGACCGGGGCAGCTTTACCTCGCCTCACCGTATACGGTCGCCGCCTCCGCCATGGCGGGGTACATCACCGCTTGGGAGGGTGAAGGCGCACTGGTGCAAACCGGAGACTGAACCATGGCTGAGCCCGCCGCCGACGCCGAGGTCCTGGACGGCTTCGTTTCCCTGGAAGACTACCTCCGCATGAAGATGGAGAGCCCCACGAAGCACGAGTACGTGGCGGGAGAGATCCATGCGATGGTGCGGGTGAGCAAGCGGCACAACCAGATCATGCTCAACTTCGCCCGTCGGCTGAGCGATGCCGCTGGGGATGGTCCATGCCGCATCTATCTGGCCGAAGTCAAGCTGCGCGCCGCGGAGGACGTGATCTACCACCCGGACGTGGTGGTCGTGTGCGCCGAGGAAGGGAACGATCCGTACATCGTGGATCGGCCATGTGTGGTCGTTGAAATCACCTCGCCGAGCACCGCATCTATCGACCGGCGGGAGAAGATGTTCGTCTACCGCCGGATCCCCTCGCTTGAAGCGTATCTTATCGTGGACCAGGAGCAGCGGCTTGTGGACCGCTACGCTCGTGAGGGTGACCAGTGGATTCACGGGATGCACACGGCCAACAGCGGCGCGACGATCCCGATCCCCTGCCTGGCTACCAACATCACGCTGGACGAGATCGACGCGCGGGTCTGACCCCGCGCGCAGTCAGCCGCTCAGCTCCGCCTCCGCGAACGTGGTACCGACCGGCATGCTCTGGATCTGACCCGCACGCTTTCGGGTGCCGAACCATGCCGCTGGGGCACGCCCCCGTGGCCGGACGACGACTCTTACGGCAGCGGCGACATGCGACTCCCGCGCGAAATCCGCAGTCGTCCCGAGGTAGGCAGGTACTCTGACCTCGTAATTTGGAAGGCACCACGGCAGCTCCTCCGTTCGCTGTTGCTGGCCTTCCCGGCGTTGGGGTGTTGCTGGCCGGAGCCGATCACGATGCGGTATGATCCAGGTGGCACTCACCTACGTTGCATGAGCCTTTTCACAGTTCAGTCCTTCTACCGCCACGCCGCGGCCCTGCCGCTCGCGCTTCCGCTGTATGCGGGAGTCTTGGTAGCTGTTGCTCATTTCTCCGACGCCGACCACCTCGCGCGAAGCCGGTTCCTCAACTACGCATTTACGGTGGCGTTTATAGGTGCATGGAGTGCGGTGCCGTACATCGTCTACCTCGCTTTTCTGTTCGGCGTATGGCGCCCGCGGACGGAAGCGCAGTTTCGCCGCAACGTCTGGTCGGCGCCTTTCGTCATCGGGACACCGTTCGGCCTCGTGCATGCGGGGGAAGCGGTGCTGGGGGGCATCAACTTTGCTGCACCGGGTTTTCTCTTCTGGGGCGGAATGGCGATAGGCGTAGGGTTGAGCTATGCCGTTCTGATCGAAGTCTTGTTCTGGATCGCGAAGTGGCTACACTGGATCGAATGATCGGCTCTTTCCGCCCACTGGTGCTCACCTGCCTGGATCAACCCCGCATCCCAGCCTCGGTGAACTCGGTTCCGCCCATCACGTGCAGGTGCAGGTGCGGCACCGTCTGCCCGCCGCCATCGCCGGTGTTGATGACGACACGGTAGCCGCTCTCTCCGATCCCTTCCTGCTCGGCGACCTTCCGGACGGCGAGCAGAAGGTGCCCGGCCAGCTCCCGATCTTTTTCTTCCAGATGCGCCAGCGAGCGGACCGGTTTGCGGGGGATCACCAGCACATGCACCGGCGCGGAGGGGTTGATGTCGCGGATCGCGACGACGTGCTCATCCTGGTAAACGAAGTCGCCAGGAATCTCCCCGTCGATGATTCGGGTAAAAAGCGTCCGTTCCGCCATAGCCTTGCCCTTTCCGCGGCGGGTTAGCGATCAGCGCGCCGGTACCAGCAGCGCGCTACACCATTCTTCCTCCTCGTCCACTCTCTCGACACGGAACCCTGCGGCCAGCGCGTCGCGCACCACGTCGGGGTGCTCGCTCCGCAGGATCCCGCTCACGATCAGTCTGCCCTCCGCGGCACCTCGCACGGCCTGGTGGAACGCGGGCAGCAGCGGGCGGATAATGCTGCTCAGGATGTTGGCGAGGACCACATCGAAAGGGCCCAGCGTGGACAGCAGCTCCGCGTCCGCCATCGCCTCGATGACGCGGACGTTGTCGTGAACGCAGTTGTGCTCCAGGTTCTCCCGCGCGTTGAGGTTGGCGTCGGGATCGTACTCGACCGCGATCACCTCGCCCGCACCCAGCCGGGCCGCGGCGATGGCGAGGATCGCGGAGCCGGAACCGACGTCGAGCACGCGATCGCCAGAGCGAAGCACGCCATCGAGCAGGCGGAGGCAGCCCCGCGTGGTCGCATGCTCGCCCGTCCCGAACGCCATCTGCGGGTCGATGTCGAGCACGATCTGGTGGGGTTCGGCGTCCCAACTGGTCCAGGTCGGCTTGACGACCAATCGCTCGGTAATCCGGCGCGGCTGCAATCCCTGCTTCCAGGTGGCCGCCCAATCCTCGTTGGGGTGCCAGCGCCACTCGATCTCCAGCGGAACCCCGTCCGGAAGCATCTGCGCGAGCTGCTCCCGCGCCTCGCGTGCGAACGCCTCGGGATCAGCGGGCGGCGGCAGAAACGTGCTGACGGAATCGCCCTGCTCCAGCACGGAGGCTCCACCAAGAACGAGAAGCCCCTCGGCGACCAGCGGAAGTAGGTCGCGCGAGGGGACCCGCGCCGAAACTACAAACCAGCGGTCCGGAGCGCTCAAACCGCGAACGCCTCCTTCACCTTGTTCCAGAAGCCCTGCCGGTTCCCGCGTGAATCCTCCGACGGCGGCTCACCCTCGAGCTCGGCCATTTTCCGGAAGAGCACCTCCTGCTCGGGGCTCAGCTCGTTAGGCGTCCAGACGTGGATCCGCACGTGCTGGTCGCCCCGACCGCCGCCGCCCAGCTGCGGGAGCCCTCTACCCTGAAGCGTCAGCACCTCTCCGCCCTGCACTCCGGCGGGGATCTTCAACGTCTCTTCACCGAGTACCGTGGGCACCGCGGCCTGCGTGCCGAGCGCCGCCTGGCTGAACGAGAGCGGGAGGTCGACGATCAGGTCGTTGCCCTCGCGCACGAACCGGGAATCCTCCTCCACCTCCAGCACGACCTGGATGTCGCCGCGTGGGCCGCCCCGCGGCCCGACGCTTCCCTGGCCGCGCACCGTCAGGTAGTTGCCCGTCGTCACACCCGCGGGGATCTCGACCTCGATCGTGCGCTCCGAACGCTTGCGTCCTTCGCCCTGGCAGGAGGCGCAGGGGTTCCTGACCTGCTGGCCCTCCCCGCCGCAGGTGGGGCAGGCGCTGGCGCTCACAAACTGGCCGAACACGCTACGCTGCACCCGGCGAACCTCACCGACTCCGTTGCAGGTGCCGCAGGTCACCGGCCCCCCCGGATCCGCGGACCCGCTACCGGCGCAGCTCTCACAGGCGTCCAGCACGCTCACGCGCAGTGTACGCCGTACTCCGGTGGCCACGTCCTGCAGCGTGATGCGCATCTTGAGGCGGATGTCCTTGCCACGCTGCACCCGGCTGCGGCGCTGCCCGCCGAAGAGGTCCTCGAAGCCGCCGAACCCGCCGAAGTCGCGCATGAAGATGTTCAGCGCGTCCTCGAAGCCGAAGCCGGCGTGGCCGCCACCGTAGCCGCCGCTCCCCGCCTTCACCCCGGCGTGGCCGTAGCGGTCGTACGCCGCTCGCTTGTCGGCGTCGCGCAGGACCTCGTAGGCCTCGGTGGCCTCCTTGAACTTGTCCTCGGCGTCTTTATCGCCGCCGTTGCGGTCTGGGTGGTACTGAAGCGCGAGCTTACGGTACGCCTTCTTGATCACGTCCGCATCCGCGTCGCGGACGACACTCAGAATCTCGTAATAATCTCTCATACCTGCTGTGCTTGCGCTCATTCCAAAAATTCGGAAACCAGGGTAGACGTGCTCTCGACCAGCGCGATGATGCGGTCGTAGGGCATCCGTGTCGGCCCGATCACCCCGATTACTCCCCGTAGATTCCTCACCCGGTACTCCGAAGTAACCACGGTGAACCCGGCGAGCACGGGGTCGCCGTGCTCTCCGCCGATGGTGATCTGCAGCCCGGACGAACCGATCCGATCTCCCAGGACGGTCCGGAGCAGATCCCGGCGCTCGGTCAGCTCGATCAGGTGCCGGAGCCGCTCCCCGCTGTTGAACTCGGGCTGCTCCGCCAGCATGGCGGCGCTCCCGAGATGCACAGCCTCGGTGCCGGGCAGATCGCCGAACCAGTCCTCGGCCGACTGCAGGAACACATTGAGCAGCTCCGAAGTGACCGCTTCACCGGCGGGAGCTGAATCGCGAAGGCGGCTGCGCAGCGTCGCGCGGATGTCGCGGAGCGTGAGCCCGGCCAGTCTATTGTTCAGCACCTGCCCTACGGCCGCGAGCGTGGCCGGCGGAAGATCCCCCGGCACGTCCACGTAGATGGTGCGCACGCCGCCGGCGCGGAGCGCGAGGATCAGCAGGATCTTCCCATCGGCGATCGCGATCAGCTCCAGGCGATCGAGCACCGCCTCATCCAGCCGCGGCGCAACGGCGATC
Organism: Gemmatimonadota bacterium; assembly: GCA_013820915.1. Taxonomy (GTDB): domain Bacteria; phylum Gemmatimonadota; class Gemmatimonadetes; order Longimicrobiales; family Longimicrobiaceae; genus JACDHR01. Next base: position 11,563 of record JACDHR010000007.1, read on the forward strand.
CCGAGCTCCTGCGTTAGCAGGCCAAGGACCTGGGCCGCATGCCGGATCAGCGTCTCGACCGCGGAGCGCTCGCCCGCGGATTCCAGCTCCTGCCGCAACGACCGCGCCTCATCCGGAGCCGTGCGCGGCTGCCCGATGATGGAATCCACGAAGACGCGGTATGCGCGGTCCGTCGGTACCCGCCCCGCCGAGGTGTGGGGGTGGTACAGATAGCCCTTCTCCTCGAGGTCGCTCATCGTGTTCCGGACCGTCGCGGGAGAGAGTCCGAGATTGAACCGGCGCACCACACTACGGCTGCCGGCCGGCTCGGCTGTCTCCACGTAGCTCCGGATCACGGCATCGAGGATCAGATACTCACGCTCGGTGAGCGGCTCCACTTTCGTTATCCTACGTGTGCGGAATATTCCATGGTATCCCTGAAATGTGACCCGTCGCTCGGTTAACGTCAACTTGCCGCCGCGATTCCGGAGCTCCACTCCAGCGCCAGGCGATCCAGCAGCAGCCATCCTTCCGCGGTGAGGCGGAGCCGGTCGTCGTCGGTCCGAGCCCAGCCGAAGCGCACCCACTCGGCGGCGGTCTCGCACTGGATGGCAGTGGACTCGCCGAGCGGATAGCCGCCCTCGGTACGGAGGCGTAGCCAGACCCGCTCGAGCGCGACCTCTTCCGGCCCCACGCTTTCTTCGCCTTCCACCGGAAGGCGGTCGGCTGCCACGGCCTCTATGTACGCGTCCCAGCTACGCATGTTCCAGCGGCGCAGCGGCGGGTAGAAGGCGTGCGCTCCGGGACCGAGCGCCGCGTACGGAGCGCCCGTCCAGTAGACGCTGTTGTGGCGCGACGCATGGCCGGGCAGCGCGAAGTTGGAGACTTCGTAGTGATGAAAGCCCGCCGCGCGCAGCCGCTCGTGCGCCAGCAGGTACTCGTCAGCGTAGCGATCGTCGTCCGCGAGGTGCTCGCGCCCTTCCTCCACCCACCGGCCCAGCGGCGTACCGGGCTCGGCAGTGAGTCCGTAGAGCGAGACATGCTCGGGCGCGAGCGCCAGCGCGCGGTCTAGATCGGTCGCCCAGTCGCGACCCAGCCGGTGTGGGAGTGCGAAGATCAGGTCTACGCTGACGCTCTCGAACCCCGCCTCGCGAGCCGCATCCATCGCGCGGGCCGGACCGTCCGGCCCGTGGAGCCGGCCCATCCACCGCAGGCTCGGCTCATGAAACGTTTGCACGCCGAGCGAGATCCGGTTGACCCCCGCGGCGCGCCAGTCGCGCGCGAGATCGGGCGTGAAGGACTCCGGGTTTGCCTCGCACGTCCACTCGACCGCCGCGGGATCCCAGCGTGCATGCGGCTGCAGCCGCTCCGCGAGAGCCGCCATGGCACCGACTCCGAGCAGAGAGGGGGTGCCGCCACCGACATAGAGCGTATCCAGTATCAGCGGCTCGCTCCATCCACGCTCCGCGGCGAGCAGCGCGATCTCGCCTCCGACGGCGTCCAGCCAGGCATCCACCGGCGGGTCGCGCACTGCCTGCACCGCGAAGTCGCAGTACGAGCAGCGCCGCACGCAGAAGGGGACGTGAACATAAAGCGAGCGTGGGTTCGGCACAGGACGGTTCAGGCGCGGCGGAAGTTCTTGCCGGGGAGCGCCTCCACCAGCCCGCGCAGCTCGAGCCCCAGCAACGTCGAAAGGACCTGTGCGGGGCTGAGCCCGGCCGCCGCGGTGAGCTCGTCCACATGACGCGGGCCGTCGCCGAGCGTGCTCAGAAGCCGCTTCTCGTCGGGCGAGAGATCCTCGGGAAGCGCGGCCGGTGCGGCGGGAGCTTCGCTACCATGTGGCGGCGCTGGCACGGAGCGCTTCTTCGGCGCGGGTGGAGCAGCCGCGGCGGAGCGGCCGACGCCCTGCAGCTCCTCGAGGATGTCGTCCACGGACGTGAGCACCCGGGCGCCCTCCTTGATTAGCTGGTTGGTGCCTTCGCTGGTGAGTGAGCCGATAGGACCCGGCACCGCGAAGACGTCGTGCCCGAGGTCGAGAGCAGCGGTTACCGTATGCTGCGCTCCGCTGCGCATACCCATTTCGACGACGACCACGACCAGCCCGAGCGCCGCGATGATCCGGTTCCGCCGTGGGAAGTTGCCGGGTGAGAGGCGCTCTCCGGGAGCGAACTCGGTGATCAGCAACCCCCGCTCCGCGACCTCGCGGAAGAGAGCGCGGTTCTCGGCAGGGTATACCTGCTCGACCCCGTGACCGAGCACTCCGATCGTACCGCCGTCCACCTCGAGTGCCGCCGCCTGCGCCGCGGCATCGATCCCTTTCGCCATTCCGCTGACGATGACGTACCCCGCCCTGGCGAGATCGCGGCCGAGTGCGGCCGCGGTAGACCGGCCGTACGGAGTGGGGTTGCGGGTGCCGACGATCGCGACGGCGGGGCGCTTCAACAGCTCCAGCCGCCCGGTGGCGTAGAGGAGGAAGGGAGGATCCGCGAGGCGCTGCAGCGTCTCCGGATAGTCCAGATCATCCGGCGTGATCGCGACGGCGTGGCAGCGGCGCAGGGTGTCCAGCGCGGTACGCGCACGCTGCAGGCCCGGCGCCTCGGCCGCGGCGCGGACAAGGCCGACGAGCCCCGTGCCGAAGCCCGGAAGCGTGGCGATCTCCTCGCGCGAGGCAGCCAGAACGCGATCCGCCGAGCCGAACCTTTCGAGTAGCGTGGCCAACCGCGCCGGCCCGATCCCGGGTACGACGGCCAGACGCAGCAATGGCTCCAGAGCCGAGGCGGAAAGCGCCACGACGGCTACGGGCGCCAGGCGTCGGGCTCGGCGGGCTCCTCCGCCGTGCGCTCTTCCGTCACCGCACGGGCCGCACGCGCCCAGAGTGCCTCCAGCAGCGGGTCCAGCCCGCGGCGTGCCACGGAAGAGATCACGAAGTGGCCCCACGCCTCTTCGGCGTCTACCTCGGGAGCAGGCCAGTCGGGCGGGAGGAGATCCGCCTTCGTGAAGATCACGCAGTGCGCCTTCTCCGCGAGATCCTCGGAGTGGCTGCGCAGCTCGGTGCGCAGCCGCTCATACTCGTCCTGCGGGTTCAGCGCGTCGGCGGGGATCAGGTACGCGAGGGTGCGCGTACGCTCGATGTGCCGCAGGAACTGCAGACCCAGCCCCTTGCCCTCATGCGCGCCCTCGATGATCCCCGGGATGTCCGCGACTACAAAGGAGCGGCTGTCCGAGAGCTGCGCCACCCCCAGGTTCGGCTTCAACGTCGTGAACGGATAATCGGCGATCTTCGGGGTCGCCTTCGATACGGCGGCGAGAAAGGTGGACTTCCCCGCGTTCGGCTCACCCACCAGCCCCACGTCGGCGATCAGCTTCAGCTCCAGCTCCATCCGCCGCCGCTCGCCCTCCCAGCCGGGCTCGCACCGCCGCGGCGCCTGATTGGTGGCGGTGGCGAACTGCGCGTTGCCCCGGCCACCATCCCCACCGCGGGCGCCGACCGCCTCGTCATCGACCGAGAGCAGCTCGGCGAGGAGTTCCCCCGTTTCCACATCACGCACCACCGTGCCGGGCGGGACATTCAGGACGAGGTCGGAACCGCTGCGCCCGGTACGGTTCGAGCCTTCGCCGTGCTGCCCCGACTCCGCACGGTAGTGCTGGTGATACCGGAAGTCGAGCAGTGTAGAGAGGTTCGGATCGACGCGGAGCAACACGTCCCCACCCTTCCCACCGTCTCCCCCGCTGGGGCCTCCATGCGGAACACCCGATTCGCGGCGGAAGGCGCTGACTCCGTCGCCGCCGTTCCCGGCGGCGACCTCGATGACTGCGTGGTCGAGAAACATGATGACTGTAGATTTTATCGCTGAAAACGTCGGGTTCCGCCGTCGCGGCGCACTCTAGTTCTCTTGATATTCGCGGCGCCGCTCGGGCGGCTGCGCCCCCTCGTGGCGGCTCCGCACCTCGCCCCATAACGCCCGTACCCCTTCGGCTCGGAGCGGGTCCAGCAGAGTGCAGGCGATCTGCACCGCGTGGTCCACCTCCGCTACACTCGCTCCCGCGTTCAGCGCGCCGCGAAGGTGGGAATGGAGCTGCCGCGGCACTCCCCACACCGCGAGCAGTGCGGCGATGCAGAGCTCGCGAGTCGCCAGATCCAAACCTCCGCGCCCGATCACGCGCCCGTAGCCGCCCACAACCATCCAGCGGTCCAGGTCGGGGTGCAGGGCGGAGACGTTCTCACGAAGCTTCGCGTAGTTGCCGCCGTAGACAGCCGCACACACCTCCGCACCACGACGCTCCCAGAGCACGGGCTCTTCCTCCGGGTCCGGCCGCGCCGGCGACGTCCCGCCGATCTCGCGCCATGCCTGGAGCGCGTTCAGCGCATCGGGGAAGCCGACGAACAGGTGCGACTGCAGAATCACCTCGTCTACGGCCCCGCGGTCGGCGTGACGCACCGCGCGGCGGAGCGCGGCGCGGATCACCGCCTCCTCCCGCGTGGCGATCGCCGCCGCGACGCCGATCAGCGACTCGCGAGCCGCCGCATCATGCATGAGGCGTCGTTAACCGGATGTTCGGGCGGATCTGGCCGACGATCTCGCCACAGCTATTACCGATCTCCGGGAAGGCGTGGGCCTGCAGCGCGCCCAGGTCCTCTTCGGAGATCAGGTCCAACTGCCGCAGGATCGCGAGAATCGCGGGGGCCACGGCCCGCTTGCCGCCGTCCTCCACCTTCAGCGCGATCCCCAGCTCCGCACCGGGCACACCGACACAGTATACGCCCTCCGCGCCGATCTTCGCGAACATACGCCCCTCCACCTGCACCATCAGCTCGGTGCAGAGCCGGCCCAGGCCAGCGACCATCTCCGGGTAGTCCATCATCGCTCCGACCACCTCCGACGCGGCCGGCTCTCCGCGCCGGGACGCGGCGGCGAGCTGGGCGAAGCCCAGCGCCATGTTGCGAATCGGGAGAGCGTGGCACACCACTCCGCATCCGTCGGTTGCGAGTGCAATCGCGTCGTAGGGGATGCCCACCCAGCGGGAGAGCTCGGTGAGAAGCCGCCCCTGAACCGGATGCTCAAGGAGATGGTATCCCGCTGCGTCCCACCCATGCACCCGTGCGAGCGCCAGCATTCCCGCGTGCTTCCCGGAGCAGTTGTTGTGCAGGCGGACGGGCTCCCGCCCGGCGTCCGCGAGGTCGCGACGTGTCGGCTCGTGGAAGGGCGCGTGAGCCCCACAGGCGAGGGATTCGCCATCGAGCCCGATCTTCCGGAGGATCGACTCGGCGAGTTGCACGTGGCGCGGCTCGCCGGAGTGCGAGCCGCAGCAGAGCGCCAGCTCCTCGGAGGTCAGGCCGAAACGGGTACACGCGCCGTCGTCGATGAGAGGGATCGCCTGAAACGGCTTGGCGGAAGATCGGAAGAAGGTGATCAGCTCCGGATCGCCCGCGCTGGCCCGCAGCCGGCCTTCCGCGTCCACGACGGCCGCGTGCACGCGGTGCCGGGCCTCGACGGTGGTACCGCGCAAAACCTCGATCACATTCTCGTTCATCGGCAGCTCCCGCGAAATCTTCGATCATGACGAGCCCGCGCCGAGCGACGGGGCGGCTGCGACCTCACCTCTGCACCCACGCTTCCGTGTAGCTTACAAGTGGCGCGGGGCCGGGCCGTTGCCCGAGGATCCACGCGCTGGCAACTACCAGGCGGATGCCGATCACCACGAAGAGAACCGCGAATACCAGGTTCAGCATCCGCGGCTTGAGCCGTTGGTTGAGCATCGCACCCGAGCGAACGGAGAGCACCGCACCGACGAACATGGCGACTCCGACGACAGCGTGAACATAGCCGATGCTACCCACCGGGAGCCCCGGATGGCCCAGCCCCATGGCCATGTAGGTGAGCGTTCCGGCCGTGGCGGTAATGGCGATGATCGCGATGGAAGTCGCCGCGATTTTCCGCACGTCCAGCCGGACCACGTACATGAGGAGCGGGATCGTGACCACTCCGCCGCCCACGCCGAGCAGCGCCGAGAAGGCACCCACCGTAATCCCGATCGGCACCGTCACCTTCCACGAGAGGCGGAGCGGGGCAGCTTCCGCACCGGGCTCAGTCGCGGGCCGCCGCTTCGCCAGCCGCAGCCCGGAGACGACGAGGAAGGTGCCGAACAGGAATTTGAGAATCTCCGGCGGGAAGAACAGGGCGAGGCGCGCCGCGATCACCGCCGCGAACACGGAAGCCAATCCGATCGGCCAGACCGCACGCCACTCCACCAGCCGGGCGCCGTGGAAGGCGACCACCCCCCGCACGGAAGTGGGCACGATCACGAAAAGACTGGTCGCGTGCGCCACCACCACGCGAAGGTCCATCGGCACGGCAACCCCGAACCACTCGGGCCGGTCGTAAAAAAAATAGAGGAAGGGTACCATGAGTACCCCTCCCCCGATGCCGACCAGCCCCGAAAGCAGGCCGGCGATCAATCCGACGGCGAACGTTACGACGATCGCCGTCAACGTCATCAGGACCGCGCAGCCTGGGCTCGGGCCTCTGCCGAACGGAACAGCGCCTGCTGGTTCGCCGCGCTTCGCAGCAGCTCGGCCGCGGTGCGCACTACGGTGTCCGACGCGTTGCGGCGCTGGATCGCCGCCGGCCGGCCGAACTTGTAGAGCGCGATCTCGAACTCCAGCCCACGGTCGATCAGGCGGCGGGCGCCCTCGAACTGCTCTGCGGTAACCTCGACCCCGGCACCCCGCAGCTGCGAGAGGAACTCTTGCCGCAGCGCCGGAGTGATCGGGAAGTCTTGCCGTAGGTTCGGATTCTGCCGCGTATGGTTCAGCGCGACGCGTGACAGCACGTTGGAGTACGCGCTTCCCGCCCTGGAGACTGCGACGAAGAACTCCTTCTCGGTGTCGGTGACGGTGTCCTGGTCGACGACCAGGTCCGGCACGATCCCGCCGCCGCCGAAGACCACGCGCCCACCCGTCGTCTGATAAGGCCTCCGCGCTACGGTGTCCTCCGGCGCCGCGGTCGGGAGCGGGGTATCCTCCGTGATCGCCTGATCCTCCAGCAGCGCGACCGGATCACCGTCGCGCGCATGATCCTTCTGGATCGAGCGGCCGACGGGCGTATACCAGCGGCCCGTGGTCATCTTCAGGAAGTTGCCGCCGGAAAGCGGAAGCAGCGTCTGCACGGAGCCCTTCCCGAAGGAGGGGGATCCCACGACCAGCCCGCGGTCATTATCCTGCAGCGCACCCGCGACGATCTCCGAGGCGCTGGCGCTGTACCCGTCTACCAGAACGACCAACGGAAGATCCGGGAACTGCTCGTTGCGCGCCGCGCGGTACGTACGGCTCTCCCGCGTATCGCGCGAGCGCGTCTCGGAGATCGGATCCCCCCGCTTCAGGAACATATCCGACACGGAGATCCCCTGGTCCAGCAGACCGCCCGGGTTTCCGCGCAGGTCGAGGATCATCCGCTGCATCCCCTGTCCGCGCAGCTTCTCGATCGCCGCGGTAAGCTCTTCCGTGGATGTCTCACTGAACACCCGGAGCTGAACCAGGCCGACCCCGTCGCCCACCATGTACGCAGCGGGAACCGACTGGATGTGGATCTCGGCCCGCACGATGCGGAACGGCACCGGCTCATCCACCCCGACACGGGCGATACGCATGTCGACCGCCTGCCCCCTGGGACCGCGTAGCACCTTTATGGCGTCATCGGTCGTCCAACCGCGGGTGGGGCGGCCCTCGACCTCGATGATCCGGTCACCGGCCATGAGCCCCGCGCGCTCGGCCGGGGTGTCCGGCAGCGCCGAAAGGACCGTGATCCAGCCGTCCCGTTGCTCGATCTCGATCCCCAGGCCGCCGTACTCGCCCGTGGTCTGGATGCGGAGGTTGTTGAACTCCTCCGCGCTCATGAACGACGTGTGCGGGTCGCCCAGCTCCCGGAGCAGCCCGTCGACGGCCATCCGATACAGATCCGCGTTCGGATGCTCATCGACATAGCGTGTGGAGATCGCCTGAAGAACTTCGTCGAAGAGACGCGAGTTCTGGAAAAAACCGGTCTGTTCCGCAACCCCGCGCTGGAGGAGCCACCCACCTGAAATGAAGGCAACTCCCGCAACGAGGGCGGGACCGAGAACAGTACGCTTGAGCTTCATTCGGCCTCCGAGCCTACCTGGGGAAAAGAAGCGCCCGGCTCCGATCTGGAGTCAGACAGCTGCGTCGTTAGTAACCCCGCGCGCGGGGATTGTTTCGGGAAACCGCGAAGCAAGCGCATCACGGATGCGCTGCTGAACGTGCGCCACTTCACCGCGTGCATTTACGCGAAGAATCCCCGGCACATGAGAGGCCATGTCTTCGTACCCGCACGCGACCCGCTGGTGAAACTCCGCGCCCTCGCGCTCCAGCCGGTCGAACGACTTCCCCGCCGCTCTCTGGCGCTCGGCGCCCTCCGCGGGGTCCAGCTCCATGAGGATCGTCGCGTCGGGCGACAGCCCGCCGGTCGCGAACCGGTTAGCCGCGCGGACCTCGGCGAGCGGAAGCCCTCGCCCCGCACCCTGGTACGCGAGCGTGGAAAGCTCGAAACGGTCTGCGATCACGACTTTCCCCGCCTGCAGCGCGGGGCGGACCAGCTGATCCACGAAGGCCGCGCGCGCCGCCAGCATCAGGAACAGCTCACCGCGGGCAGGGATCTCCAGGGTAGCGTCGTTGAGAGCCGCTTCACGAATGCGCTCGCCGAGCGGTGTGGAGCCCGGCTCGCGCGCCACGACGACCGGCACGCCGAGCGAGGAGAGGTACTCGGACAGCAGCCGTACCTGCGTGCTCTTCCCCGCACCTTCCACGCCTTCGAATGCAAGGAAAAGGCCAACTGCGGCGCGCGAAGAGCGATCCAAAGAACGCGCTGTCATACCGGAGGCAATGCCGCGCTACCCGGCGACCGGGACGGAGTCTGCGAGGGTCGTTTGGACACTCCCGCCCGGCTCGGGTCCCGAGGGGATGACGAAGCGGAAGGCGCTGCCCTCTCCGGCGCGGCTCTCTACCCAGATCTTGCCCGCGTGCGCTTCCACGGCAAGCTTGCAAAAGGTGAGGCCGATGCCCGAGGATTGCGCGCCCGAGGCATCGGTGCGTCCCAGGCTGCCGAACTTCCGGAAGATGAACTCGTGGTACTCTTCGGGGATCCCGACCCCGTTGTCGGCCACCGTGAAGAGCACGCCGTGAGGGTGCCGGTCGAGCACGGCTGAGATCTGGATCTCCACACCGGGACCGGCGTGCCGTAGCGCGTTTCCCACTAAATTTGAGAACACGCGCCGCAGCAGCTGGTGATCCGCCGAGACGTTCAGCGCCGGCTCCGCATCCACTCGAAGCGTGGCACCCTCGCGGTCCAGCCGCAGCCGCCACTCCTCGGCGACGTTGTTCAGCAGCGCTGTAACGTCGAACTCCTCGCGCTCCACGACGAGTTGGGATTCCTCGAGCCGCGTCAGCTCCAGCAGATCTTCGATCAGCAGCAGCATGTCCACGCCATGGCGCTGCGCGCCGGCGAGGAGCTGCTGCTGATCACCCGTGAGAGGCCCGAGATCCCCGTCGAGCGCGACTTCCAGCGTGGCGAGCACCGCGGCCAGCGGAGACTTCAGGTCGTGGACGATCATCTTCATGAGATCGTCCTTCATCCGCTCCAGCGCCTGGAGTTTCCGGTACGAGGCCTCCAACGCATCGCTGGCGGTCTTGAGGCGCAGGAGCGAGCGGATCCGTGCGAGGAGGACGGGGCGGTTGAACGGTTTGGTGAGGAAGTCGTCGCCGCCCGCCTCGATCGCCCTGACCTTGTCCTCGCAATCCGAGAGAGCCGTCACGAACACGACCGGGATCCGCTCGTTCTTCGGGTCTGCCTTGAGCCGCACGCAGACCTCGTAGCCGTTCATCCCGGGCATCATGATGTCCAGGAGGATCAGGTCCGGCGGATGTTCCTCCACCACCTGGAGGGCGGTGGCGCCATCGAGGGCCTTCGCTACGCGGTAGCCCATCGCCTCCAGCAGATCACACAGCGGCTCGACATTGAGGGGGTTGTCGTCGACCACCAGGAGGAGCGGGGCGTCCGCGGCCGGGGAGCTCACCGGCCGAGAACCGTCAGCGAAAAGCCAAATCGCCAGAAGTCCTCCACCAGATCTACAGCTTCACCGTCGCGGCGGCCGCGCTCCACGGCGGCGTCCAGGATCGCGGCACCGCCGCCCAGGAGCAGCCCGGCACCGGCGGTCACAGCCTGCTCTCTCGCCCACCCGGCGTCCGCACCGGCGCCCATTGCACGGAACGGCAGCTCGCCGGACCGCACACCTAGCCGGAGCGGAATGACGCGGTCGCCGAAGCGTAGCGCGTCCCACTCCACGCCCCCGGACAGCGACACCACATCGCGTGCGTTACCGGGCTCCGTCAGCCCGCCACCCACCGACGACCAGCCGGCCCATCTTGCGGAGACGGCGAGCAGAGTGGTGGGAGTGATGCGCCCGCTGGCACCCGCCGCGAGCTGCACTGGCAGATCGAAGGTAGCCGTGGGCTCGGCGTCATCCGCGGGGCGAACCTCCAGCTGCCCGCCGGCCGAGGCGGAGGCACTCACGGAGAGCGCCTCCGTGGGGGACCACCGGGCGCCGGCGCCGAAGCCGAATCCGCCGAACCTCTGCGCCGAAGCAGTCACTGCCGGCCGGAGAAGCGTCTCAGGGAATATCCGGTAGATCGTATCGCGCGCGGAGCCGGTGTAGAGATCCACCGACGCACCAAGCGCCAGTTCATCCATCAGCCGGTACGCGCCGCCGAGGCGCAGCCGAGCCACCCCGCCGCGCGACGCGAAGCGATCGCGCACCTGGAATGTATCGGTCCCGATCGCGAAGGTAGTATCCCGCTGCACGCCCCAGTTGCGGTCCAGGAAGGAGCCGTATGCAATCGAAGCCGTCCACCGCTCGCGGAAGGGAAGCGCCACGTGAATGATCGGGAAGCGCACCGTGCCCCCGCTGGCTTCCGTATCGGCGTAGGTGGAGGTGAACTGGTCCGACTGCACCGTCACGTGCACCGTCGGCGCCAGCAGCCCCGCTACGCTGGCGGGATTCAGTAGGGAAAGGTTCGGCTCCGCCAGCCCCAACCCCACCCCACCCAGGCCCCGCGCGCGCGCATCGAGCGGCTCGGCCGCATAGCCCAGACCGCTGCCGGCGAACAGCGACTGCGCCGACGCCGGCACCGCCGAGACGACCGCCAGCAGCAGCAGGGCGGCTGCTCCGTAGATACCACTGCCAAACATACGGGAAAAACTCATGGAGAGGTTCGCTGAGCGGGAAGCGTGTAGACGATCCGCAGACGGGGCAATGCAGAGAAGCGCGCGAAGCCGAAGGTGCCGGCTTCGGGTTCCGCGAGCAGAGCCAGCGTGGTGCTCGCCTGCGTCGTGCCGGCCTGCGCGGTATCGCGAGCCAGAACATCGAGTACGTGCTGCGTGATTCCGAGAACGACGGTGGTGTCTGTCGGTGCGGCAAAGAGTTCGGGGGCGAGTAGCGCCTCCGCGAACTGCTGCGGCCGGGACATGACGATCGGGCCGAGCGGAGCTCGCCGACCGAGCTCCGGCTCCGCGACACTCCGCAGGCGCGCAACGATTGCAGAGGTGGGTCGGAACCCGCCCGTCACGGGAAGCGGATCGAGCAGGAGCGCCACATCGTTGAGGTTCACGTCGCGCAGAGCCAGCCGCTGGCACCCCCCCGCACCCGGGGTACCGGGCGGGCAGGCCGACACGCTATCCGGCAGCGCGACCCGGAACAGCGTTCGCGCCGAGGTCAGCCCACCCACCTGCCAGCCACTGACCGTCTCGGGGAACTCGGGTGTGAAGATCACGGTCGGTTGACTGACCGACAGCACCTGCGTCACCACGGTGTCGGGCTGCTCGGCGGGACTGGCGGTGGCCTGCATCGTCACCCCGGTGAGATGCACGCGGTTGCCCATCTCCCCCGCCACGATCGCGACCCCGCGGAAATCCGGCGCGGCCATCGCCGCAACCGTCAGCGCATCGACCTCCCACACCACGGAGTCGCGCAGCAGCGTATCGCCCGGCGCCCATGTGGCGCTGGCGAGCACACGGCCCAGTGCACCACCCGGCTGCGCCCACGGAGTGCGAGCATCAGCCGTGTTTTCCGCCAGCTCCCAGGTGGCCGACCCGGCATCCCATTCCTCGGTCAGCGCTCGGAGCGTGAGCGTTACCACGCCCGCCGTCGTCGCGGTCGCGAGGGTATCCAGGCGTGCCACCATCCGGCCGCCTCCGTACACGAAATCCGCGGTCCGGGTCTGCGTGCCGTTGGCCGTGTACGTGATCGTATCCGGGAACCCGGCAACACGGAGTAGCGTGCGTGCGTCCAGTTCGTTATCGAACCGCGATGCAACGAGGCCATAGCCGACGTTCTGGATCCCCGTATACCCGCCAAACTGGCCCACGGGAGTGAGGAACTCCGCTGCCGGGAACTCGAGTACGATAGATGTAAACAGCGTCCCTGCCGGGAAGCGGTCCACGCCCACGGCAGTCGGGAGATCGTCCTGACAGCCGGCGGCGAGGAGAAGAAGCAGTGCGGGAAGCACACGACACAAGCGAGAGAACGATAGCATTGCCAGACAGTCAGCGAAAACGTGGACACCCGCGAGCGCCGAGCTTCGGCTTCGCGGGCGGGAGCATACCTCTCCGGGGATAGAACATTTCGGGAGCACGACGGTCGTCTGCAGGATCAACTCCGAGCGGTCCGACACCCGCCCCGGTCACCCACCGGGCGCGGAAGGGGAGAGGTATACACGAGGCAGCCGTGGACTCAGACCCGTCAGGATCTCGTAGGAGATCGTCCCGGCCCGCTCCGCGACCTCCTCGACGGTGATCTCCTCCTCCCCATCCCGCCCGATCAGCGTGGCAACATCGCCCGCTGCCGCTCCGGCGACGTCCGTGAGGTCCACCACGGCGACGTCCATGGAGATCCGACCGATGATCGGGACCCTTCGCCCGTGCACCAGCGCTGCACCGCCCGCGGAGCCGAGGATACGGGGTAGTCCATCGCCGTACCCGATCGCGAGGGTACCCCATTGCTCGGGCCGCTGTGCCACATAGGTTACACCGTAACCGAGCGAGGTGCCCGCCGCCGCCTCACGTGCAAGCGTGATTCGCGCCCGCACCGAAACCACGGGACACGGGTGTTCGCTGGCTACCCTGCCCCCGTATAAAAAGATCCCGGGGCGAACCAGGTCGCCCGGGAAGCGACAGCGAAGCGCGCCGGCACTGTTGGAGACATGCAGCAGTCTGCGCGAGCCGCCGCGGTCCGGCGGCAGCGCGGAAACGGCGTCGCGGAAGCGCTCCCACTGCCGATGCGTGGGCCCGAGGTCCGGCCCGTCGGCGGAGTGGAAGTGCGTGTAGCACCCCTCCCACCGCAGCCTCCCCTCGGCGAGCCGATCCACCTCCCCACCCCACCCTGCGGCTCGATTCCAGGCGAAGCCGGCACGCCCCATCCCCGTATCGATCTCGGTGTGCATCGGCAGCATCCGGCCACGCCCACCGGCCACGGAGGCCCACCGCGACACCGACGCGAGGTCCGAGAGGCAGAGCGTAAGATCCGTGTCCGCCGCTCGCTCGAACTCCGCCGGAGGAGTCGGCGAGAAAACCAGGATTCGACCCGGCCATCCCTGCGCGCGCAGCGCTTCGCCCTCGGCTACCGCGGCGACCCCGAACCCTGCCAGGCGCTCCGCGGCAATCGAGCCCGCAAGCGCACGCACAATTTCGGCCATTCCCAGCCCGTAGGCATCCGCCTTCACCATGGGCAGAAGTCCCACGCCCGGCCCCGCGGCCCGGCACACGGTCTCGGCGTTGGCGCGCAGGGCATCGAGGTCCACCTCGACCCAGGCGCGGGAGCGGAGTTCAGCGCTCTGCACGCTGCGTGTGCTCAGTGGCTTTCCAGTGCTTTGCACGCTGCGCGTGCTCAGTGGCTTTCCAGTGCTTCGCACACTGCGTGTGCTCAGTGGCCTTCGGTTCTTCGCACACTGCGTGTGCTCAGTGGCCTTCGGTTGACGGCGTTGTCACAGGCGGTGTAGTATAGGCGGACTGTGGGAGCCACGCAAGCAAACCCGGACCCGTCCGCCCCGCCTCCTGAAGGGGTTCTCGACCGCGCCCTCGCGCTGGTCGAGTTTCTGCGCGCGCACTGCCCGTGGGATGCGGAGCAGACACCCACATCCCTCCTCCGGCACCTGGTGGAGGAAACGCACGAGGTGGTGGACGCCATCGTCCGCGACGACGAGATCGCGCTGCGCGACGAGCTGGGCGATCTCCTGTTGAACCTCGCGTTTCAGGTGGTGCTCGGCGAGGAGCGAGGCGCGCTCGACCGCATCGCCGTCGTCGAGCACCTGGAGGAGAAGATGCGCCGCCGCCATCCGCACCTGTACGGGTTGGGCGAAGCGGAGCCGTGGAGGGTGATCAAAGAACGGGAGCTCGCGGAGAAGGGGGCCGGCAGCCCCTCCTCTCTGCTCGGTGACGTACCCGCGGGGTTCGACCCGCTCCTGCGCGCGCACCGGCTACAGGAGCGCGTGGCGCGCGTCGGGTTCGACTGGCCCGACGCACTTGGCGCGTGGGAGAAGGTGCGTGAGGAGATGGACGAGGTACGCGCCGAAATGGACGCCGGCAGCTCAGACGCACTTCATGCCGAGATCGGAGATCTTCTGTTCTCCGTCGTGAACCTCGCCCGGCACGCGGGTGTCCACGCGCCGGGCGCGCTGGCGCGAACCAATGCGAAGTTCCAGCGCCGCTTCACCGCGCTCGAACAGCTCGCCCTGGAACGGGGCGAGAGGATCGAACAGCTGACGCTCGCGGATATGGACCATCTCTGGGACGAAGTGAAGCACAGGGAGCGCCGCGCCGAGGGGAACCTTCCCCCTGATCATGGGTGACACACCCCGTGCATAAGGTTATTCTCTCCCCCGCCCTACGCTTCCGCGCCACCGACGCCCGCGCCACCCAAGGCCGATGACCCTGCGCTCGCGAATTCAACTCGCACTGCTGACGATCGTAGTCATCCTGGTCGCGCCCGCCGTGTACGGGCTTTCCACTCTATGGGAGCTGCGCGAGATCGCCAATAACCTGCGTACGCGCGATGCCGTGGGCGCGCTCGCGCTCGGACGGCTGCAGACGGCGTTCGGCGAGGTGGAGCACCTGCAGAGGATCTACATCGCTTTCGCGGGTACGGCACCCGAGACGCAACGTGACGCCGGGCAGCGCATAGAAGTCAACATCCAACATTTCGAAGTGGAGCTCGATCGACTGGAGAACGCGGGGTACGCCGCCGGGACGCAACCGACGCGGATGCGATGGGAAGAGTTGAAGGAGGCGCTTCGCGAGGAGCAGCGCCTTGCCAACGCCGGAGATCTCGACGCGGCCGAGACCTACCGCGCCGAAGTGGTCAACCCCGGGTTCGCGGCCGTTGGACAGACCGTCGACCCGATTGGAGCCGCGATCAACCGGGCGGGTGCCGAGGCAGCGGAGCGCGCGCAGGCGCTCGCCGCGACCGCCGCCACCACAACGCTGATCGCGCTCGCGCTCGCCCTTGCCATTGCGATCCTGATCGCGGGATGGCTGACACGCAGCCTGGTGCCGCCGATCTACGAGCTGCGGCGGGGCATGGGTGCGGTGGCCGCGGGAAATCTGGAGCCCGAGCTTCAGATTTCGTCCGACCGGCAGGACGAGCTGGGTGACTTGGCTCGCTCCTTCGACCGGATGACGAATCAGCTCGCGGAACTCGACCGCCTCAAGGCGGAGTTCGTGTCGGTCGCCTCGCACGAGCTGAAGACGCCGCTCAGCGTGATCAAGGGATACGTCTCCCTGCTGCAGGAAGGCATCTACGGCGACGTCGCCGATGCGCAGCTCAAGGTGCTCGGCTCGGTGGCCGATCAGACGGACCGCCTCAACCGGCTCATCCAGCAACTCTTGGATATCAGCCGCTTCGAGGCGGGCGGGGGCCGCCTCGAGCTGCGCCCGATCAACATCCGGGCATTCCTCCAGGATCTGGCCACCAGCTTCGAGGCGCTGGCAATCCAGAACCAGATCGACTTCCGGATGGAAACGCGGGACCATCTGCCCGAGACGATCGCCGGCGACCCGGATCGTCTTAATGAGGTGGTCGGGAACCTGCTCTCCAACGCGTTCAAATTCACCCCGCGCGAAGGCAGTATCCGTCTGCGCGCGAGCGGTGCGGATCGCGGCGTGGTCATCGAGGTGGAGGACACTGGAATCGGGATCCCCGCGGATCAGCTCCCCCGTGTCTTCGAGAAGTTCTACCAGGTAGAGAATGAAGCGCAGCCGAAGTCGATCGGGTCCGGGCTGGGGCTGGCCATCGCCCAAGAGATCGTGGAGGGGCACGGGGGCACGATCACTGCAGACAGCAAACTTGGGAGGGGAACCACGTTTCGTGTGTTCCTCCCGAGAGATATGGCGGCCACAGCCGCGTAATCCCACGGCATGCTACCCCGAATCGCGATGAAGCGGCTCTCTTTGGTCCTGCTGGCGCTCGCCCTCTCTTCGTGTGCCCATCTCCCGGGCGGCACTCGCGGCGAGGATCGCACGCGCACCGAGCTCTGGAATGAGGCGCACCTCGCGCTCTACGCGCAGGACTTCGCTCGCGCGGGTTCCGTCTTCACGAGCCTCGCCACCCGGTTTCCGGACACAGAGGAAGGACGCGAGGCGGTGTTCTATATCGGGACGCTACACCTCGACCCGCGGAACCGCGGGTGGGATTCCGACCACGCGGAGACCGCCTTTCGCCAGTACCTGGGTCAGGATACGCTGGGCACTCTGATTCACCGCCGACCCGAGGCCACCACGCTGCTCGAGGTCGCGGTGCAGCTCAACATGCCACCCGAAGAGCGGGTTACAGGGCTGCAGCCCGGCACCCGCATCATCGAGGGACCGACGACTCGCGTCGTCGTCCCCGCCGGACAGCAGCGGGAGCTCACCGAGGAGATCGAACGGCTGCGGCGGCAGGTCGCCGAACGCGATGACCAGATCCGGCGCCAGCGCGAAGAGCTGGAGCGGATCCGCCGGACGTTGACGCCCCGGCCATAACAAGCCGCACCCGTCTTCCCTACCCGGCCTGGAAGAGCCGCAGCCGCTCCTCATAGCGTGACGTGAGCACGTCCCGGAGCGTGGGGTGGCGCTCCAACTCCGGGTCCGCCTCTATGATGCGCTGTGCCTCCACGCGAGCCAGCACGAGCAGCGACTCGTCCCGCTCGATATCCGCGAACAGGAATGCGGGCGCGCCCGACTGGCGCGAGCCGAACATGTCACCCTGACCGCGCAGGCGCATATCTTCCTGCGCGATCCGGAAGCCGTCTTCCGTGGAAACGAAAATCCGTAGCCGCTCCCTCGCTTCGGGCGAGGAGGCGACCAGGATGCAGTAGCTGTCCTCGGCTCCGCGGCCCACCCGCCCGCGCAGCTGGTGGAGCTGGGAGAGCCCGAAGCGCTCGGCGTGCTCGATTACCATCACGGTTGCGTTGGCCACGTCGATCCCGACCTCGATCACCGTGGTGGAGACCAGCACGTCCACCTCACCCGCCGCGAACGCCCGCATCACCCGATCCTTCTCCTCTCCCGGCATCTGCCCGTGGATCAGGCCGAGCCGCAGATCGGGGAACACCTCCTCCCGCAGGTACCGGTACTCCTCGGTAGCCGCCTTCAGCTCCAGCTTCTCCGACTCCTCCACGAGCGGGTAAACGACGTACGCCTGCCGCCCCAGCCGCACCTGCTCGCGAACGAACTCGAAGACCCGCTCCCGGGCACCCTCCGGGCGAATCCCCGTTCGCACCGGCCGGCGGCCGGGCGGCCGCTCATCGAGAACGGAGATGTCCAGATCACCGTAGAGCGTAAGCGCCAGCGAGCGGGGGATCGGGGTAGCGGACATCACGAGCACATCCGGGTGGATACGACTCTCTCCCTCGGCGATTTCGCCCATTTCGGCGAGCGCGAGTCGCTGCCGCACCCCGAAGCGGTGCTGCTCGTCGATGATCGCGATCCCCGGGTGGTGGAACTCCACGGCCTCCTGGATCAATGCGTGCGTACCCACCACGATGCCCGCGTCTCCGGAGCTGATCCGCGCCAGAGCCTCCCGGCGTGCCGCGGCGCCGAGCCGGCCGGTCAGGAGCACCACCTGCACCGGCGCGTCGCCCAGCAGTAGGCGAAGGGTGCGCACGTGCTGCTCGGCCAGGATCTCCGTTGGAGCCATCAGCGCGGCCTGGTAGCCGTTCTCCACCGCGCGCAGCATGGCGAAGAGAGCGACCACCGTCTTCCCCGCGCCCACATCGCCCTGCAGCAGGCGGTTCATCCGCCGCGCCGAGAGCATGTCCGCGCCGATCTCCACCAGCGCCCGCTTCTGGGCGGTGGTGAGGGAAAATGGAAGCGTGCGGTAGACCGTGGAGACGAGGGTACCCCGCCGCTCGAAGGCGATCCCGGGCCGCTCCACCGCCGCACGGTGCCGGGCGCGGGCGTGAAGAAGTTGAAGGAAGAAGAGTTCCTCGAAGGCGAGGCGCCGCCGCCCCTGCTCCGCCTCCGCGAGGCTGCCGGGCCGGTGCAGCGATTCGAGTGCCCGTACCAGCGGCGGCACCCCGGCACGGTCCAGCAGATCGGCCGGCAGCACCTCTTCGTCGGCTACCGCGCGGAGGAGATCGTCGAGGTTCTCGGCGATGAGCGTGCGGATCTGCCGGTGGGTAAGTCCTTCGGTGGCCGCATAGACGGGGAACACGGTCCCCTCCTCCTCCGTAGCCTCTTCGCCCTCGCGCGCGAGCAGGGTAAACTCGCGTGGCTGGAGCTGACGACCGTGGAAGAAGCGCACGGACCCGGACAGGAGCAGCAGGTCGCCCCTGCGCAGCACACGGTCGAGGAACGGCTGCCCCGGCCACGAGCACTCGACCAGCCCGGTGCGGTCCTGCACCACGGCCTGGAAGATGCGAAGCCCCTTCCGCGTCGGGAGCACACCCTTCGCCACCACCCGGCCGATGATGGTAACATCCATTCCCGGTTCCAGAGACCCGATGGCGCGGATGGTAGAGGCGTCCTCGTACCGGCGCGGAACGTGGTACAGGACGTCGCGCGCGGTGAGCAACCCCAGTTTGGCCAGCAGCGCGGCGCGCTTGGGGCCTACCGACTTGAGGAATTGAGCAGGGCGGTCGAGCTCGGAGTACGACATAGTGCGAAAGTACGGGAGTACGAGAGTACCACTGAACAACAGTCCTGCGTGCGTACTCTCGTACCGGAGCGGTGCGGGGCTGAGGCGAGGTCGTACTTCCGTACTGCCCCTTAGGCAGTGAGGACTTCTTCGGCGAAGACCTCGACCTCGAAGGGGACCAGGTCCTCCAGCCCCTCACCGACGCCGACGAACTTCACGGGCAGATCGAACTCCTCCTTCAGCGCCACGACGATCCCGCCGTGTGCGGTACTGTCCATCTTCGTCAGCACGATCCCGGTAAGATCGACGATCTGGCCGAACGTGCGCACCTGCGCCATCGCGTTCTGCCCGACGGTGCCATCGAGCACGATCAGCGTCTCGTGCGGAGCACCGGGAAGCTTCTTCGCGATCACGCGCTGCACCTTCTCGAGCTCCTGCATCAGCCCGGATTGGGTGTGCAGCCGGCCCGCGGTGTCGAAGATCAGAACATCCATCTCCTTCGCCCCAGCGGCTTCCACGGCGTCAAAGGCCACCGCGGCCGGATCACGGCCCGGCTCGCTGCCGACGAATTCGCAACCCGCGCGATCCGCCCACCTCCGCAACTGCTCGATCGCGCCGGCACGGAACGTATCCCCCGCGGCGATCATCACGCGGCGGCCCTGGCGCGTGAAACGATGGGCGAGTTTGCCGATGGTGGTGGTCTTGCCGACACCGTTGACGCCCACCACCAGGATCACGGTGGGGCCGCCTTCGAAGTTGAAGCGCAACGCCGTGTCCGACCGGCCGGCGGAAAGGATGGCACCGATCTCCTCCTCCACGGCCTGCAGGAAATCACGCTGCGTGCGCGCCTGACCGCGCTGCGCGAGAGTCTCCACGGCGGCGACGAGCCGCAGGGTGGCGGGAACACCGAAGTCCGCCCCGATCAGCAGCTCCTCGAGGTTCTCCAGCGAACCCTCGTCCATCCCACCACGCACGAGTACCGATACGTCGGTGAGTGCAACGTCTACGATGCGGTCCCAGAGAGATTTCTTCTTCTCGTCCGACCGCTTGAACAGGCGAGCCATTCGTCTACCGGCAGAGGAACACGGCACAGGGCAACCCACGCCCCGGCGGTGGAGGTCAAGCGAAAGTGACCCCTATTCTGACGTGTCGGGCGGGATTTCACAAGCCCGCCCGGAACGTCGAGAGCCCCGCGGCAGGTGAATGCGTCGCGGGGCTCTCGTGTTGTGATCGGGGCGGAAGCCGCTCAGCGTCGGATCCGCTCCAGCGCCTGCGGGAGCGACACACGGCCCTCGTAGAGTGATTTCCCGAGAATCGCGCCGACGATCCCCGGCTCGTCGTCCGCGGCGGCATGGATGGCAACCACATCGTTCAGGCTGCCGATCCCGCCGGAGACGATGACATCAGCCCCGGTGTGGCGGGCAAGCTCGGCGGAGCCCTGTACGTTCGGCCCGCCCAGCATCCCGTCGCGATCGATGTCGGTATAGATGAAGGTGCGAACTCCACGCTCCACCAGCGATTGGCCGAGGGAGAAGATGTCTGCGTCAATCTCCTCCCGCCAGCCGCGAACGGCGGGCTTCCGCCCGCGGGCATCGAGCCCGACGGCGATCCGCTCCGCACCCCAGCGCTCTACCGCGCGACTCACCAACTCCGGGTTCTCGATCGCCGCGGTCCCGATCACGGCACGGGTTGCGCCATGTTCAAAGACCTCCTCCAGATCCTCGATGGACCGAAGGCCCCCACCCGTCTGCACACGGATCATCCCGGCCTCGGCGATCTCCCGAATTCTCCCCCGGTTGCTCCCCTCTCCGAACGCGGCGTCCAGATCCACGACGTGCACCCAGCGCGCGCCAGCGTCGGCGAAGCGCGCCGCGGCCGCCAGCGGGTCTGATTCGTAGACCGTCTCGCGCTCGGCGGCACCCTGCTCGAGGCGAACGCAACGGCCGCGCCGAAGGTCGATTGCGGGGAAGAGGATGAACCCCGACACGGACCGCTCCTTTACTCGATCGCAGCGGTTGAAGCCAGCCCGGCGCCGGGCTGGGCGAGGCGGAGCGAATCCACCCACTCGTCGAGGAAGCTCAACTGCAGCCCGAGCGTCCGAGTGAACGGACCGCGGTGCCGCGACGGAATCGGCTCGCCCGTCAGATACTTAATGCTGTTGGGATCCACCGGCCGGCCGTTGGCGTGGAACTCGTAGTGCAGGTGCGGCCCCGTGGCGAGGCCGGTGGCACCCACATATCCGATCAGGTCTCCCTGCCGTACGCGCACTCCGGGGCGGATCCCGTTCGCGAAGCCCCGCAGGTGCGCGTACCGGCTGGTGTAGCCACGCTGATGCCGGATCTCGACCACGTTGCCGTAGCCGCCGCCCCACCCGGCGCGTCCGATCACGCCGTCACCGACAGCGCGCACGGGGGTACCGGCCGCGGCAGCGTAGTCCACTCCGTTGTGAGGGCGGTTCTTCCCGAGAATGGGATGGAACCGGCTCTTAGAGAAAGCGCTTGAGATGCGGCGGAATTCCAACGGGGCGCGAAGGAAGGCGCGCTTGAGCGAGCCACCGTCGCGCATGTAGTAGTCTTCCGTGCCATCCGGCGAGTGGAAGTGATAGGCTTCGTGAGTGCGGCCGTTGATCTCCATCTGCACCGCGAGCACGCGAGAGGTGCGGGCCGTGCCATCGGGGCGAACCTGGCGCTCGTAGAGCACTCGGAACTCGTCGCCGGCGCGGAGATCGCGCGAAAAATCGATCTGCCAGGCGAAGATTCGGTCGGCGAGCAGATCGACGACGCGTTCGCGCTCCCCGGTGGGCACATCGTTGTCTCCTTCGGCGCTCGCGAGCGCCCGGTAGAGCGAAGACTCGACCACTCCGGAGAGTACGACCGTATCGGTGCGGACGGGAACTTCTTCCACGCGTACATCCCAAGCGGTGCCCTCGCGGCGGGCGTTGAGCGTGCGGTCGGCGTCGAGGCGCATTTCCAGCGCGCGAAGCTCGCCGCTGGAGAAGCCTTTCCGGTAGGAAAGCACGGATCCGGGCTTCAGGCGGCGCGGGTCGTGGTGCTGACGCAACTCGTCGAGGAGGGACCGGGCATCCGTATCCGCCAGTTCGGCGCGCGCCAGGAGCTGCGTGATCGTCTCACCGCGGCGCAGCGTGTCGGTGAACGCGACCTCTGCCGGGTTCGCATGCGCGGCGGCAAGGAGCGTCGGGGGTGGGGGCGGCACCTCTGCGGGAGCAGCCGCGGAGAAGAACTCTCCGCCGATCGCGGCTCCGAAGGCAACAAACATCCCGAGAGCGAGAATCCGATACGGATTTGCCATGGAAGACTGTCGGGTCAGGGAAGAAGGCAGGGGCATGCGTGAACAACCTCACGCATGCACAACGGCGAGAACACCGGCTCCCCTCAAGCCAGGGGGAGCCGGTAGGTTCGGTCAGTCCATCTGGCGACGGATGAAAGTGGGGATTTCCAGGTCGTTCGGGAATGTCCGTTCAATCGCGCGCGGGGGAGCGGCCGGGCGCGGAAACTGTGTAGGAGCCTCTTGCACCGGTTGCGGCGGCGTGGGCGTGGCACGCGGGCCGGGCCGGGCGGTGCGGGCACCGAAAACAGGGCGGATCACGTTGTCCGGCTTCCGCTTCTCCTCGATTACTTCCTTCTCGAAACCGGTGGCGATCACCGTCACCCGGATCTCCTCCTTCATGTTGCTGTCCTGCACGGCGCCGAAGATGATCTCGGCCTCGTCGCCCGCCGCATCCTGGATGATCGTGGAGATCGTGTTGACCTCTTCGAGGTTGAGGTCCATGCCGCCGGTGATGTTGATCAGCACGCCCGCCGCACCCTGGATCGAGATGTTGTCGAGGAGCGGCGACGAGATCGCCTCCTGTGCCGCTTCTACGGCGCGGTTCTCGCCCCGTCCGAAACCTGTACCCATGAGCGCGGCGCCGCGGTTGGACATGATCGTACGCACGTCGGCGAAGTCCACGTTGACCTCACCCGTGACACGGATCAGGTCCGAGATGCCCTGGGTGGCGTGCAGGAGAACCTCGTCCGCCTTCTTCAGTGCGTCCTTAAACGAAGTCCCCTTCCCGACCACCGAAAGCAGCCGCTCGTTGGGGACCACGATCATCGTGTCGACGGCTCGCTTGAGATCCTCCAGCCCCTGCTCGGCCTGGCGCATGCGCTTCCGCCCCTCGAAGAGGAACGGACGCGTGACGATCGCGATGGTGAGCGCGCCCATCTCGCGCGCCATCTCGCCGATCAGCGGCGCGGCGCCCGTTCCGGTGCCGCCGCCCATCCCGGCGGTGATGAAGACGAGGTCGGCGCCGTCGAGCGCACTCTGCACCTCGTCGCGCGTTTCCTCGAGCGCCTGCCGGCCGATCTCGGGACGCGCGCCGGCACCAAGACCCCGGGTCAGCTTCTTGCCAATCTGGATCTTGATGCCCGACTTCGAGAGCTT
>JACDHR010000507.1 GCA_013820915.1 Gemmatimonadota bacterium
GAGCAGCAACGGACGTTCCGGAGACCGTATCGGGATTCCCCGCGCCATCCAGCGCACCCACTGCCTCGCCTGGTGCAAGCACAGTGGTTCCGCGGTTTGAGGACGACCTGAGACCACGAGCTAACGTGCTGGCCCCAACTACGATGGTGTGATCCGGGAAGTCGCTCTCCACATTCGGGAACCCAGCCCAGTACGCATCTACGGCGTCGTTCCCAGCGGCGAGCACCACGAAGGGTCTCTGCTGGCTGTCGAAGAGCGCCAGCGTGTTGCGAAGCGACGTGTGAAAATCCCGTACCAGACGATGATGACGAGCACTATCTGGATGTGGTGTGCGGTTGAGCGCTCTCCAGTCAATACCATGAGACAGGTTGATGATACGCGCGCCCTCTGCTACCGCTCGTCGAACCTTATTCGTGATCATCCTTGCATCGATACGACCATAAACTACGCTATCGGCCGTGACCACGCGGATGTCATAGGGCCGCAGGTCCACTTCCCACATAGCCCCAGTGATGCCACCCCCGTTATTCCCACCTGCTCCGAGCACGGATGCCACATTCGTTCCATGATCGTTTCTCATGTACTTCCCGATGTCCCCACGCCACGGCTCGGCGATGTTCGCCAGCAGATCGGAAACGTTCTGGAAGCCCTCATCCACCACGGCAACCGCGACCGCAGAGCTTCCCGTCTCACAGCCCCACGCCAGCGGCGCCGCAATGGCCTCCAACCCCCACTTGTCGCCTTCCGCCACTGCCGTGGAGTTCAACTGCCACGTGTCTGGTTTCCAGTTCCCTCCGTCGTCGGGTCTCCGGTAAAACGTCTGGACGAACACCTCCCATGTTGCCAGCAGTACCTGCGGCAGAGCCTCGAGCTGGCCGATGGCTTGGCACAACCGTTCTCCCGTTCCATCGTCCTCGATACGGATGAAGTACTGGCCCTCCAGATCGGTCGGCCTGAGACCCCCGATCACCTCGCCCTGGACCAGATCCACCGCCGCTTGGCGCTGCTCCTGGGGAGTTCCGGGTCTGAATGCCAGCACAATGATGTCTTTCAGGACCGGCCCCGTGATGCAGGCCGAGTTGCGCCGGATGTTGGACTCATTATAAAGGCCCGGAGGAAGCGTATCCGGCGCCTGCGCCGGCACGGGCGGCCTCTGCACCGTGGGATCATAGGCGCGCAGGAAATCGAACTCCACGGTGCCGGGGCTGTAGCTGCCAAAGCCTGCCCAGCCGCTCTTGAGCAAGGTGTCGGTCGTCTCCACCTGCCAAGTCGGCTCAGCCGCGCCATCCGCCCAGACCTTGGCCCGCAGCGTGTCGGCCCGCTTCTCCAGCACCAGCTGATAGAAGGTGTTCGCCGAGAGGCTCATGGCATGGCTGCGCAGCGCCGTCTGGTTCTGTCCGCCCTTGATCCGCCAGAGCCGCAGACCCGTGAAGGTGCTCGACTTCTCGACCACCCAGGCATAGCCGTCCTCCTTGCCGGCAGTGCCGCCGCCGAGGACGACCAGCCCCACCAGCCGATCGGTAACTGCGGCCATGCGCAGGCGCGTGTGTACCCGCACGTGCGAGCGCTGCCCCACCTGATCCCAGGAGAGGGCGCGGGTGGCGCCCTGCCCGGCCGCGACCTGCATCACCAGCTTGGAGTGGCCGGCGAAGGCGCCGCTGCTGTCGCGCTGCACCGTCCAGGAGACGGTGCCGCCGGCTGTCCAGCGCCGCGTCCAGTTGGCGGGCTGCTGGCCCGCCGGGTACTCGGAGAAGTCGGTGGCGGCGATCTGCGAAGACGCGGTAGAGGTCGAGATGGGGGGGCGGTGCTGCTCCGGCCCCAGCAGTGTGGAGTCGCGGCAGGCCACGGAGAGCAGCAAAAGGAAGGGAAGAAGCATAGGGGCTCTCATGTGAGTTCTCCAACGAAAGGTGTGTACCCGAACAACGAGGCGGAGGTTCGTTCCACGCAGTCGGCGCGCGATTGGCCTTGTGGCGCTGTGAGTGCGAGCGGATGAAGGAGATCGCGTGGCGACGGGCTGGGGTGATCGAGAGGAGCGGGTCGGATCCGTGTTGCCGGCGAACCGACCCGGTGCCGGAGAATGTCGACGCGGGACGTGATTCAGTTCATGGGCACCTTCCTTGGTCGGATGGGATCGCGAGCCGCGCAGGGCTCGTCAGCCTGACGGGTAGTACTAACGGGTGCTGGCGTGCGGCATTCCGGCTGCGTACATGGTAGAGTTCCGGTCAGGGAGAACAGGGATGGCGCGGCAAAGGCGTGGCAGCTCGCAAGCCTATCATAATGTTGCGCAGGGATTCCAGTCACATGCGGCCGGACTCCAGGCGCTCCTTTGGGGACAACCTGCACAACACCTGACACTCAGGGCAGGAACGACCATGAGCAGGATACGATGCTCTCCGCCATGTCGGACAGCCGTCTCGCTCGCAGCGCCCCTGCTCCTCAGCCTCGCGGCATGTACGGAGGAGCAGCGCACCCCCTCCGCGGCGGCGCCGGGTGCGCCGCTGCCGGCGGTCGAGGCCGCGGCCGCGGAGCCGCCCCGCTTCGAGGACTATCCCACCGGCAAGGTGCAGGGCATCGAAAAGCCGGCGCCGGTGGACCTCTCCAGCCATCCGGACGCACGGCAGTTCCGCACCGCGCTGAGCCGGGGCGCGGCGGAGGGGCCGAACTTCGCGGGGCACTACACGGTGGTGAGCTGGGGCTGCGGTACCATGTGCCAGCAGCTGCGGATCGTGGACGCACGTACGGGGCGCGTGCACGAGGGGCCGATCTCGCTGCTGGGAGTGGAGTACCGGCTCGACAGCCGCCTGCTGGTGGTCAATCCGCCGCAGGCGGTGCGGGAGAACCCCTGCCCCGCCTGCGAGACCAGCTACTATGTCTGGAACGGTGAGGGGCTGGAGCGGGTCTGG
>JACDHR010000508.1 GCA_013820915.1 Gemmatimonadota bacterium
GAAGAACCCGCATCTCGAGGTGCTGCGGATCAACACGGAGGAGGCGCCCCTGGGGGAGATCGTCGAGCAGCTTCTCGGCCGTGTCGGCCAGCAGCGCGCTCCGGCGGCGGGAGAGTCGCGGCGCTCGGCGGCGGGAAGGACATGACGCTGGCTTCCGCCGTGGTGGGGGGCCGGCTCCCATGAGGGTCCTTCAGCTCGTCACCCGCAGGCAGCATCGCGGAGCAGAGGTCTTCGCCGCGCACCTCAGCAACGCGCTTGCGGAGCGGGGGCACGAGGTGTACTTCGTCGGCCTGTATCCCCCGCCGCCCGAGCCGCTGGCTCCGGCCGCGGCGAAAACCGCGGATCTGCAGGCGGAGCCTGGAGGCCGAGGGGTGAGCCTCGCCCGTCTCTCGCAGCTCGCGAGCTGCGTGCGCTCCCTCGAGCCGGACGTGGTGCAGGCGAACGGCTCTGACACCCTCAAGTACAGTGTGCTCGTGAAGCGGCTGCAGCGTGGCCGCTGGCCGCTCGTCTACCGGACCATCAGCGTCGCCAGCTACTGGCTGCGCTACCCCGGACAGCGGGCGTGGGGGAGATGGCTGGCACGCGGTGTCGATCACGTGGTGGCGGTCAGCGACGAGAGCCGCGCGGACTTCGCCCGGACCTATTCCGTCCCCGCCTCCCGGATCTCGACGATCCGCAGGGGCGTACACCTTCCCGGCCGCGATGGCGCCGCAGAGGCTCGTGAGAATCTCAGGGCGCTGGCGGATCTCCCGCCGGATGCCGAGATCCTGGTCCACATCGGCAGCTTTACCGCCGAGAAGAACCATCTCTGGCTGCTGGAGGCATTCAAGCAGATTCGTCGCCGGAGAGAGCGTTCGCACCTCCTGCTCCTGGGGGATGGGCCCCTGCGAGAGACGGTCGCGCAGGCGGTCGCGGGCGGCGAACTGGAGCAGGCGGTCCATCTCCTGGGAAGCCGCGCGGACGCCGACGAGCTGGTCGCCGGCGCGGATCTTCTCCTCCTCGGGAGCACGGTCGAGGGGATTCCCGGCGTGATCCTCGAGGCCGCCGCGCGGGGTGTCCCCAGCGTCTCCACCGCCGTAGGCGGGGTGCACGAGGCGGTTCGCGATGGTGAGACGGGCATGCTCGTCCCATCCGGGGATACGGCCGGCTTCGTCTCGGCCGTGGTCGAGCTGCTGGACGATCCCCGGCGGCGGCAGCAGCTGGGAATGGCGGCCCACGAGTTCGTGCGCCAGCACCACGACATGAAGGTGGTCGTGGGCGCCTTCGAGGGTCTTTACCAGGAGCTGGCGCGCGCCGCCAGGACGTGAGGCCGGAACTCAAGCGTGAGAGCGAACTGATTCGATGACATTGGATTCAATCCAGCCGCGGCCGCCGGTCGGAGAGCGCTGATGGAAACGGAGACCTTCGGGTTCATCGTCGTCCTCGGGCTCTGCCTCTTCGCCGCGGCCATGGTTGCCAACAGCCGGCTCCCTCACGGGGTCAAGCTGCTGGTGTACGCGGGGCTCTTCTTCCGGGTGATCGGATCATGGACCCGCCACGAGGTGCTCTTCGACGTGTACCGGGGGGCAGGGGACGCGCGCGTCTATCACCGGATCGGGCTGCAGTATGCGGAAGGCTTCCTGAACCTCGATTTCACCCGCATCTTCGACAGCAACAGCTGGCATTTCTCGAGATGGTGGGGCGGGCAGTTCATGTACTGGGTCTCCGGCTTCGTGCACACCATCACGGGACCATCGCTGCTCGCAGCCTTCCTCGCCTTCTCCCTCCTCGCCTTCATCGGCCTGGCGGGCTTCGGCGTGGCGTTCCGCAGGAGCTTTCCGCACGTCCCGGTCACCCGCTACCTGAGGTGGATCTGGCTCTTCCCCTCGCTCTGGTACTGGCCCTCGAGCGTGGGGAAGGAAGCCATCATGCTCCTGGGGATCGGCCTCTCCATCGCCGGCTTCATCGGTCGGAAGGAGCGGATCAACTGGCTGCTGCTCGGGCTCGGGATGTTCTTCATCTTCGGCATCCGCCCGCAGGTGGGGGCGGTGGTGATCCTCTCCCTGGTCCTCGGGCACTGGCTCTCCATCGGTGGCCGCTGGAATGTGCAGAAGGCGTTTCAGGGAGTGATCATCCTCGGTGCCGGCCTGGTGGGGATCTGGTTCGCGATGCAGCAGATCGGCGCCGGCGGCTTCGACATCGAGGGCGTACAGAGCTACCTCGAGGATCAGACGGGCTCCGGTTCAGGCGGGGGAAGCGCGATCGAGGAGGTGGGAACGGGATGGGCCAACATTCCGCTCGCGCTGGTGAACATCTTCTTCCGCCCCTTCCCCTGGGAGGCGCACAACCTGATGGCGCTCTTCTCGGCCATCGAGATCTGGGGGATGTGGGTGATCGTCTGGTTCCGGCGGAAGACGCTCTGGCAGGCGCTTCGCCACTTCCGCTCGGATCGCCTCCTGCGGGTGGCCGTGCCCTTCATCCTCGTCTACTCGGTCACGCTCGGGATGATCATCGCCAACCTCGGCATCATCGCCCGGCAGCGGGTGTTTCTCTTCCCCTTCTTCTTCATTCTCGTCGAGGCGGTGCCGCGAGTGGTGCACGAGCGCAAACAGGCACGACTCCGTGCCGCCGCGCCGCCTGTGTACGCGGAAGGGCTACACGCGGGAGCGGTCCCGCAATCCCTGCGCACCTCACCGCACCGTTGACCTGCGGCTGATGCCGCCCTGCTGAACCTCCATCCATAGAGAGACTCTTTCATGTGCTCGATTCTGGCGATTCTGGACGTCAAGAGTGATCCCGCGCCGCTGCGTGCGCGCGCGCTGCGCCTCTCGAAGCTGCAGCGCCACCGCGGCCCCGACTGGTCGGGCGTCTACTCCTGCGAGCAGGCGATCCTGGCGCACGAGCGCCTCGCCATCGTCGACGTG
>JACDHR010000509.1 GCA_013820915.1 Gemmatimonadota bacterium
CGGCGACTGATCGCGGACCGCATCATCGGGCCGATCTTCATCCATCACGTAGCAAGTAGAACACTGCGGGGTATCAAGAGCTACGTAGAGGCATCCAGCGGCACAGCCGCGCCGGAGGCACGCCGGCGCGGGTGAGATAGAAGCCCGCCTTTTCCGCGGCGCCGTATCCGACGCGCCACTCATTCCGTAGGCCTTTGATCAAGCTGTATGATTGCTGTTAATGTGAGGACGGATCAGTCACACGCCGTGCGGCGTGTAGTGGTGACGGGCATCGGGTGCGTAACGCCCGTGGGCACCGGTGCGAAGGGGCTGTGGGAGGGGCTGCAGCGGCGCGAGTCGGCGGTTCGCCGGGTGGCCCGCTTCGACGCCTCTGCGTTTCGCACGCGAATCGCCGCCGAGGTAGACAACTTCTCACCCACCGATTTCATGGACCGGCAGCGCGCGAAGCGGCTGGATCGTTTCGCGCAGTTTGCCGTCGCCTCGGCACGGATGGCACTGGACGACGCCGCGCTCGACCCCGCAGCGGAGGACCCGGACCGTGTCGGCGTGCAGATGGGGAGCGCGCTCGGCGGAGTCGCCTATGCAGAGGGTCAGCTGGGGAACTTCCTGCAGCACGGCCTCAGAGGCGTCGACCCGCTCCTGGCGCTCGCGGTGTACGGCGGCTCCGCATCGGGGAACGTATCCATCGAGTTCGGCTTCACCGGTCCGAACTCCACCAACGGGATGAGCTGCGCCTCCGGGGCGATGGCAATCGGCGAGGGGTGGCGGCTGATCCGCGACGGCCAGGCCGATCTCGTGGTCGCGGGTGGGGTCGAGGCGCCGCTGGCACCGCTCTGCTACGGTGCATTCGCGATCATCCGCGCGATGTCTGCCCGCAACGACGACCCTGCTCGCGCGTCCCGCCCCTTCGACGCGGGTCGCGACGGCTTCGTGATGGCCGAAGGCGCCGCGGTGCTGATCCTCGAGGAGCTGGAGCGCGCCCGTGCGCGGGGTGCGCACATCTACGGAGAGCTTCTCGGGTACGGCACCACCACCGACGCTCACCACATGACCGCGCCTCGCCCCGACGGCGCGCAGGCCGCGCGTGCGATGCGAATCGCGCTCGGCACAGCGGGCATCGAAGCCGGGGACATCGATTACGTGAATGCGCACGGCTCCTCCACCTCGCTGAACGACTCGACCGAGACCCGGGTGATCCGCACCGTTCTGGGCGACCATGCGGATCGGGTGGCGGTGAGCGGTACCAAGGGCTATCACGGACACGCGCTGGGTGCGACAGGCGCGATGGAGGCGGCGAGCACCCTGCTCTCTTTCGTCCACGGCTGGATCCCTCCCACACTCAACCTCGAGGAACCGGATCCCGCATGCGACCTGCCCTACAGCGGCCCCGAGGGAGAACACCGGCGCATCAGCTATGCAATCTCCAACTCGTTCGGGTTCGGGGGGATCAACGCCGCGCTCGTCTTCGGGCGAGCTCCGAACGGCACGGAAGGCGAAACGCGCGGGTAGACGGCGGAACCTTTTCCGATCTGTCGCATATCAGCAGCACATCGTACAGGCGGGAGTACTCCGAGACCGCCGCAGGTTTGACATTCTGCGGCATATCCTCTATATTGTGCTGGTTATGAATCAAACACAGGAGCACCTGTACGCGTGATTTCCGGGGGCAGCGAGCGTCGCAAACCGACGAGGCTCGCTGCCCCCGTTGTTTCTCCCTTAAAATGAGCCGAACCTATGTTCTTCAGCTCCCGTGCCCTCGATTCCTTTGATCAGTACCTCCACGACGTCGAGAAGTACCCGCTGATCGACGACCCCGCGGAGGAGCGGGAGCTTGCCCGGCGTGCACGAGCCGGTGACAAGCTGTGCGCGGAGCGGTTGGTGACCGCCAATCTGCGCTTCGTAATCTCGTATGTTAAGAAGTACCAGGGGCGTGGCCTCGGCTTGGCCGAGCTGGTCTGCATTGGCAATGAGGGCCTCCTCAAGGCCGTCAAGAAGTTCGATCCCGATAAGGGCGTGAAGTTCATCTCCTACGCCGTGTGGTGGATCCGGCAGACGGTACTCCAGGCGCTCGCCGAGCAGACGCGCTCGGTGCGAATCCCCCTGAACCAGAACTCGAACCTCGTTCGCCTCTCCCGCACCGACACCGCGCTCACCCAGGTGCTCGGCCGCTCGCCGACGGACGAGGAGATCGCCGACGAGATGGGAGAGCCGATCGACACGATCCGCGCCCTCCGCCGCGTCGCGGCCAGCGAGCTATCGCTCGACGCGCCGATCGACCGGGGTGATCGTGATTCATCCTCGTTCGGAGAGCGCTTCGCCGGGGCCGAGGCCGAGCAGATAGAGGAAGAGGTTGAATCCCAGGCGCGCCGCGAATTTTTGGAGCGCATGTTCGAGAAGTACCTCACCGAGCGCGAGCGCAAGATTCTCTACCTGTACTACGGCCTCGATGAGGGCGAGGAGCGGACGCTCGAAGAGATCGGCACCCTGCTCGGCGTAACGCGCGAGCGGATCCGGCAGATCCGCAACCGTGCGTTCGAGAAGCTTCGCGAGAGCTCGGATGGCGCGGCGCTCGAGGGGTTCTGGGCCGTCTCCTGATCGAATCCGCTTTCGGGAACCTCGGCATTATGCCCTGAGTTTCCCGGATGTGACGGTACGACGGAGAAGGTGGAGGGAGCAGGAGCTCCCTCCACCTTCTCCGTTTTCACCACTCGCACGTTGATCCCGATCGGGCCATGTGCAACGGCTTCCGCCACGAACCCCCGGCTCCACGAACCACAACGCGTCCGAGGCACCGGGATCCGGGTAGATTTCTGGCAATCAAGTTGCACAAAACAGGCTCGGCGCGGGCCTGCTTTTCCAGTCGTCACAGCGGGTATCGTGTTTTCTTTGCGTATCTTACGCT
>JACDHR010000510.1 GCA_013820915.1 Gemmatimonadota bacterium
CACCGGCTCGCTGCGCGGGTCGGTGCGCAGCACCACCGGGTTGGACGCCTGCTCGGGGAGCACGCCGCGCAGGTTGTCCAGCTTCTCGCGCACGTTCAGGACGGCGAAGTCCATCTCCGTCCCCCATGCGAAGCGGAGGATCACCAGCGAGACGCCCTCGCGCGTGACGCTCTCTACGCGCTGCACACCGGGCACGGAGGCGACCTGCTGCTCCACCGGCTCGGTGATCAGCCGCTCGACCTCGGTCGGCGCGCTGCCGGGGTCACTCGTGTGCACGACGAGCTGCGGGTAGGATACGTCCGGCAGCAGGTCGATGGCGAGGCGCTGCAGCGAGATCGCCCCGAGGAGCAGGATCCCCAGGAAGAGCATTCCCACCGCGACGGGGCGGCGGATCGAGAAATGTGGAAGAGACATGGCGCGCGCCTACCGGGGCTCGACCGGAGCCGCGTCGCCGAGCCGCACCCCCGCCCTCTCTTCGAGCTCGACGCGCGCGGCGACGAACTCGAAGCGCGCGGCCAGCGCCTCCCGCTCGGCGGCGGCCGTGCGGTCCACCACGTCCTGCAGCTCGGTAAAGGTGATCCCACCCAGCCGGTACCGCTCCTGCGCCATCCCGACCCGCTCGCGCGAGAGATCCGCCGCGCGCTCCGCGAGCAGCAGCGTGCGGTGGGCGTTCTGCAGGTCAATCAGCGCGGAGCGCACCCGGGTCTCGATCTCGAGCCTGCCCGCGCGCAGATCTTCGTCGGCGCCGAGCCGCCCCGCGCGCGCCTGCTCGACGGAATACGTGGTGCGGAACTGATTGAAGAGCGGCAGCGAGACACTGAAGTTCATTCCGTAGCTCTGGTCGCGCGGGTTCAGGTCGAAGAGCGCGTCGTACCCCTGCGCGCCCACGCCCCGGCTGGCGTACGGAGTCACCGATACCGAGGGCCACCGTGCCCCCCGCGCGGCACGGAGCCGGTGCTCCGCGGCCGCCCTGCGGCCATCCATCTGTGCGAGCAGCGGACTCGTGTCCAGCGCGCCGCGGACCAGTGCGTCGGCGTCGAGCGCCGCGGGGTCGAAGACGGCGGGCAGCTCCGCGTCGAGAGCGGCGGGGATCTCGCGGCCGACGCCCATCGCTTCCCCGAGCGCCAGACGCGCCTTTCTCGCCTCTCCACGCGCCCGCTCGGCGCCCTGCTCCCGCTGGGCTACCTCGATCTCGGCGCCGAGGAGATCCACCGGGCTGCTGACCGCGACGCGGAGAAGGCGCTCCGTGGCGGCGAGACGGTCCCGCGCCGACTCCAGAAGACCCTCCTCGAGCTTGATCTGCCGCTCCGTGCGCAGCGCTTCGTAGTAGCTCCGTGCGATGCGCGCCTCGAGCCGCACGGCCTCCGCCTCCACTCCCGCCCGCGTCGCGCTCGCCGACGCGCGCGCGGCGCGCGCCTCCCGCAGGCGCGCGCCGCCATCGAACAGGGTGACGGAGCCTAATGAGATCGCCTGGCCCGTCGCGGTGCGGGTGAAGACCGAGGCCTCGTCCAGCCGCACCGGCCTGCCGAACTCGTCCGTACCGGTAAGCACCCGCGACTGCGTGAGGCTCGTCGTGAACCCGAGCCCCAGCGTGGGAAGCAGGCTACCCCAGGCCCTGCGCTCGTCCGCCGCGGCCACCGCCACCCCCGCCAGCGCCTGACGGTACGCGGGGTTGTGCTCGCGCGCGATCTCGAGCGCTTCGGATAGGGTCAGCACAGGGGCGGGCTCCTGCGCCGTCGCCGGCAGAGCCGACGCGGCAAGAGCGATCGCGAGCAAGGCGGCGAAGGGTTTCATGCTACGGACTCCCGTGAAAGGCATCAGTTCGGCCGTCCGCCCGCGTCGCGTACATTCTCCACCAGCCGCACGTTGGCATCGTGGATCAGGGTGTAGTGGCCGTCGGTAAGGACGACTTCGCCGGGAGCCACGCTCTCGGTATCCTCGCTCGCAACGATCTCGACCATCGTTTCGTTCGCGAGCCCGGTCGTCACGTAGCGCCACTTGGCGCGACCGCCGCGCTCATCGCCATCGTAGATGAAGAGCATCGTGCGGCGGTCGCGCTCCAGGATCGAAGTGCGAGGAACCAGCACCCGGTCGGCGAACTGCCGGGCGTCCAGCGCGACCCGGGCGTACATGCCGGGCAGAATCCGGCCCTGCGGGTTGGGAACCGACACGGTGACCTTCGCCGTGCGAGTCCCGCTCTCCACCACCGGGTTGATCGTCTGGATGCGCCCCCGGAACTCCTCGCCGGGGAAGGCGGCGAAGGCGATGCGGGCCTGCCGCCCGTCGGCGAGGAACCCGACCTCGCCTTCCAGCACCTGCACCTCTACCTGGATCGGGTCCAGGTCCACCACGCTCATCAGCTCGTCGCCGGCCCGTACCCACTGCCCCGGCACCACCCGCACACTGGCAACGCGGCCGGGGAACGGAGCGGTGAGGCGGGTGCGCGCCAAATCGAGCCGGGCGCGCCGCAGCGCTACGTCCGCCGCGTCGAGGCCACTTCGCGCGCGGGCGATCCGCTCCCGCTCCGCCCTCGTTTCGGCGTCCGGGATCCGCTCGTCGAACAGGGTAAGCTCTTGAAACTTCGCCTCGGCTTCACGCAGCCGCGACTGCGCCTCCTCCACCGCGAGCTGGTACTCCGCGGGGTCGAGCCCGATCAGGAGCTGGCCCGACCGCAGCACGGCGTTCTCGCGCACCGGCAGCGCAACGATCCGCCCCGGCACCTGCGCGGTGACCACCGTGCGGCGCGCGGCCTCCGCCTGGCCCGCCGCGCTCACCGCGATCACGAGGGTGTCCCGCACGGCCGGGCTCCCTTCGACCGGGATCGCAACACCCGTGTCGAAGGACTGCGAGGCGGTCGTGGCGATCTGCGAGGCGGTGTCGCCCGCCTCTCCCTCCTCCGC
>JACDHR010000150.1 GCA_013820915.1 Gemmatimonadota bacterium
CTGGTGGTGCGCGGCGAGGGGGACTTCGCGCCAGGGCTCCGGGCGCGGGGCATCGATATGGCGCCGCGCGGCCGCTCGACGGTCGAGATGCTGGATCGCTGCGGCGCGCTCGATGCGCGGCCGCTTCTGATCCACTGCGTGGATCTGGACGCCGAGGACATACGCCGGATCGCCGATGCCGGCTGCGCGGTGGCACACTGTCCGATCGCGAATGCCAGGATGGGGCACGGCGTGGCACCGTACCCGGCGCTCCGCGATGCCGGGGTACCGGTCGGGCTGGGCACCGACAGCGTGGCGAGCAACAACCGGCTCGACATGCTCGAAGAGGCTCGCTTCGCCTCTCTCCTGCACCGCGCCGCACACCGTAGCGCGGATCTGCTGCCGGCGGAGGCGCTCCTGCGGCTCTGCACGCTGGACGGCGCGCGCGCGCTGGGGCTCGAGGACCGGATCGGCACGCTGGAGCCGGAAAAGGATGCGGATCTCTGCGCCGTCTCGCTCGCCGCACCGCACACACGCCCCGTTCATGATCCCCATGCGGCTCTCTTCCACGCGGCGCGGGGCACGGACGTGGTCCTCACCGTGGTTGCCGGCCGGGCGCTCTACCGTGAGGGAGTCGTTCTCACGCTGAACGAGGGTGCGGCGCACGGTGCCATGGAAGCCGCGGCCACGCGGCTGCGGAAGGCAATGGCGTAGCCTAATGCGGGACTCGGGAGATCCGATCTTCTCGGAACGCCCCTCGCTCGTCCGCTACGCGGCCATCTCGATCGTCGCCGCTGTCGTGACGATCGGCCTCAAGGGGAGCGCCTATCTCCTCACCGGCTCCGTAAGCCTGCTCTCCGATGCGCTGGAGTCGCTGGTCAACCTGTTCGCCGCGACGGTAGCACTCGTCGCGCTCTGGGTGGCCGCGCGGCCCGCCGACGAAGATCACGCCTACGGTCACACCAAAGCCGAGTACTTCGCCAGCGGGTTCGAGGGTGCGCTGATCCTGGTGGCGGCGCTCAGCATCGGAGTTACCGCCGTGCCCCGGCTCTTCGCTCCGCAGCCGATCGAGGCGGTGGGGCTGGGGCTCGGGATCACGATTCTCGCCTCGCTGGTGAACGTCGCGGTTGCGCGGCTTCTCCTGCGTGCCGGCCG
Source organism: Gemmatimonadota bacterium (assembly GCA_013820915.1). Taxonomy (GTDB): domain Bacteria; phylum Gemmatimonadota; class Gemmatimonadetes; order Longimicrobiales; family Longimicrobiaceae; genus JACDHR01. Next base: position 1,135 of record JACDHR010000150.1, read on the forward strand.
CCGCTACGATTCGATCGCCCTCGAGGCCGACGCCCGCCACCTCATGACGGACGTCTATACCTCCGCCGGTGTGGTCGTGGGGGTGGCAACGGCTTCCGTAACGGGTTGGATGTGGCTCGACCCGGTCATCGCCATCCTGGTGGCTGCCAACATCGTGCGCACAGGGGTGGATCTGCTGCGCCGTTCGGCGCACGGCCTGCTGGATACCTCTCTGCCCGAAGCGACCCGCACCACGATCGCTGGGATCCTGGATACCTATCGCCGGGAAGGCGTCCGGTTCCATGCGCTCCGTACCCGCCAGGCGGGCGCCCGGCGCTTCGTTTCCTTCCACATCCTCGTGCCCGGCGACTGGACGGTGCAGCGGGGCCACGATCTGCTGGAAAAGATTGAGGAGGACGTACGCAGCAACGTCCCCAACAGCACGGTGTTCACGCACCTCGAACCCCTGGAGGACCCGATCTCGTGGGACGATCTGCGCCTGGAGCGAGCGCCCTCTGACAGGAGGCCACCGGGGTGAAGCCGTCCCGCCCCCGGCCTTCGGGAGCCGGGCTCGTTGCCCGCGCAGCGAAGGCAGAGAGTACACAGCGGCCGGATCCTTGCCGTGCCTGGTGCTTTCCCCTGATCTGTCTGATCTCCAGCACCCTCTGCTTTCCGGATGAAGATATCTGCACGCGCCGCCGGCTCGGAGTTGATGGATGAGCCGGAGTTGGATCCGGAAGACCTCGCGGCCGCGCTGCGAGATCTGCGGGGGGTGAACCGCTGGCTCGGAGGGTGGCGCGTGCTGCGGCGCTGCATGGCCGCGCTGCTCGCCAGGTTGCCCCCAGGGCACTATCGCGTGCTGGACGTGGGGACCGGCTCGGCGGACCTCCCGCTGCGCCTCGCGTCGTGGGCGCGGCACCGGGGGAAGCACCTCGATATCCTGGCCACCGACGTACACCCGCAGACCGTGGAGCTCGCCCGTGTGAACACCGGCGGAGCCCCCGACGTGAAAGTGGAGGCCGCCGATGCGCTGGCGCTGCCGTACAGCGATGGCGAGTTCGATTTCGCGCTCTGCTCCACCGCGCTGCACCACTTCGAGGAACAGGACGCAGTCCAGGCACTCCGCGAGATGAACCGCGTCGCCCGCTACGGCATGGTGATCAACGATCTGCGCCGATCCGGGCTCGCCCTGCTGGGCGCGCGTCTGCTCGCCGCCACGGCATGGCGCGGGAGCCGGTTCACCCGCCACGACGGGCCGCTATCGGTGCGTCGTGCGTTCACCGCGGCAGAGCTGCGGCGGCTCGCCCGGGCGGCCCGGCTGCCGAATGCGCGTGTGCGTACCCACCTCCCGTTCCGCCTCTCGCTGGTCGTAGACCGTACGCCGGGCCGCCCCGGGACGCCATGAGCGAGGCAGCCCCCCGGGATGTGGTTGTGGTGGGCGGCGGGCCCGCGGGCTCCGCGACCGCTGCCCGCCTTGCCGATGCCGGGCATTGCGTTCTCCTCCTGGATCGGGCTCATTTCCCGCGTCCCAAGCCATGCGGCGAATGCCTGAACCCCGCCGCTGTCGCCGCGCTCGCCGCGCTCGGTGTGCTCGGCGCGGTGCAGGCCGCGGGCCCCGCGCGGCTACGGGGGTGGCGCATTCAACCGCACGACAGCCTCGCCTTCTCGGGGAGCTTCCCCGATGACGTGAACGGGTTCGCCCTCTCCCGCGCGGTTCTCGACGAGATCCTGCTGGATCACGCCCGCAGCCGCGGCGTGGTGGTGCGGATGGGCGAGCAGGTGACGGACCTGCTGTGGAGCGACGGGTTTGTCGTGGGAGTACGGACGCGCGCGGAGGAGATCCGTGCGCGCCTGGTGGTGGGAGCGGATGGCCTGCGCTCCATTGTGGTGCGCAAGCTGAACCTGCTGCGCCGACCGCCGCGTCTGCGCAAGCTCGCGCTCGCGGCGCATGTCCGCGGGGTCGGGGACCTCGACGAGCAGGGGGTCATGTATGTACACGAAGGGGGGTGCGTGGGGGTGGCCGCGGTAGGCGATGGCACCGCGAACATCGTGGTGGTGGCCGAGGGTGAGGAGGCGGCGCATGTGGCGGGGAACCGCAACGGATACTTCGACCGCACCGTGCGCCGCTATCCCGCGCTGTCCGCCGCCGAGCGGATCGAGGAGGTGCTTGCCACAGGCCCGTTCGATTGGCCCACGCGGGGCGCCGTGGCGGATGGGGCCTTGCTCGTCGGGGATGCAGCCGGGTACTATGACCCCTTCACCGGACAGGGAATTTTTCGCGCTCTCCGCGGCGCCGAGCTGGCGGCCGGCACTGCCGGCGCCGCGCTGCGCCACGGCGATGTTTCGGCGGCCGCGCTCGCTCCCTACGAGCGGGCGCGGCGGCGCGGCTTCGGGCCCGGCGAGCGGGTTCAGCGTCTGGTGGAGTTTTTCGTCGCGCGGCCCGATCTGCTCAAGGCGGTCGCGGGCCGCCTCGCGCGCCGGCCGGCGTTGGCCGACGCGCTGATCGCCGTCACCGGCGACCTGAAGCCGGTCCGTTCGCTGCTCAGCCCCCGCGTGCTGGCACGCTGGGTGTTCTGAGCGAACGCTATACACCCGATTGCTGGAGGTGTGATGAACGTTGTGTACCGCAATACCTGGACTACGCTGGCGCCATGGGGCCCGTTCGTCCTGCGCGTGATCGTGGGGCTTGGGCTCTTCGCGCACGGGTACCAGAAAATGTTCGAGCTCACCGGCGAAGGCGTGCCGCGCATGGTGGGCTTCACGCAGATGGTGGGCGGTTTCGGCTTCCCCGGGCCGCCGGAGTTCTGGGCCTGGGCCGCCGCGCTGACGGAGCTCGTCGGTGGGGCGTTGCTCGTCGTGGGGCTGCTTACCCGTGTGGTCGCGGTCCTGGCCATCATCCTCCTGCTCGTCGCCACGATCCAGGTGAAGTGGCCGCAGGGGTGGATCGGCGGGTATGAGCTGGATCTGCTCTACATCGGTGCGCTCGTCTCGCTCTTTCTCACCGGGCCCGGCGCACTCTCGATGGACGAGGCAATCCGCCAGCGGCGCGGCGGGCGCTGGATTTAGCGAAGCTGTCGATGAGCGGAGTTCTCTACGACATCACACACCCGGTGCGCTCCGTACCGCGCAGCCTGACCTGATCGATGGACGCGCTCCGGGTTCTGCTCGCGCCCAACCCTTCCCCGATGACGCTGGATGGGACACGCACCTTCCTGGTGGGGCGGAGCCGCCCCGTCGTTATCGATCCCGGCCCCGCGGACGAGCGGCACCTCTCGCGCATTCACGATGCGCTGGCGGGGAGCACCCCGGTGGCGATCCTGCTCACGCACGCCCATCCCGACCACGCCGCCGCTGCCGCCCCGCTCGCCGCCACCACCGGCGCTCCGGTGTGGATGACGCACGGCGCAGTGGCGAGCGGGTTCCCTCCCGTATTCGCCGACCGGTGGATCTTCGATGGAGACATCATGGCAACGGATGCCGGTCCGGTTCGTGCGGTCGCTACGCCCGGCCATACGCCGGAGCACCTGGCGTTCCTCTGGACGGGTGCGAACGCGCCCGCTGGCGGTGCGCTCTTTGTCGGGGATCTGATGATGGGCGAGGGCGACACCACGCTCGTATCGCCTCCGGAGGGAGATCTGGGCGCCTACCTCCGGTCGCTGCGGCGCGTGCGGGAGCTGAAACCGGGGGTGATCTACCCCACGCACGGCCCGCCGCTTTACGAGGCTGCCGAGGCGACCGCACGGTTCCTGCGGCATCGGGAGGAGCGGATCGCCGGTGTGCTCCAGGCGCTCCGCACCGCGGGTGCCGCCGAGCCGGACGCGCTGGTCGATGCGGTATACGGGGGCGCGCTGCACCCGCAGCTGCGCGCCGCGGCCGCGGGATCCATCGCGGCGATGCTGCGGTACCTGGAAGAGGAGGGCGCCGTGCACCGTCGGGTGGGGAAGCGGTACGAAGCTTTGGATCATGTAGCAACGAACAGCGTCCAGCCGACGCGTACGGAAGAATGAACCAGCAATCAGGGTCGGGATGACCTCGCTCGCCACCGCGCTCGACGGGATCCGCCCGGACAAGATCGACGCGCACCTGCGCTTTCTATCTCACCCGCTGCTCGAGGGCCGCGCCCCGGGTACGCGCGGTGGGCAGCTCGCCGCGGAGTACATCCGCGCGCAGTTCGCGCGAATCGGCCTTCAGCCGGTGGACGGCTCCTACCTTCAGCCGGTGCCTATGGTGGGCATGGACCCGCACCCGGAGCTGGCGCTGGTCCTCCCGGATGGGGAGGTGGTCGAGCCCGCCTACCGCGATGAGTACGTCGCCGAAGCAGGCGTCCCCGAGACGCGGGCCGCGCTGGATGCGGAGCTGGTCTACGTGGGGTACGGGATCCACGCGCCCGAGTACGAATGGGACGATTACGAAGACATGGACGTGCGCGGCAAGGTCGTGCTGGTGCGCGTCAACGACCCCGGTACCGCTGACACCCCGGAATTCTTCGGCGGTCGGGCGCTGACCTACTACGGCCGCTGGACGTACAAGTTCGAAGAGGCATCGCGACGCGGGGCCGCGGGCGCGTTCCTGATCCACACGGACGAGTCCGCGGGGTACGGCTGGAATGTGGTGCGCAACTCCAACACGGGCGAGCAGTATACGCTTGCCGGTGCGCCCGAGCACCCGCTCTTGCTGCGCGGGTGGGTGAAGCATGGTGTCGCCGCGGACGTGCTTCGGCGCGCGGGGCTGGACCCGGATGCGCTGGAGCGCCACTCGTCCGAACGCGGGTTTCGCGCCGTCTCCACCGGCGTTCGGGTCCGTGGCCGCGTGCAAAGCGAGCTGCGCGAGGTGAGCACCGCCAATGTGGTCGGGCTGCTCCCCGGCCGGGACGCACAGCGGAACGGTGAGGTGGTGCTGCTCTCGTCTCACTACGATCATCTCGGCACCGGCGTCGATCCCGAGGGCGCGTCCGTGGTCTATCACGGCGCTTACGACAACGCGAGCGGGGTAGCGGTAATGCTCGCGGTGGCCGAGGCCGCGGCATCGCTCGCGGAACCGCCCGCCCGCTCGCTCCTCTTCGTCTCTACCACGGCGGAGGAATCCGGGCTGCTGGGTGCGGAATGGTACGTGCGCCACCCGCTCGTTCCGCTCCAGGGTACAGCGGCCGTGCTCAATGTCGACGGCGCCAACCTCCAAGGCCGTACGCACGACATCGCCCCTTTGGGTACCGACCGCTCGGAGTTGGGTGATTACGTGCGCGCCGCCGCTGCCGAGGAGGGGATCAGGGTCGCCGCGGAGCCGCACCCCGAGCAGGGGATGTTCTATCGGCAGGACCACTTCCCCTTCGCGCGCGCCGGCGTGCCCGCTCTGGCGCTCGACCACGGGCTTCGCTTCGAGGGGCGGCCGGACGGGTGGGGAGAGAGGTGGTATGAGGAGTTCGTGACGCACCACTATCACCAACCGTCCGATGCCTACCGCGAGGGGATCGACTACGGAGGCGCCGTGCAGCAGGGCCGTGTGATGCTGCGTACCGCACTGGCCGTCGCGGCGGCGGAGCGCCTTCCCGAATGGAATAAAAACGCCGGCTTTGAGCGGCGTGTGTAATGTTTCACGGTTTCATTTCGTTCGATCCGTTCCGGTGGCAGGCGCCGACTTGCGGGCTACAAGCGGAGTTCGCATGTTGCCCGCCCACGCGGTGGGATCCGGTAGATATAGATGATAATGATGTTTAATCCAATACCTGTTCACCCCGGCCTGGAAGCGCTCGGGGACGGTTTTTTCATGATCGATGCCGAGTGGCGGATCACGTACTGGAACGCGACCGCCGCACGGCTGCTGGATTTTCCACGAGACCAGGCGCTCGGCCGCATCCTCGGGGACGTCGTCCCGACGCTATCCGAGACATCCGCGGACGCTCACCTGCGGCAGGCGATGCAGGCCCGGGCGCCCGTGGAGTTCCTGATCGCCCACCCGCCCGACCCCTACGACGGGTACTACTCTGTGCGGGCCGCACCGCTGGACGATGGCGGGCTCGCGGTACATTTCCGTGACGCTACCGACGAGCTGGAGCTATCCGAACGGTATTCCCGCCTCCTCGAATCCATGCGCGACGGTTTCGTGGCCGTGGGCACGGACGGCGACATCATCTACATGAACCGGGTGGCGGAACGGCTGCTGCGCCTTCCGCGCACGGCCGCGCTGGGAGCGTCGGTGTGGCCGCTGATCCCCGCGGAGCCGGCCGCGATCGCCAGCGCGCTTCGGGATACGATAAGGGATGGGAAGCCGCGCACGCTGCACGCCGTACGCCCGGAAGGAGCGGTGTTCCGCGACCGCTTCTTCGATCTCTGGGTGCACCCGCTCCCTGGCGGGGGTGTTTCCGCCCTGTTCCAGGACGTCAGCGAGCGCATTCAGCGCGACAAAGATCTGGCGCGGTACGCGGCGGAGGCGGAAGAGGCCAACCGTGCCAAAAGCCGCTTCTTCGCCGCCGTCAGCCATGAGCTGCGGACCCCACTCAATGCGATCGTCGGGTATACGCACCTGCTCAGCACGCAGACGTACGGTGCGCTGTCTCCGCCCGCGGCACGCGCCGCGGAGCGGACCAGCGTCTGTGCCGAGCATCTGGCGCGCCTGGTGGACGACGTGCTGCTGATGACCACCGCCGAGATCGATCGGCTCCCCGCGGTACGCACGTCCGTGGCGCTGGATACGTTTCTTCCCTCCGCCATCGAGCCGCTCCGTCAGCAGGCAGAGGCGAAGGGGCTCCGCGTCGTTCTGCAGGTTGCGCCGGATACTCCGGTGCTGGAGACGGATCCGGACCGCCTCCGGCAGCTTCTGGCCGCGCTGGTCTCCAACGCCGTGAAGTTTACGAGCCGGGGCGAGGTGCGAATCGCGGCGCAGGCTACGGGAGAGGAGGGGGCGGGCGCGGGCCGCGACGGGGTGCGCATCACGATCCAGGACACCGGCCCCGGAATTCCGCCCGACGAACGCGACCGCGTCTTCGAAGCGTTCGAGCAGCTGGGTGATCCCGCACGCTCCGATTCACTCAACCGCGGCCCCGGTCTGGGGTTGACGCTGGCCCGCCACCTTACCAAGCTTCTCGGCGGAACTATCTCCATCGGCGAGGCCGAAGCGGGAGGGGCATCCTTCTCGCTCTTCCTTCCGCTCCGCTCTTCAGGCGCGGCTTCGTAGCGTCGACACCGGGGTTACTCCTCACCGTATCGCTCGCCATGCTCCGTCTCCACGAGTACCGCTACCACCGCCCCCGCGCTCTCGCCGAGGCGCTCGACCTGCTGCACGGCCGGGACGACGCGATGCCCATCGCGGGCGGCACCGACCTGGTGCCGAACATGAAGCACAGGCTGTTCACGCCCAACCACCTCGTCGCGCTCAAGGGCGTGGCCGAGCTGCGGGGGATCGGGCTCGTGAGCGCGGAGGGAAAGCCCACGCAGTCGGACTCCGACGCGACGGAGCTGGTGATCGGCGTGGGCGAGTCGCTGAACGCCATCGCGCGCCACCCGCTCGTACGCCGCCTCTTTCCCTCGCTCTCCGCCGCGGCGGGCCAGGTCGCCGGGCCGCAGATCCGAAACCAGGGGACGCTGGGTGGTAACCTCTGCCTCGACACCCGCTGTACCTACTATAACCAGTCCCTCTTCTGGCGCGAGGCACTCGGCTTCTGCCTGAAAAAGGATGGCGATGTCTGCCACGTCACGAAGGTGGGGAAGAAGTGCGTGGCCGCGCACTCCGCGGATACACCCCCCGTGCTCATCACCCTCGGCGCGGTGATGGATCTCGCGTCTTCGGAAGGGGAGCGCACCGTAACGGTCGAAAACTTTTTCGTGGCGGACGGCGTGTTGAACACCGTCCGGGAACCGGGCGAGCTGGTGGTCCGTATACGGATTCCCATGCCGGCGGCCGGGCTACGTACCGCGTACCGGAAGCTGCGGCAGCGGAACTCGATCGATTTTCCGCTCCTCTCCATCGCGCTCGCAGCCGAGTTGACGGAGGAGCGGAGCGTGAACGCGATCTCGATCGTCGTCTCTTCCCTGGGCTCCCGTCCCCGCTTGGTCACGGGGCTGGATAAGAT
>JACDHR010000151.1 GCA_013820915.1 Gemmatimonadota bacterium
AGAGCCGGCAGCCAACCGCTCCGCCGAGAGCCAGCCGGACGTCGAGATCATCGGCGAGTGCAGCAGCGGCGCGCAGGCAACGGCGCATCCGCGACTTCGCGCTGGACCTCGCCTTCCTCACCACCGCAAACTCCGAGATCACCGCGCAGTGCAGGCCATCGGCGCCCGCGCGATGCCGCTGCTCCTCTGCGTGATGGCCTGCGAGAAGTACTCGCGCCACGCCGCTGGGCAGGTACTTGCTGTACTACAGCGAATCAGGCGTTGCCCCTGGCAGGATCTGGAAGCCGGCCTGCCGAAAATGAGCGTCGAACGCGAGTGCCTCCACGATGCCCAGACGCTGCATCAGCACAAATGAGACGGAGTCGGTGAGCGAATACCGCTTGTCCGGCCGTTGCTGCAAGTACTCCCAACCGGTACGGAAGAGTTCCTCATCCACCTGCACCAGATTCACGGAGGGGCTCTCCAGCAAGCGCCCGCCAATCTCCACCGCCTTTGCATGGCGGCCGCGGCTGGTAAAGAAGGTCACCACCTCATCAAGGTCACCACCTCATCAAAGACGTAGGACGTGGTCACCAGCGGCGGCAGGGCAGCCGAGAACTTGTTCCAGTGCGCGCGTGCAGCCCGATGATGCTGATCATCTGAGGCATCCAAGGCAATCAGGTATCCCGTGTCCACGAAGACCGACTTCACTCATCCACCCCGCCATAGAGGTACTCATCATGACGCTCCGAGGCATCCGGCGCCCCGCACTCCACCGGAGCCGAACCGAGGTCCAGGATCGGATCCTCCGTCTGCACAGGCCGGACGAGCACAGTACCGTTCTCCGCCCGGATCTCCACCTCTTCCACATCGGGCAGCATCCGTTTCGGGATGACTACGCCCTGCTCGGTCACTTTAGCTCGCATGGCTGGCTCCCATAGAAGGTGCATCGTCATACGGAGGAAGGTACCGCGGAGCAGGAAGGAAGTTCAAGGGAGAGAACGAATACGGCGTCTGCTGGAGAGCAAGCCGAACACCATGATCCTGCTTTCCGCCGGCAGCACCACGCCGAATGGGTAACGCCGACTCCGCTCGATCAGCGATTGCGCCGGCCGCAGCGGGCCCTCACCCCCTACCCCCCCTCCCAATTCTGATATTGGTGGCGAAATGCTCGAGGCGCCGCCGGTGCGCCCCCCTCCGGCTCGCCGAGGCTCGCCACCTCCCCCCAATTCTGGGGGGAGGTTGATTGGATCTCGGCATTCCCACGAGCATGCCTTTGTCGGCGGATGCTCTTCTCCCCTCCCCCAGAATTGGGGGAGGGGCCGGGGGAGGGGGCGCCGTCGGGCCGGCGGAGGGGGCGTCTTGCCGGCTGCACCGAATTCGCCACCAGTATCAATTCTGGGAGAGGGGGGACTGTTTCGTGCCGGTCTCACGCTCTTCCCTCCTCAGTACCCCCAGGGCGCGGGGGGCGCCGCAACGGGCGTGGAGAGGTCGAATTCGAGACGCACCGAGTGGCCTGCCGTGGGCCAGTATACGCCGTAGTGCAGTGTCGCCTCATCCACCAGCTCGAGGAACCAGAAGTTGTCGGCCCGCTGCGGGAGGATGCGTGCGGTGTGCGCGTCGGCCGGGAAGATCTGCCGGTGGCGCAGTCCGGGAACGGGCGCATCGCCGCCGTACTGGGTGATCTCCTCCTCCGTCCCATCGGCATGGCGATGATCGTGCTTCAGCCGCAGGGTGCCCTCCGCGCGGGTCAGGATCCAGTTGCGGGAGCGGTTGTCGTCCACGTGCAGCGCGATGTGCATCCGGTCCGCGCTGCAGTCGAGGAAGTGCGCCAGCAGCGTCCTGCCTTCCAGCGCCGGCCGGTAGTACGCCGTCGCATCGGAGATGCGCCCCTGGTACGCACGTCCGCAATGACGCTGCAGCGAGGCCCAGAACGCCTCCTGCTCCGGAGCGAGCGTGCCGGGGCTGCCGGCAGCCGCTACGGCGGAGGCGTACCGCGGAGCCGCGCACGCCGGATGGACGAGGAGCAGCGCGGCCAGCGCCACCAGACCGATGCGACTGTGGTAGGGAAGATGGGTCATCCGTGATCCAAAGGTGATGGGCTGAGGCGGAAAGCCCCGGGCCGCCGTGGCTGCTCCGTCGCCGTGCAGCGGAGCATCGGCCTCCGCGCGAAGATCTCCAGCGAGCTGACGGCGGCTGTCCATGGAACTATACGGGCAGCTCCCACACGCCACCAGTGCGGGGGGTGGCGGGGAACGAGGCCGCATCGTCATGGCGGCGCGCGATGACGTCGCGGGACGCCCGCCACCCGCGAGGAGCCGTGTCCCTTTCCTCCGAGCCACCCCTCGATTTCAGAGAGGCTTGTAGATCGCCATGTACGCCGCGAGCCCGCCGAGCGCCGGCACCACGAGGAGGAGCGGACGGGCGGTGGCCGGAAAGCGGTACGGGAGAAACGCGATGGCCGCCAGCGTCGCCCACACGCCGACCTTCACCCACAGCCAGCCCGGCCAGCCGCTCCCGTGCATGATCCCGAGCCGGGCGAGCATCCCGAAGCCGCCGAGCAGGATCAGGAAGATCCCCATGCCCTGCAATACGGCCACGGACCGCCTGGTCCAGGTCGGATTCCGCTCCGCGGCGCCCCCGGCGGTGAGCGCGATGCCGCCGAGGGCCATCATGATCAGGATGATGCCGAGGATGTGAACGAGATTGTAGAACTGATACGAGAGCATGCCCGCCTTGTCTGTCGAGGTGGTCAGAGCAGCCGGAGCGCGGCCTCCGCGTCCGTGCGGTGGGCGCCAACATACTCCCGGGTGCCCCGGTGCGCGAGTCTGCTCCGGCGGACTCGTGGCCGCGGAAGCTTCTTCCGTCCGGACGCTGCGTGCCTCCGTCCGCCGATGATGGCAGCGCACCTCCCGGGATCGTCGACTGACGACCTTCTGGATTGCGCCCATACCCATCCTGCTCGCCTGCCGTCTCCGGAGCCGCCCCACCGGCGGCTGAAGTCGCGGCTGGGACTGCACAAAGCCCACCTGCGTGGGCTGCAGGGGCAGGATCTCGCCGTAGCTGCGCAGTACCTGCCACAGCAGAGTCCGCGAACCTTCGTGGGCACTGAGCGCGAAGCGCGAAGAACCTTCGTGGGCACTGAGCGCGAAGCGCGAAGAAGGCGGACTTCGTGTCTTTCCAGCCACGGTTTCAGTAGTATGGTGCGCGCAGCGCGGCACCGCCGCCGGGCGCGGAGCCGGACGGAGCCGCCGCTGAATTTCCCAACTGTATCAAAAAAGACCCATGCTCATAGGAGGGCGGGATGAACTTCGATGGCAATGCCTACCTCGGTGCAGTCACCCGATCGGTGTCCGAGCTGGAGTACGACGGAAAGCCGGCCCGAGCCGTCCAGCTCACGCGAACCTTCAGGACGTCGGTGGAGGACCTGTGGGATGCCGTCACGAACCGCGAACGCCTGCCTCGCTGGTTCCTCCCGGTCAGCGGAGAGCTGAAGCTGGGCGGCCGGTATCAGCTGGAGGGCAACGCAGGAGGGACGATCACCAGGTGCGATCCCCCGCACCTTCTCTTCCTCACCTGGGAGTTCGGAGGCGAGGTCAGCTGGGTGGAAGTCCGCATGGGTGCCGGGGACGACACGCGTTCCCGGCTGACGCTCACCCACATCGTTCCCGTGGACGAGCATTGGGAGAAGTACGGCCCCGGTGCGACGGGCGTCGGCTGGGATCTGGGGCTGGTGGGCCTTGCGCTTCACCTCTCCCGGGTCGGGGCCGACCCCTTCGATGAGGCCGCTTGCTTCGCTTCGCCGGAAGGCCGGGCCTTCATTGCCGGCAGCAGCGAGCAGTGGGGTCGGGCCGCCATCGCTGCGGGGACGGATCCGGAGCCGGCGGAAGCCGCCGCGAAGCGAACGACGGCCTTCTATACCGGCGGCGCATCCGGGGAGGGCTGATTGCACGCCTTCGATGTTCCGGGCGATCCCGTCCGCCGGAGGATCCTGGAGCTTCTTGCCGAAGGTGAACATCGCTCCGGCGAGATCGTCGAGGTCGTCCAGAAGGAGTTCGGGATCACCCAGGCGGCCGTTTCCCAGCACCTTGGCGTGTTGCGAGAGAATGGCTTCGCCCGGGTACGCCGAGACGCACCCCGCCGAATCTACACCGTTGACACCCAGCCATTGCACGAAGTGGACGGATTGCTCGACCGCTTCCGGTCCTTCCGGGAGCCGAAGCTGAGTGTTCTGGAAACGGAGATCGCGCGAGGGATGAGGGAGCGAGACAGCGAATAGTCTGCGAACGCGACGGGCCGCTTCGTCCTCGTGGACCTGTAGCACATCGTGGCGGTCGAGCCGGTCTCGCGCGCCGCATCCGAGGTGGTCCTGGGCGACGGCTCCCATGTGCCCTGCAGCCGCGGCCACCGCATCCAGCTGCGCGAGCGCGCCTCCTTCTCCGGGAAGGCAACTCGCCCGATGGTCATCGTATGGTGGTCGCGGACGGCCGCGGCCTAGCAGCGGATGTCGCTGCAGCGCACCTGGGGTTCATGCGAGAGGTCAACGGAGCGGATGACGATCCGCACGAGTGGCACAGGCGACGTCGCAGCCGGTGAACGACATCGAGGTTCTCCGTCCCACAGACCTCGAGAACATCCAGCGGCCGGCGTCCACTTCATGCTCTCGATAGCCCCGGCCCTCACGGTTAATAAAATAGGTCATCGCTTCGCGGAAGGATCCCGCAGTAGGGAACCTGACGAAGGCTACCTCGAAAAAGTAGCGGCGTAGTATTAGGCGCATTCCTGTAGAGAACAACCATAGTAGCCATTCGCTTGAAGCCCAAACCTTCATGCGGGTGAATTGTTCGGCACAGATCAACGATGCGTTCCTTCACGCTCGTCTCGAGTGTACTACACTCCGCGTGGAGAGGACGCTCAGCCTTATAGTGGACTAATGATGTCACCGGGGTGACCCCGGCGGCTTCGACCTTCTCGACAGCTTCTTCACACATTACGACAGACAAAAAGAACTCAGAGAAGGTTCCAATAACGTACTCCGAGGTTCTGCTATGGTTACGAACGAATTGTCGCCCTGTGCCAGCAAAGTCGTCAACGTAAACGATGGCACCGGTCCCAAGCTGATTCGTGATCTCGTTGATGCCCCTTTCATCTTTTGAGTCTACAAAACGGGCTCCGCGTCTCTCAAGGTTCGCGGCATCTCTAAGCATGTTCAGCATTACTGGACTACTACTGCCTGCCTTATCGACCGATACATAGATGACCTGCTCGACTCCGATCCCATCAGCTTCGAGGCGCGCCAATACCTCCTCGTTGAGCTGAACAAGAGCACTTTTTACTTCTGCTTCTGGAAAAAACCTAACTTGGTTTAAGAGATTGAGCAGATCACCTCGAACAGGTGTGGGGAACTGTGCCACCCAGCGCCAGATGGAATGAGGAGTAACTTTGTTCCGCTCGTAGCTCCTGAACCGGAGCCAAAGACGCAGCAGTAGCCACAAGTGTATATACATCGGCGTAGAATGAACTAGTAGCCGATGTTCTCAGATTCCTCTTCGCTCAACTCTTCAGGAGGATCCGAACTGCGCAGCTTCTCCATTAGCTCCTGCGCGAACGCAATGACCTCTGTTAACTTAGAAACAAGCTCCGCGCGGTCGGATTCGATTGTCAGATCCACCCTCGAACGCTGTAAGTCAACAATGAACCGATCACATGCACCAACCGCTCTTTGTACCTTACGCTGGTTCAAAATGAAGTGATCGAAGGCAGCTCTCGTTTCGAACTCAGTCGTGAGCACATACTCACGAAAGCGGTCACCAACCTCCTCTTTTCGATCGGTTTCTCTCGCAATATCGAACGCTTCGACGATCCGACGAAAGTGGATTACACTCTTGATCTTGTTTGCTCGGTACTTCTCGATCAACCGATCTGTGATGCCATCTCGCCCCAGTTGCGCTGCTAGGTCAGGAGCAAAATCGCCGCACTGATTCAGCACAGGGTAAAGTTCGATCCAAAAGTTGGACGGAATGCGCTTCTTCGGATCCTCTTCCAGGGACATATCCTGAAATCGCTTTGGAAAGCGCAAGATGGTGCGACATCGTTCAATTTGTGGAGTACTCAACCCAGTAAGCTCATGGAGCTCTTCATTAGTTGGATTACCACCCAGATCTTCAATTACTTTCTGCAGGCTGAGGGCCGTAGGCATCAACTCCCACTGTTCACGAAAGCTATGGATGTTGAACATGTAGATCAGCGACGCCATACGGTCCGGTGATTCAACTACGTTGGCCGGTATGGTGACTTCAAGACCTTCTTTCTCTAGCTCCACGCAGCATCGGTGGCGTCGCTCGCCATCAACAATCGCGTATCGCTCCTGCCCAGGCAGCCGATACACCGTTAAGGGCACCAACACACCGTGCGTTCTGATGCTATCCTTGAGCGCTTTGAGCGGTCCCGGGTCGAATAGGCGACGCGGATTTGATGGACTCGGCCGTATCTGCTCCGGCTTCAGATGAAGAAGGGCACCCTTCGGCACTATGCTAACCGGCTGCGCGTTGGGCGCATTCACCTGAGATTCTCGGCCAAAGATCATTGTACTATTGCTCTGTAGTTTGAGACAATCACTTCGTCCGTGATACGGCGATCTCCTGCGAAACCAGCAATGTTGCGGCGGACTGATACCACTTCGGACTGATAGCCCGCTTCGAGGCTCCTACCCTCAGGACAGGCTGCATAGCTCACAACGAACTCTACTCCTCGGCTAGTTAGGCGGTCCATCCACTCACGTAGTCGTGTGAGGTCATTGGCCGAGAACGCAGAGGCGTCGTACTCTCTGAACGTCCGTCGTGACGACACTCGATAGGGTGGATCCATATAGACAAAATCCCCCGGAATAGTCCGATCCAGAACCTCACCAAAGTCGGAATTAACGAGGGTCACGCCCGACAACCTGTGTGCGACGGCGCGGAGATGTTCCGGACTCGGGAGCGACCCGGTTTTCTTGCCCCCGAACGGAACATTATACTTGCCGAGTTGGTTCGTACGATACAATCCGTTAAAGCAGTACCGATTCAGGTAGATAAAACGTGCCGCTCGCCGAGCCGGGGATAAGGATTCAAGTGGCATCTCGCGCACGCGGTAGTACTCGTCTTTTCCGATACCGAAGGTGGCAAGCTCATCGCGGACGGTTTCGACATCATCGCGAATCTGCTCGTAGGTGGCAATGAGTTCCCCGTTCAGATCACCAAGGATCGCATTCGTAGGTGAAATTGCGAAAAATAGGCATGCAGAGCCCGCGAAGGGCTCGACGTACCGGCGGTGATCAGCACGCCAATACGTTCGCAGTACTCCGACAAGCTGGCGTTTACTACCCGCCCAGCGAAGTAGAGGCCTCGCAGCCAATGATTCCCCTCCTCTCTGCTGATGCGCTTATCCATCAAATGTTACCCGCGTCCCCAAAATGCGGCCAAAGATGGGCCGGGGCAAGCGAATGAAGCGAGAGTTACGAAAGTCCGACCACGCGGGCGTAATGATGTACGCCTTGGACGACAATTCCAGATAAAACGCTGCTGTCACGGCACACTAGGGGATGCCTCGGACGAGTTGGCCGCGCTAAGCCGGCAGGGTTACCCGACGTGATGTGTCCCATAGTAACACGCCGCTGCCGTGAAAGCTCCGCACGGGCGTGATGTCCCTTGCCGCCGCGTCAGCGCTAGGTTTTCGCGGGCGGAGCCGGGGGGAACGCGCTTCGAAGTGGAACCGTGTGTTCCAACGCTGTCGCCGCGTCGGCATGTCCACCGTCGGCTGGGTAACAACCTACCGTCGCGACATCATCTTAGCAACAAATGCTGGTTGCCATGGAGGTGTCTTACCAGAGATGCTGAACTGCGCGCCCCCTACGAGAGACGGCGGGGCGCCGGGATAAATTCCCCGCGTGCACGCCTCTTCCACCGCGCCAGGAGACCGTTTTCCACCCCCGGTCCGCTGTGGATGATGCAAAGCTCCGGAATCACTCGCTGCCTCGCCCTGCTCGTGCTGCTGGTGCTCGCCGCGCCCCTCCCCGCCCAGCTCCCCACCCCGCCGGATGCGCCCACGCGCGTCACCGACGCGGGGCCTACGCGTTCGCCGGACGGGCGGCCGGTGCCGGGCTACTGGCAGCAGCGGGTGGACTACGCGCTGGTGGCCACCCGCCACCCGCGCGAGCGGCGGCTCACCGGCGCGGGCTGGATCACCTACCACAACGAGTCGCCCGAGACGCTGCGGGAAGCGACCGCTCAAGAGGCACGCAGCAGGGCTTCTTCGATGGCGTGGGGGAGGTCCACCTCCGCGAAGTACTCCGCGGGATACAGGTAATCCTCACCGGACTCGTCAATCACCCGCACATGCCGGAGTGCGGCTGCATCCGCATCAGGCACTACGCGGTACAGCTTGCGCGGCTCCAGCGAAGCAGGATAGCCGTCGTTGCGCAGGCAGACGGCGAAGCGAATCTCCAGAGGATCACTCGTGCTCATAGGAAGCGCTTGATCTTGAACTCCTTCCTGCCGATCCCGTGTACTTCGTACCAGTGTAACTCCGCCTCGTGGATGCCGCCACCTGCCAGCCGGATGGTGGCGTCTCCCTTGCGCTTCCGCCAGCGTGCGCGGCCGTAGAGGCGCTGCAGGCGCGCCAGCTCACGGATGCCGCGGCCAGTGGCGATCGGCTCAACATGGCGGATCTCGCCGATGATGTTGAAATGCATGGGCAACACCGCTGTAAGGTCCACGCTGCGCCACCCGTGCAGGTCACGAAAGGGGAGGCGCGGTTGCGCGCTGTTCGGCGCTGAGCTTCCGGAACAGTTCGGGTCCGGCCAGCAGATCCCTGTCACTCACTGCGGATTCGCTGGCTGAGCGTTCGCAACCGCGACCGGCGCGCGCCTGCCTTCGAGAAGGTACGCCTCCATCTCACCCTTACCCTTGAACGGCAGGATTCCGCGCGTCTCGTAGACGTACTCGTCCCGTGTAAGCTCGTAGAAGGCGGCCGAAACCTGGATCCGGTTCGGGAGACCGTGAGATTCCATCCGGCTCGCCGTGTTGACCGAATCTCCCCACAGATCGTAGGCGAACTTCTGCTCGCAGATGACCCCTGCCACCACGGAGCCCGTGTGGATGCCGATCCGCACGCTGAGACCGGGCATCTCGGGAATCGGATCGCTCTTCACG
>JACDHR010000511.1 GCA_013820915.1 Gemmatimonadota bacterium
ATCGGTGCACCCGGCCGCGCCGACACCCATCAGCCCCGCCAGTGCGAGGTGCGCCCAAGACCGGCCCTTCCGCCGCCGGTGCGAGCTGCGGGGGGAGTTCTTTTCCTGTGCGTTGTCCGTACTTTCGTACTTTCGCACTTTCGTACTTTCGTACTCCCGTACTCTCGCACTCTCGTACTTGCCGTTACTGTTCTTCAACGAGCACCTCCTCCGAGCCGGCGTCCTGCATGATGGTACGAACGGTATCGAAGTGGCCTGCCGGTACATGGGCGAACACCCCGAAGTTGCCCGACGACAAGCTCGGATGATAAAAGGCCTCCGGTTTGCCGATCCGTGGTAGACGTGCGGTAAGGAACAGCCCCGCCACGGTGGCGAGCGCGCCGATCAGGATGGTCATTTCGAAGATGATCACGCTGAAGGCGGGGAGAGAGACGATCTCCTTCCCGCCGACGATCAGCGGCCAGTCCAATTGGGTCCACACGGCGAGTGCGGTGCCGGCGGCCGCGCCGGTGAACGCGCCGGTCAGCGTATAGATCCGCACCGCGCTCTCCGGCAGCTGCAGCGCCTCCTCGACCTCGTGGCGCGGCGTGGGCGAGTAGACGGTCAGCTCGTAGCCTGCGGCGCGTAGCCGGTGGATCGCATCCGTGGCGGTGTCCAGGTAGCCGAAGAGCCCGAGTACACCTGTGCGTGGTCTTCTCATTAATGTTCCGTCTCCATATATCCTGCGGTCGTCCGCTCTACCATCTCCATCCGCTCCGGGTACGGCTGCTCCGGTCCGTCATGCGAGGGGCGCTTCATCGGCGGCGGCAGCACCTCCTTGATCTCGGCGATCGAGAGGCCGGGCAGGAAGCGCAGGAAGAGCAGGAACCACATGAAGAACCAGCCGAAGCTGCCCATCAGGATCGCGGCCTCGGTCCAAGACATCCGGTAGTTCACGAACTTCCACGGCTCGTAGCTGTGCGCGAGCGACGGCACGATGATGACGAACCGCTCGTACCACATCCCGATGTTCACCAGAATCGAGATGATAAAGAATATGTTCAGGTTCTGCCGGACCCGTTTGAACCACAGCAGCTGCGGGACGAACGCATTGAAGATGATCATCGACCACCCGGCCCACCAGTATTGCCCGAAGACGCGGTCCCAGAACACGTCGCGTTCGTAGAGCTCGCCGGAGTACCACGCGATGAAGTACTCCATCGCGTAGGCGTAGCCGACGATCAGCGACGTCAGGATGAGCATCTTGGCGAGCCGGTCGAAGTGCAGCGGCGTGAAGTACGCTTGCAGCCGGAACACCTTGCGCACCGGGATCATCAGCGTGATGACCATCGCCACGCCGGAGAGAATCGCGCCGGCCACGAAGTAGGGCGCGAAGATCGTGGTGTGCCACCCCGGGACGATGGAGACCGCGAAGTCCCATGACACGACGGAGTGCACCGAGAGCACCAGCGGGGTGGCCAGCGCGGCCAGGAAGAGGTAGGCGCGGGTGAAGTTCTTCCACTCGCGGTCCGTACCCCGCCAGCCGAGCGCGAGGATCGTGTAGGCCTTCTTCCGCCAGCCGACGGTGGCCGCGTCGCGCGCCGCCGCGATGTCGGGGATGAGGCCAACGTAGAAGAAGACGGAAGAGACCGTCAGGTAGGTGGTAACGGCGAACACGTCCCAGAGCAGCGGCGACCGAAAGTTCGGCCAGAACTGCCGCTGGCTGGGAAGCGGAAGAAGCCAATAGAAAAACCAGGGCCGCCCGATGTGGATGATCGGGAAGAGCCCCGCCGTGAGCACCGCGAACACCGTCATCGCCTCGGCGAAGCGGTAGATAGACTGCCGCCACCCCGCACGGAACAGGAACAGGATGGCCGAGATCAGTGTTCCGGCGTGTCCGATCCCGACCCAGAAGACGAAGGTGGTGATGAACACACCCCAGCCGACCGGGTTCGTCAGCCCCGCCATGCCCAGCCCGTAGACGACCTGGTAGAGGAAGGCGATGACCGCGAACCCGACCAGGGCGATGGACATGCCGAGCAGCGCCAGGTACCCGGGGCCCGGCTTGTTCAGCATCCGCAGTGCGTCGCGGTTTACGTCCGAGTACCCCTCGATCTCGGGGTGGAACACGGACCGTTCGACGGTCCGTTCTACTGTTGCCATAACTTGCTTCTCCCTCGGCTCTTAGTGGGCGGCGCCCGCGGGCTGTGCAGGCTGTGCCTCGGCGGGCCTGCCGTGGCCCGCCCCTTGATCGGGCTCGTGCAGCGTAACCTTCTGCAGGTACACGATCGCCGGCTGCGTATTCAGCTCCTCCAGCGACCGGTAACTGCGATGCGAGGTCGCCGCCCGCGCCACCGCGCTGTTCGGATCCTTGATATTGCCGAAGACGAAGACCTCCGTCGGGCAGGTCTGGACGCACGCCGGCGCGATTTCGCCGTCCTGCACCGTCCGCTCGCCGCGCGCGGCGGTGCGCTGCACCTCATGGATACGCTGCACGCAGAAGGTGCATTTCTCCATGACGCCCTTCTCGCGTACCGTCACATCGGGGTTGAGTTGCCAGTTCAGCGGAGCCGCGAACTCGTAGGTGAACCAGTTGAACACCCGCACCTTCCACGGGCAGTTGTTGTTGCAGTAGCGGGTGCCCACGCAGCGGTTGTAGATCTGTGCGTTCAACCCGTCCGGCGTATGATACGCGGCGTAGACGGGGCAGACCGGCTCGCACGGCGCGTTCCCGCAGTGCTGGCAGAGCATGGGGAGGAAGCGCACGTCGTCGGTTGCGTTCGGCTCGTACGCTTCGCGCGCGTCACGCCCGGTGCCGAAGTACCGTTCGATACGCAGCCAGTGCAGCTCGCGGCCCTTCCGCATCTCGTCGGGGCCTACGACCGGGATGTTGTTCTCCGCGTTGCAGGCCACCACAC
>JACDHR010000512.1 GCA_013820915.1 Gemmatimonadota bacterium
TCGCGCGGGAGTACGAGCTCGACCCCGCGCCCGAGACCCGGGCGCTGGCCGACGAGGTGCGGGCAGGCGCTGCGAGTCCCCCCTCGCCGGGCCGAATGGCGCCCCCTCCCCCATCCCCTCCCCCGACTCCGGTGGAGGGGAGAACTACAGTGCCTGCCGCAGCACCGGAGCAGAGATCTGGCAGGATCGAGTTCCCCCTCTCCCAAAATTGGGAGAGGGGGCTAGGGGGTGAGGGCCCGCCGCCGAGCGCACCAGAGCCCGTACCCGGCACGAACGAGTTCCCCCTTGCGGGGCGAGGGGGAGGGGGGGTTCGGGGGAGAGGCGGTCCTGTTCGGGAGAGGGGGCTAGGGGGTGAGGGCCGCCGCCGCACGCTGCAGCTCGCGCTCCTCCTGCTCGCCGTGGCGCTGTCGGCCACGGCCGCCGCGCTGCTCGGCCGCCTGCGTGCTTCTCCCCCACCGCCAGTCTCCGCCAATGTGATCGCGGTACTCCCCTTCTCCTACCACGGCAGCGGCGAGTCGCGTGCGCTGGAGGAGGGCATCGTCCGCCTGCTCAGCACCAACCTCGATGGCGCGGGTGAGCTGCGCAGTGTGGACGCGCGGGCGCTGCTGAGCGTGGTCGAGCACGCGGGAGTGAACGCCAGCGATCCGGCGAGCGGTCGGGCGCTGGCCGAACGCTTCGGGGCCGGGCTCTACGTGCTGGGGCACATCGTCGAGGCTGGCGGTCGGCTGCGCATCACCGCCGTGATCTACGATCGCACCGGCCCGTCCACAGGTGCGCCGCTCGAGCAGGTCACCGTCGAGGGGGAGAGCGAGCAGCTCTTCCCGCTGGTGGACGAGCTGACCACCAAGCTGCTGGCGCACCGTAGCCGCGAGCCGCGGGCGCGCATCGCGCAGCTCGCGGCGCTCACCACGCACTCGCTGCCGGCGCTGCGGACCTTCCTCGATGGGGAGCAGCACTACCGCAGAGGGCGCTACGGCGAGGCGGTCGAGGCGTTCCGGCAGGCCACCGGCCTCGATTCCACCTTTGCGCTCGCCTACTACCGCATGAGCACCGCGGCGATCTGGGCGAGCGACTGGGGAGCCGACACCGTGGGGCGCAATGGCGCCATGCGCTTTCGCGAGCGGCTCGCGACCCGCGACCGCCAGTTGGTCGAAGCGTGGGATCGGTATTCACGCGAGCCGACGGCGGAGGCAGAGCAGCTCTACGAGATGCTGCTCGCCCGCGATCCCGACGACGTGGAGGCCTGGTTCCAGCTCGGCGAGGTCCGCTTCCACTGGAAGCCGATGCTCGGCTACCCGCTGCTCGAGGCGCGCGAACCCTTCGAGCGGGTGCTCTCCTACGAGCCCAACAATGCGGCGGCCCTGATCCACCTGGTGCGCCTGGCCGCCATCGAGCGGGATGCCGCGCGGTTAGACGCTCTGCTCGAGCGGGTTCGCCGGCTCGATCCCGGCTGGGACCAGCTCCTCGAGCTCGAGGCGTTGCGCGCCTTCACCATCGGGGATCCGGCGGCGCAGGCGCAGCTCCGTCAGCGGCTCGCTGCCCAGGACGCCGAGGTCCGCGTGCGTATCCTGCACTCCGTGGCGGCCTACACGGGCGATCTCGAGGGCACGGCGGTGCTCGCGCGCCAGCTCTCCGGGCTACCCTCCGAGCCGCGGTGGAGCGCGGCCATGCACATCCTGCTCGCGCATCTCGAGGTGGGGCGCGGCCGCTGGCGCGCGGCGTCGGAAGATCTCGCCGCGCTGGAACGCCTGCGCCCAAGCTGGGCCACGCACCACCGCGGCTTCCTGGCTACGCTGCCCTTCCTGCGCCTCTCCGCAGCCGAGCTCGAAGCGATCCGCAGCGACGTCGAGCGGATGCCGACCTCCTCCGCGAGCCCCTTGCTCGACGCCGACTGGACTCAGCCCGCAATGATGTATGCCCCGGGTCAGCGTTACCTGCTGGGTCTACTCAGTGCGCGGAGGCTCGATCCCGTCGCAGCTCTGCGCCATGCAGGCGAAATCGAGCGCCAGCCAGCTCCAGTAGATGCTACATACCAGCGTGTGTTCCCGCGGCTTCTCCGTGCGGAGGTCGCCCACGCGGGAGGCCAGACGGCGGACGCTCTCAAGGAACTCGGCGACACCCCGGGTTCGGCGGAGATCATGATCCGAGGGTTCTGGCGGGTCACCAACCCCCACGAGCGCTACCTGCGCGCCGAGTTGCTCGCGGCGCTCGGCCGCGAGGAAGAGGCGCTGCGGTGGTATGCATCGTTCCCTGCACCTTCCGCCTACGACGTCTACTATCTCGCCCCCTCGCATCTGCGCCGCGCCGAGATCCATGAGCGGCGGGGCGAGCGGGAGCAGGCCGCCGAGCACTACCGGCGGTTCGTCGAGCTGTGGGGGAATGCCGATCCCGAGCTGCAGCCGCTGGTCCGGGAGGCACGCCGAAGGCTGGGAGAAGGATAGGATAGGCCTCCGTCAAGGACATGGCGCCGTAGCCGCCCCGCTGCACCCGCCCAGCCCGACACAAGCCTCGGCCAGCACAGTGCAGCATAGCGGGACCACCCGCGACCCCAGCGATCAGGAGGTCCCGGAGAAGATCGTGCAGCCGGTGACGCCGGTGGTCACCGTCAGCCTCGAGACGGTGCGCATCGTGCGCGCGACTCACGTTACGAAAACACCCGATGCCATCCACCTCGCCACCGCACGTCACGCCGGAGCCGGCTTCTTCCTGACCAACGACGACCGTATCCCCTCGCTGCCCGGGCTGGAGGTGGTAGTGCTGGAGGAGTTGGCGGCGCAGCAGGCGGCCCGGCGAACGGAGGGATAACATGAAGTGCGTGAGCGGCCTTGCACTTTGGCGCTCACGCACTGAGTTGGCGTGCGACTGTCGAGCCGCAGCCGCCCAACCG
>JACDHR010000513.1 GCA_013820915.1 Gemmatimonadota bacterium
TACGGAAGTACGGAAGTACGAGAGTACGAGAGTACGAGAGTACGAGAGTACGAAAAAGTGCGGGACCACGCCTGTAGCGGTTCCGCACTTTCGTACCGTGGGCGAAGCCCACCCGTACTTTCGTACTTGTTGTTTCCGTACTTGTAGTTCCCCGTACGGTTTTACACGGGGACCGGAAGGAGTGTGCGGAATGCGTTGCGCGCACGGTTCAGCCGGCTCTTCACGGTGCCGACCGGAATTCCGATTGCTTCGGCGATCTCCTCGTAGGAGAGGTCCTCGACCTCGCGCATCACGAACGGCACCCGGTGGTGCTCGTCCATCTGCCCGATCGCCGAGGCGATCGCCTCGCGCAGCTCGCTCCGGTACGCGTCGCGCTCCGGGTCTACGCCGCGCGCCTCGAACTCGACTGGGCGCGACGGCGAGCCCGACGCGGAGGTCTCCGGCCGCAGGTCGGTGAAGGTGGTCTCGCGCCGCCGCGAGCGGTTGCGGAACTCGTTCTTGAGCAGGTTGTTCGCGATCGTGTGGATCCACGTCGAGAACTTCCGGCTCGGGTCGTAGCTGGCGCGGGCGCGGTGGATCCGCAAAAAGGTATCCTGCGTAAGATCCTCTACGCGCTCCTCGTCGTTCAGGCGCTTCCGTAGGAAGCCCTGGATGCGAGGCTCGTATCGTTTTACGAGCACGCGGAAGACGTCCGCGTCGCCATCCGTATATCGCTGAAACAGCTGCTCGTCGGTCAAATCAGCAACCGGCGTGGAAGTGTCCGTTACACGCGCCGCCGGAAGCTCCGGCGAAGCCTTATATGACCGCAGCATGGGCGCTTCGCGGTTCTGGCCCGCGTAGCGCCCGGCAGTCTTTTCCCGTGGATTCATAGTCGCCGTATTCATGGCATAAGTATAACCCCATGAAGCACGTTTGTCGAGTCTCCGGGGTGTGTGAAACATAGATGTAACCCCATGTCTAACGGCATTTTCCACCGCGCATTCGAGCGCACGCTCACGTCGGGTATAAAAAGACTACGCCCGACCCTCGTCCAGCGGTTTGGCTTCCACCCACGGACGCTGCATGTTCATGAGCGTGAACAGGATCGCCGCCAGGCCGAGCTGAAGGTAGAAGGTCAGGAAGCGCCACCCGGCGGTGGCCACGCCGAGCACGCTGGCGGGCAGGAGCGCGCCGTAGATGAAGTAGAATGAAGCTTCCGCACCGCCTACGGCCCCTGGCGTCGGGATCAGCGCCATGAGCGAGAAGACGACCCACTGCAGCAGCCAGAACAGGACCGGGTCCACGGGTATGCCGAGGAACGCGACGAGGGCGGAGACCACGGAGTAGCGCGCGATCCAGTGGATCGCGGTGAGCGACATCGAGAGCGCGAACCAGGCCTTCCCGCGGCGGAAGATCACCCGGAAGCTCTCGCGGCCGTCCCTCCACGCGGTGCGCAGCCGGCGGCGGGTACGGCCGAACCAGCGGATGCCGCCCTTCTGCGGACGAGGCCCGAACCCTCCGCTGAGGATGAGGCGCGCGCCGACCCAGGCCAGCAGGAGGAGCGCGAAGAGGATCGGGGCCGCGATGCCGAAGTTCCCCTCGAGCATCGGGCCGAGCTGTTGGAAGACCGGCAGATTCCACGAGGCGGAGAGATAGACGGCCATCGGAACCGCGATCAGGAAGAAGAGCCCGTCCTCCAGCGTTGGCAGCGTGGTGAGCGAGACGGCCGCGCCCGGCGAGACCCCGCGCTGTACCAGCAATCCCCAGCGGAAGAACCCGCCGCCCACGGCGGTGGGGCTTACCGCGGCACCCAGATCCATCGCGAGGGTGATCTGATAGGCATCGCGAAGCGAGATCGGATAGCCGAAGAAGCGCGTCCAGATGTAGAGCCGCAGCGTGTTCGTCAGCCACGGCAGCAGCGCGAGCCCCACCGCCAGCCCCAGGTAGTGGCGCGGGAACTCGAGAAGCGACGTCAGGACGTCGCGGTCGGTGGCCAGAAACGAGAAGACGACGTTCCCGAGCACCCCGATCGGTACAACGATCAGCGCGGTGCGGAACAGCTTGTCGAAGGTGATACCCGTCCCCTTCCGTTCCCGCGGCTTCATGGCTTCACCCGGCCGACCGCCCCGCCGCACTGGAGATCACCGCGGCATAGCTGGCGAGGAGCCGCCCGTTGATGGCGTCCCAATCACGCTCCCTCGCTGCCCGCTGCGCAGCCTGCCCCATGCGCTCGCGCTCGGCGGGGTCTCGCAGCAGCGACTCCACGCGGCCGGCCAGGTCGGCGGGGTTGTTGGCGCGCGCGACCCACCCCGTCTCTCCCGGCTCGACCAGCTCCGGCGGGCCGCCGCGGTCCACCACCACGGCCGGCAGCCCCGAGGCGTGCGCCTCCACCACCACGTTCCCAAAGGTCTCCGTGGTGGACGGGAAGACGAAGACGTCGGAGGAGGCGTACCATCGGGCCAGCGCCTCGCCACCCTGGTGCCCGGCGAAGTGCGCGTCGGGGAGCGCGGCCCCCAACTCCTCGCGCAGCGGACCGTCGCCCACCAGCACGAGGCGGAAGGGCACGCCGCGCTCCCGGAGCCGCCGGCTCATGGGCGCCAGGTCGAGCAGGTCCTTTTCCTTTACGAGACGACTGACCATCAGCAGGATCGGTGTCCGATTGTCCGCGCCGACCCTTTCCCGCAGCTCCCCGTCCCGGAAGCGCCGACCGAAGCTGGCGAGGTCGATCCCGCGCGACCAGAGCTCCGCGTGCCTGATCCCATGCTCCGCCAGCTCGCCGATGATGCGCTCCGTGGGCGCGTAAACCCGCTCGCAGCGGCCGTAGAACCAGCGCAGGAACCGCCACCCGGCGCTCTCCATGGGGCGGATGCCGTAGTAGCGGAAGTAGGATACGAAGTGGGTGTGGA
>JACDHR010000008.1 GCA_013820915.1 Gemmatimonadota bacterium
GGCCTTTCCAGTGGAGGTGGGGAGAGTCGAACTCCCGTCCGAATACAGATCCCACCCAAGCTCTACATGCTTATTCTGCTGTTTTTTTCTCCTCGCCCGATCAACGGCCAGCAGACAGCCCATCTCGGACCAGTCACGTAAATCTCGCCTGTTCTACCGCGACACTCGAACAAGCCAGCCTGAATTTTCGTCGCCTGTTAACCCGGCTCAGGCGGGTCTGATCAACAGACGGGTGCCCGCGAGGAACTAAGTTCCTTAGGCAGCCAGCGCAAAGTTATCGTTTGCGTTTGATTATAGTTCAGAGGATTTACGAGGTGTCTGAAACCTCGGCATGCACTCAGGTCTTCACTTTACCCGTCGAAACCATGACACCCCCGACAAGACGTCGGGCAAACCCGACATCCACGTATAACTTAATGGATTGAGCCGCTCGTGTCAACCACACGGGCTACGATTCGGAGAGCCGGCGGGATCGTGGTGCGGAGCCGCGAAAACAGGCTTTTCTCAGAGGGGGAGTTGCGGACCGGCCGATCATTCCGGAGGAAGGACGTTGATCCGCGATGCCGCGCTCGCCGCGCCGAACCCGTTGTCGATATTGACGACGGTAACGCCTGCCGCGCAGCTGTTCAGCATCCCGAGGAGCGCGGCGATTCCGCCGAACGCGGCTCCGTAACCGACGCTTGTCGGCACTGCAATGACCGGGACTCCCACCAGGCCGCCGACGACGGAGGGCAGCGCTCCCTCCATTCCGGCGACCACGATGATTACGGACGCTCTGTCCAACTGCTCCCGCGCAGCCAGGATCCGGTGCAGCCCGGCGACCCCGACATCGTTGAGACGAGTCACGGGGTTGCCGAACGCAGCCGCAGTTACGGCTGCCTCTTCGGCAACCGGGAGGTCGCTGGTGCCCGCGGTGATGATCAGAATCGGGCCGCGGGTTCTCCGGGTGAGGGGATCGGGCGGCGAGAGGTAGGCGGTTCTGCCGAGCTCGGAGTATTCGATTCCGGGGAGCAGGTGACTCAGCTGCGCGGCCGCGGCCGGCGCGACGCGGGTCGCCAGCAGCCCGTTTCCGCGCGCGGCGATGCATTCGGCGATCGCCGCGATCTGCTCTGGCGTCTTACCTTCTCCGAAGATCACCTCTGGGTAGCCGTGGCGGAGTGCGCGGTGGTGATCGATCGTGGCGACCCCGATATCTTCCGTGGGCGACCAAGCGAGGCGCCTCTGCGCATCGGCCGGATCGGTTCTGCCTGCTGCGACCTCATCAAGGAGCGCACGAAGCTGCTCCGGTGTCACGCGGCGACTCCCTCGTAGGTCAAGAGATAGCCCTCCAGCAGCGCCTCCGCATCGGCGAGCCGGCGCACCTCGAAGAGCTCCTGGCGGAGAACGCGTCCGTTCGGAAGTCCCTTCGTGTACCAGCCGAGATGCTTGCGGAACTCGATCATGGCCTTCTGCTCGTCCTCCTCGAAGGCGATGGCGAGCCGGGCGTGCTCGCGCACGATGCGGAACCTCTCCGGCGCGTCCGGATCCGCAGGTACGGGCTCTCCGCGAAGCGCCGCGCGGGCTTGCCGGAAGATCCACGGAGCTCCGTGCGAGCCTCTCGCGACCATGATCCCGGCGCACCCGGTGTGCTGGCGCATGCGGGCCGCATCTTCTCCCTTCCACACGTCGCCGTTGCCGATCACCGGGATATCCAGAGCCTCAACGACCGCCGCGATCTCGTCCCAGTTCGCGAAGCCGCTGTACATCTGCGTGCGTGTGCGCGCATGGAGCGTGAGCGCCACGGCTCCCGCCTCCTGGCACCGAAGCGCGATCTCCACCGGGTTGCGCGTCTCTTCGCTCCAGCCGCTGCGGATCTTGACGGTAACCGGAACGGATACGGCGGCACGTACGCCGCGAATGATCTCCGACACGAGGGAAAGGTCGCGCAGACAACCCGACCCGCCGTTTCGCTTGACGACCTTTTTGACCGGGCAGCCGAAATTGATGTCCAGGAAGGTCGGCTCGTATACCGCCTCGACCAGTGCGGCCGCCTCGGCCATCGCGGCCGCGTCGCCTCCGAAGATCTGGATGCCGATCGGCCGCTCTTCGTCGTGGAAGCGGAGGTACTGATGCGTGCGTTCGTCTCGGCGGCGCACTCCTTCCGCCGAGACGAACTCGGAGACCACGACGTCCGCGCCGAAGGACCGGCACAGACGCCGGAAGGGCGACTCGCTGACTCCCGCCTGCGGAGCGAGGTACAACGGAACGGATCCGTCATGAAGAGCAGTAAGGAAATCCTTGTTCATCCGGTAAATATACCGGTTTGCCGGGTACGCTTCAACTGGCTGCCCCGCCCCGTGTGCGGCAGTGGCGAAGAGCCCGGGCGGCACGGCCGGGCTTTGACAGCGCAGCGCAGGCTCCTTACATTGCCGGTTCCGCTGATATTGACCGCGTTCCCGCACATTACGGGAGGTTTTCGAGATATGGAACTTCGGGAATTTTTTTCGGAAGACGTTGTAAACCTGGATCTGGGTGGAGAGAGCAAGGACGAGATACTGAAAGAGCTCATTCGCCTTCTCGGACTGGACGAGAAATCCGAAGGCATCCTCTACAAGATGCTGAAGCGGCGTGAAAATTTGGGCTCCACCGGCATCGGGAAAGGCATTGCGATTCCGCACTGCCGCTCGCTCGTGGTGAACCGGCTTCGGGTGGCGTTCGGGCGCAAGCCCGAAGGGGTCGACTTCAAGGCGATCGACGAGCAGCCGGTCTACAACATCTTTCTCATCGTCGCGCCGCCGCTGGAAGTCTCCAACCAGTACCTCCCGGTTCTCGGCAAGATCGCTCAGTTCTCCAAAGACTCCGATGTGGTTTCTCGCCTGGAGCAGATCGAGAAGCCCGACGAGTTCCTGGCGCTGCTTGAGCAAAAAGGCACTTGAGCGAGGAATAGAATACCATGCACGCACAGCTAGAGACTCTGCTGGAGATCCAGGATCTGAAAAGCCAGCGGCGGGATTTGCAGACCACGACCCACGAGCGGCAGGTGGAGGAAGAGGTCTTCAACGTCAGCATCGACGAAGCCATCGAGACGCTCGACGGGAAGATCGTGGAGATGGAGGAATCGCTCCCCACGCAGATCCGCAGCCGATACCGCCGCCTCGCGGGGCGGACGGAGCGGGCGGTCGTCCCGGTGATTAGTGGAACCTGCTACGGATGTTTCGTATCGATTCCGACCGCGGTGGCGTCGGACTCGGAACGGAATGAAGCGATCAACCACTGCGACAACTGCGGACGTTTCCTCTACGTCATCGACTGATCTCGGATCGGTGAAGCGGGAAACAAGGAGAGACCGGCTCGAGAGTTACTCGGGCCGGTCTCTCTTGTTTCCACCAAACCATGGAACGATGTTGCTTCGCCTCCGCGGGTTTAGGACGATGAGCTTCCCCACCAGGGGCCGATGGTCGTCGATGACCATCTGATAGTAATAGACTCCGGAGCGCACGAGGCGCCCCGCGGTGTCACGACCGTCCCAGTATGCTACCTGCCTGCCCGCGGAACGGTACGAGAGGTTCGTAACCTGTAAGTCGCGGCCGCGCGGGTGTTCGACAGCGATGGGGATTGCAATGGTCTGACGAAGTTGGTTGACGATGCGGAGGGATACGACCGCGCTGTCGGCCTCCGCGAACAGTTCCTCCTCCAGAAAGAAAGGGATCCAGGTTTCCGGGTTCACCGGATTCGGGTAATTCTGCTCGAGCCGAAATCCTCGCGACTGTTGCGAGAGTGGCGGTCCACGGGAATCCTGCGACTGCGACTGCAGCGGGAAGGAACCGCCACACGTGAGAATAAGTACGAGCAGCACCCGTCGAGCACATCGCATGTGTACCTTTGGGCGCTAGGGTGAAAACGAGCTGCGGCGGCCTCCGTTTGGAATCAAGGTGAGCTGCGAGCACTGAACACCGGTAAACTTCGTACGTTTTCTCTGTACGGGCAAGGGAACGCGAGGGCGCACCCTAAACGAAGATCCCGAAAACGGAAGAACTTCAACCCAGCTGTTGAAGAAACATTTCGAGCGAGCGGAGCGTGTAGTCCCGCGCGAGATGAGTGATGAGGAACGCGCGCACCAGCGCGCGCTGCAGCGACGGCGACGTGAACGGGTGTCGGCTCGCCCTACCCTCCACCATCTGGCGCAGCTCGCGGCGTGAAGCGGGGTCCAGCGCACGCCCCACGGGCCGGCACCGCACGCAAGCCACGCCACCGCCCTCCACGTCGAACCGTGCGGTCGCCGCCGGAGGCAGGACTTCACCACAGCCCACGCAGGAATCCATCTCGGGACGGAACCCGAAAAGCGAGACGAGCACCCACACATCCGAGATCACAATCTCTTGTAGAAGATGGGCGTCGGCGGTGGCGATCTCGTCCAGCGAATCGGCTACGGTCTGGAAGATCGACGGTTGGGGCTCGTCTGTACCGAACCGCAGCGCCAGCTCCGCGATCAGAGAGGCGCCCGTGAAAGCGACCAGGTTGCGTCCGATGGATTGGCGGCTTTTCAGGAGGTCGAACCCGCCCAGTGTGTGGAGATCACGTCCCTCTCGGGCAAAGAACTGCGCCTCGCCTTCGGTGAACGACTCGAGCACCCCGCCGAAGCGACTTTTCGGCCGCTGCGCCCCCTTCGCGATCACAGATCGAACTCCATGCTCCCGTGTAAGGAGGCGGAGAATCTTGCTGGTGTCTCCATAGGGAAATGCCTGCAGGATGATCGAGCGCGTGGAGACGAGCGGCACGATTCCTCGGGTAAGGGGACGTGGCGTGCTCAGCCCACCATCTGCGGCGCTTCCTCGTCGGCGCGCGCGGATGCATTCTCTGAAGGCGCTCCGGGGCCGCTGCTGGGACCGCGTCGCCAGAGTGCCGCTCCAATCCCTACGGCGAGAAAGATGACCACGGCTGCGATCGCAGCCGTGGTGGGGTCCAATGGCGGAGATGCGGGACCCTCCCAGGCGATGATGATGGGAGAGGAGGCATCCAACTGCGTTCCTTCGAAGTGGAGGAACCGCTCCCCCTCCGCCTGAATGAGTTCGCGGCTCTGGAGGCCCTCCACCCAGAGCGGCGGCGAGGGTTGCTGTACGTAGAGGTTCAGGGCTTCCGTCGGCGTGTCGAGCGGCACACGAAGCTCGTGCTCACTCGCGGGCAGAAGATACCGCAGGAATATCTCACGTCTGCCGGGCACGAGAGGCAGCAGCAGCAGGACCCGATCTTCCATCCGGGCGATCTCCGACGCCGAGATTTCCCCCTCGCCCAGCTCGAACGCAACCGCACCTGGGGGGATCCGGAACTCCCAGGTGGGCTTGCCGCCCATGGAGACGAGCGTCTGAGAACCGGGATTCTCCACCTGAAGGATCTCGTTTACCTCCCATCCGCCGTCGGGCTGTGGGAGGAGCACGACATCACGGCGCGGGACCCGAACGGCGGCAGAAGCTGCGGCAGAGGCAACCGTGTCGTATACCTCGATCGAGTAATCGCCGGCAGGTGGTTGTCCGGGGTGGATCGGCGCGCCGAAGTAACGGACTCCAAGGTAATCCGCAGTGGCGAAGAACACGGTGAAACCCGCGGAATCCACGGGCGGGAGCGCGATCGAGAACTCCCCGCCCGCTCCTGTGGGCGTGTGTGACACCACCCCCGACGAGTCGCGGGTCACTCTGTGCAGCTCTACCCGTACTTGTTCGACGCCTGCGCCCTGGAGCACTACACGCCCCTGGAGGCTCTGGGCCGCCGCACCGCCGGGAGCGAGGTAGATTGCGAGCACGGCGATCAGAGCGGCGCACGCCGCGGAGCGAAACAGGGAACGGCGGAGCGACATCAAGCTCAGGGGTTGAAGCGACCGAGGTCTTCCGGGTTCAGTCGACGCAGATAAGCCTGTAGCTCTTCGGCGCTCATCTTGGATTTACCGCCAGACGGAGACGTGCCTTCGTCTTCCTCCTCGGATTCGGCGGGCGCGAGATCCCCCGCGGTGGACGCGAGCAGCTCATCTGTGGTGAAGAGCCTGGCCTGCAGCCGCAGCGCGATCGCGATCGAATCCGACGGGCGGGCGTCGATCGAGATCATCTCATCTCCCCGCTGAACCACCATCTCCGCGAAGTAGGTGTTATCCTGCACCCGGGAAATCAGCACACGGGTGAGAACGCCGCCGAGCCCCCGAACCAGCGACGCGGCAAGGTCGTGGGTGAGTGGGCGGGAGAACTTCATGCCCGCCAGCTCCATGGCGATCGCGCTCGCCTCTCCCGGGCCGATCCAGATGGGTAAAACCCGGGCTCCGTCGACCTCCTGAAGGATGACAACCGGGGTCTGCGAGGTCTGTTCGAGCCCGAGGCTCTGAACTCTTACTTCAATCATGGCGCACTTTCACTCAGCAGAAAGGGACGCACGAATACCGCTCCCCTGCTCCCGGAGCGGCAACGGCTCAGCGACCTGCTGCGGTTACGGAGCCGGACAGAGCCGTCGCGACCCGGAGGTCCTCTACGCGATCCAGCTTTTCCCATGGGAAGAGCTGCACTTCACGCCCGTCTATCCGCTTCATCTCCGGCGTACGGCCGAAATGGCCGTAGGCAGCCGTCGGCCGGAAGATCGGGTTCCGCAGCCCCAGCCTTTCGATGATCGCGAGCGGGCGGAAGTCGAAAACCTTGCGTAGCGCGGCCGCAATGTGCTCATCGGGAAGCTCGCCGGTGCCGAAGGTGTCCACGTGTACCGAGACTGGCTCGGCGACGCCGATCGCGTACGCCAGCTGAATCTCACAGCGGTTGGCCAGGCCCGCCGCCACCAGGTTCTTCGCTGCCCAGCGGGCGGCATACGCGGCGGATCGGTCGACTTTCGTGGCGTCCTTTCCGCTGAACGCGCCCCCGCCGTGGCGGCCGACACCCCCGTAGGTATCCACGATGATCTTCCGGCCGGTGAGCCCGGCGTCGCCGTGGGGCCCCCCGATCACGAACCGACCCGTGGGATTGATATGGAAGACGCAGTTCTCCGCGTCGAAGAGGTCCTCGGGCATCTCCGGGATGACGACCTTGTCGATGATCTCGCGTCGGATCTGCTCGAGGCTCACATCCGGGGAGTGCTGCGTGCTGACCACCACAGTCGCTACCCGCACCGGCTGATCGTTCTCGTACTCGACGGTGACCTGCGCCTTCCCGTCTGGGCGAAGCCAGCTCAGCTTCCCGTTCTTGCGGACCTCGGCAAGGCGGTGCGTCAGCCGGTGCGCGAGAAGGATCGGCGTGGGGAGGTAGGTATCATTCTCATCCGTCGCATACCCGAACATCATCCCCTGGTCCCCTGCCCCGCCGGTGTCTACCCCCATTGCGATGTCGGGCGACTGCTGGTCGATCGTCGTCATCACCGCACAGGTATCACCGTCGATGCCGTACGTGGAATCCGTGTATCCGATCGACCTCAGCGTGCCGCGCACGATCGCCGGGATATCGACATACGTATCGGTCGTGATCTCGCCGGCGATCACCGCGAGGCCGGTGGTCACCAACGTCTCGCAGGCGACGCGGCCGTTGGAGTCGGACTCGAGGATCGCATCGAGGACGGCGTCGGAGATCTGGTCCGCGATCTTGTCCGGGTGACCTTCGGTGACGGATTCGGAGGTAAAGAGACGTCGGCTCGCCACGGTGGCTCCTGAAAAGTCGGTGATGATAAAAGGAGGTACGCTCCGCAAGTTAGCCGATCAATCCGCCTCCGACAAGCTCCAGGCACCGGCGAACAACGACAGATCGATGGACGAGCGGAGGCGTGAAACGAGTGCCCCGCGGACGTCGTCGGCGGTCGCACACTGGAGGGCGTCTTCAACGGCGCGCGCTGCTTCCTCACGGCTGACCGACCGGATGACCTTCTTGATCTCCGCGAGCGCTGCCGGCCCGACGCTCAGGGAGTCGACATTCATGCCGATCAGCATGAACGCACCGACCGGATCGGCGGCGAGTTCGCCGCACACGCCCACCTCGATCCCGGCCTCGTTGGCGGCTTGTGCGACGGAGTGGAGAAGCCGAACCACGGAGGGGTGGAACGGATCATATAGATGCGCCAGGCGAGAATTCCCACGGTCCACCGCCAGGGTATACTGAACCAGATCATTGGTGCCCACGGAGAAAAAGTCTACGTGGCGGGCGAGGTGCGCGGCCGAGATCGCCGCAGCGGGCGTTTCGATCATGGCACCCAGCGAGTAGCGATCCGGAACCGCCTTCCCCTCTCGCCGAAGCTCCTCCAGACACGAGTCCATGATCGCCCGCGTAGCGTTGATCTCGCCGATGTCGTTCACCAGGGGGAGCATGACCCGCACGTCGTGAGCGGCCATCGACCGAAGCAGCGCGCGAAGCTGAGCGCGAAAGAGTTCGGGTTCGTCCAGGCAGACGCGGATTGCGCGCCAACCCAGAAACGGGTTCTCCTCTGGGGGCTTATGCAGGAACGCGGGAAACTTGTCTCCACCCAGATCGTACGTGCGGATGATCACGGGTGCGCCGCGGCTGGCCTCCGCAACCTGGCAATACGCCTGGAACTGCTCCTCCTCGCCGGGCACGGCGTTGCGGCCGACGACCAGGAACTCCGTACGGAAAAGTCCCACACCGTCCGCCCCGTGGGCAGCTGCTGAGAATGCTTCCCCGGGAAGGTCGATATTGGCGCGCAGTGAGACTCTCGCACCATCGCGCGTGACGGAATCCAGGTGAGCGAGAAGGAGGAGCTCCTGCTCCCACTCCCGGATCTTGAAATCACGCTCACTATAGGCCTCCAGATCCGCGTCGGTCGGGTGGATGATCACGCGGCCGGTGCGGCCATCGAGGATGAGCGAGTCTCCCGAGCGGACGGTCCCGGAGAAGTCGCCGAGGCTCACGACAGCCGGGATGCTGAGCGAGCGCGCGAGAATCGCGCTATGCGAGGTGCGGGTTCCGGCGTCCATCGCGATACCCATCACCCGCGCCTCGTGAAGCTGAGCCGTAAGGCTGGGCGTGAGGTCGCGAACGACGAGGATGACGCGGTCTTCTCCGGTGAAGGAAGCAAGCTCCGGCTCAGGCAGGCCCAGCAGACGGCGGAGCACCCGGCCCTGGACGTCGGCGAGGTCGTTGAGCTTGTCCATCACCATCGGGTGCGCGGTATGCGACCAGCGCGCCTCCCATTCGAGCACACGCCATTCGAAGGCACGCTCGGCGGTGAGAAAATTTTCGCGGATGTAGACCTCGGTCCCGCCGATCAGGTCCGCGTCTTCGAGCATCAGGAGCTGGGGCTCGAAAATCTGCGCCTCCACAACTCCGAGCCGCTCGCGCGTTTCCTCCTGCAGTTCGCGGATCCGCTGCTGCGCCCACGCGCACGCGTCGTAAAAGCGCTGAACCTCCTCCGCGACTTTATCGGCGGGGATTCCGGCTCCGCGCGGTACCTGTGGAACCTCCCATCGCAGAACCCGGGCAGGGCCGATCACAATCCCCGGCGAGGCGGGTGTTCCGTCTCGTAGCGAGCGCATGCCTTACTCCTCTCCGAACCGGCCGGAGACGAGCTTCGAGAGCGCCGCGACCGCTTCGGCCGAATCCGCGCCGGCGGCGCGGATGTCGATGTGCGATCCGTGCTCGGCGGCCAGCATCATCACACCCATGATGCTCTTTCCGCTCACCTCGATCTCCTCCCTGCGGACCCACACCTCGCAGGAAAAACGGTTCGCGAGCTTGACGAACTCGGCCGCGGGCCGGGCATGAAGCCCATACTTGTTCACGATCTTTACTCTCTCGGTGTGCTCCATCTAACCCACCAGTCGAGAAGTGATTCCAGAGACAACACCTGCGATCCAGACAAGAAGAAGGACCCAGTAGACCGCACTCCGCACGCGGAGCCCGAGCGCGAGCCCGGCGGCGGCGGCCACGCCCGCAAGCACGAGCGCCGCGGATTCGGTTCCCGCCTGCCCTACCGCGAGCGCCACGCAGAGCCCGCCGAGAAGTGCACCGGCATCGGCAGCACGGCCACCCACGCGGTGAAGCGGCGCCTCGCGAAGCGCGCGCCCGACCCCGAGCCCCTCCTCGAGCCCGATCCGCATTCCCCACACCCGCAGCCAGAAGTGCAGGCTGTTATAGACGAGGAGGAATACGAGCACCGCCACCCACCAGGGTGCGCCCAGCAGGAGCAAAGCAATCGCCAGCAGAGCCACCGCAGGCCGCCACGAAAGCCAGATCAGTTGATCCCCGATGGAGCCGAGAGAGCCCCGCACCGCCGTCTTGAAGCGCTCGATCACCTCCGCGGAGGTTCCGTCCGCTTCGAGCCGCGCGATGGCACCCGCCGCAAGGGTCGCCAGATACGGGTGGCTGTTGAACAGACCCACGTGCCGGGCAACCGCGGCTTGGAGTGCGCCCGGGTCCGAGCGATAGACGTATCGGAGCACAGGAAGCAGCATGAATGCGAATCCCGTGCCGATCAGCGTCTCGTAGTTCCACGACCCCTGCACGACGAAGCTGCGCCAGAGCAGGCTTCGCCTTACCGGGCGCGGAAGAAGCGTCAGACGAGCAGGAGGAACAATGAGCCGCATAGCACCCCAGCCGCAAAAAGAAATCTTCGCTTCGCGCCGAAGAGCCGAAGAGTCGCGCCGCACCCTGCTGCCACCGCAGCCCAGACGGCGATCCGCGCGAGCGGTTCATTCAATCCCCAGACGGTGGTACTCCCCATCAGGAATAGCGCCAGAAGTGGAACCCCCGTTCCCACCAGGAGCATGCCGCGAAGATAGTCGGTGAGGATCGCCACCGCGTGCCACCGCTCCAGCGACGAAGGCGAACTCCCCGGCGCACCGGCTCGCGCAATCAGGCGCACGTTGAACTGCCGAAGGTTCCGCACGCTGTTCCCTCCCACCCACCCCCACGACAGTGCAAAGAAAACCGTTAGCAGCAGTAATGTAGCGTTGGTCGCATGCCCGGCGAGGACGCCCGCGCCCACGACGGCGGCAGGCCCGGCCTCCGAATAGCGGGCCGCCCCGAACGGAAGCACGGTGAGCTGCAGAGCTTCGAGCACCAGGCCGAGGAGCGCGCCGCCAACCGGATCTCCCGCGATCCACCCGGCGACAGATGCGGCGACCACCGGCCGCGACACCATCAGCTGGCCCACGGATGTGCTGTCGATCGCGACCCATCCGCCCCACAGCAGGAGGAGGAGAAACGATCCCGCATCGGGCATCATCTCAGGAATCGTTCAGCAGCTGGTCGAGCGGCACGCTGCGGGAGCCCGGCAGATCCTGAGCAGAGATCTCCACTCCCTGGGCCGCCACGGCAGCGAGGGCGATTCGGTCCGTGTCGCTGAGAAAGAGGTAGGGGAGCACGCGTCGCCGCCCCTCTGTATGGTGAAGCCCTCCGAGGTTGACACGCTCGCCCTGCAGGCGCTCGTCGTCGGCAAGACGCTGCAGCGTCTCGACATTCCGCACCAGGATGATGAGGCGGCGCGGGCTCCCTCTCCAGCCGTCCAGCGCACGCCTGGCGTCGGCGACGGAGGAGAAGCTCGCCTCGATCTCCGGGGGCACGCCGAGGCAGTAGAGCTCCTGCTCCCACGGGCTATCGGCGATTTCGTCATCCACTACCATGACACGATCCGCGTTCAGCGGCCCTCCCCACCCCACCACTACCTGGCCGTGGATCAGGCGCTCATCCACGCGATAGAGCACGATCGGCATTCGGCACGTCCTCCGTACACGTTCCGGTGATCCCGGCGCGGCCTTTCTCGATCAGGCGCCCGACCAGCTCCGGAAGCGGCAGCTCTCGGTGAAATACGAAGTCCAGCAGAACGGGGAGGTTGGCCCCGCTCACGATGGCAGTGTTCGGCCGATCGATGGCGACTCTGCGCGCGGCGAACGCGCAGCTACCGCTACCCAGATCCGTGAACAGGATCACCGGCGCGTCGCCCACGGCGGAGCGGATCGCCTCGACGAGCCCCTCGGGACCGCGGCCTTCGTTCGTCAAAGGCTGCAGAGCGGTTTCTTCGAGTCCCGCGATCTGCCGTACCGCGGCGACCAGCCCGGCCGCCAGCGAAGAGTGGGCAATGATCAGGCCGCGGACGCCTTCACTCATCATCCTCCTCCAGGTATTCGCCGGGAGTACGC
Organism: Gemmatimonadota bacterium; assembly: GCA_013820915.1. GTDB lineage: Bacteria > Gemmatimonadota > Gemmatimonadetes > Longimicrobiales > Longimicrobiaceae > JACDHR01. The sequence continues at coordinate 12,083 of JACDHR010000008.1, forward strand.
ATGCGGTTCTGTAAGCGCTGGTTGAAACGGGCGGCGGAGTCGATTCCGGCGTACTTCATCAGATGGTTCATCGCCACTACTTCCGCAATCACCGTAATGTTCTTGCCCGGGTTCAGAGGGACGATCACCTTCGGAATCGGCACCCCGAGCACCTCTACGAACTGAGGCTCCAGCCCGGTGCGGTCATACTCTCCCTGCTGATCCCAGATCTCGAGCTGTACGATCACCTCGACACGCTTCTGCTGGCGGATCGCGCGGATACCGAAGAGACGCGCGATGTCGATGATCCCGATCCCGCGAATCTCCATGTGGTGGCGCTGCAGCTCATGCCCGCGGCCGATCAACACCTCGTTGCCGCGACGCGAGATGAGGACCATATCGTCCGCGACGAGGCGGTGACCGCGCTCGATGAGGTCGAGGACCGCTTCGCTCTTCCCGATGCCGCTCTTGCCCACGAAGAGAAGCCCAACCCCATATACATCGGCAAGCGAGCCGTGCATCGTGGTAGCGAGAGCGAAGCGGTCTTCCAGGAACGGCTTGATTCGCGCGTAGAAGTCCGAGGTCTTCAGCGCGGTGCGGATCACCGGAACGCCACGCGCCAACGCTACTGTCACCAGCGGCTCCGGCGGCGGCTGCCCTTTCGTGATGAAGACCACCGGGATGTCGAACGCGAAGAACGTCTCCAACGCGCCGGTACGCCGCTCGGGGTCGAGAGAGGCGAGGAAGGATATTTCTGTCTCACCGAGCACCTGAACGCGATCGGCGGGAAACCGCTCGGTATACCCGGTAAGCGCCAGCCCGGGGCTGGAGATGTCCGGCCCCGGGATGGAGTGGGAGAGCCCCCGCTCGTCGGTCAGCAGCTCCAGGTGGAGCGCTTCTCGCTTCGTGCGCAGCAGCTCCTCTACGGTAAGCGACCGCATCAACGGATTTCCGTGTGAGACATAGTCTCCGGGGAGCTTCGGCTCCGCTCTTCTCCACCGACGACGTAATTCAGGTGCGCCTCCGTCTCTCCGGCCGCCCGATCCCAGGTGAACTGCTGCGCGAACGCGTGGGCGGCTTGTCCCAGGCGACTCACATACGCGGGATCGTCCGCCAGTTTTTTCATCGCCCCCGCCAGTGCATCAACATCTCCGTGAGGGACCAGCTCTCCGGTTCGCCGGTGTACCACGGACTCCCTGAGCCCCGGGGAATCACTGGCGATCGTAGGCGTTCCGCACGCGGCGGCTTCGAGGTTCGTGATCCCCCACCCTTCCTTGGGCGAAACGAAGACGTTCGCCCATGCCGTTCGCATCAGCTCGCGCTTCCGGCCCTCGTCGACAAACCCGGTGAACTCGACCCGGTCCTCGACGCCGAGACGGGTAGCGAGCTGCCGCAATTTCGGCTCCCACTCGCCGCGGCCGGCGATCGTGAGGAACGCGGGGGTGCCCCGCTCGCGCAGGAGGGCGAGTGCGCGGAGGATCAGGTCCACTCGCTTGTATCGCTTCAGCCGGCCTAAGTAAAGAAACGTAGGTGCCACTGCACGATGAGGTTCCGGAGCGGGGATATAATAGTCCACGTCTACGCCGGGGTGTATCACGCGGACGTTCTCTCGCGACAGTCCACGCACCACGAGGTCGTCCGCGGTGCTATGCGAGATTGCCTGCACGGGTACCCTGGCGTAGACCCGCGGCAGCGGCCGCTCCAGCAGCCACGTGGCCGCTGCCACCGGCACCCCCGCCTCCTGGAACGCGGAGGTTCCGAACAGATGATGTACGAGTAGCACAGTAGGTCGGTCACTCCAGGCGGGGGAGAAAACGGGAACTTTGTTGAGCGCCTCGACGACGACGTGGGGCCGCTCCCGCGCGAGCAGGCGCCGGCCCGCTCGTGGCGCGACTGCCCCGAAGGTGAATCGGCCGCCGACGCGGTGCACGGTGATCCCATCGACCTGCTCCCGGGAACGCGTGCCACGCCAGCCCGAGGTGAGCAGTGTGACCTCGTGACCGCGGGCCGCAAGCCGGCCGAAGATCTCGTGCAGATGTATCTCGGCCCCCCCCGCCGAAGGGTTCAGGCGGTCCTGCCAGTTGACTAGCAGGATCTTCACCCGCCCTCGGCCACCTTCTCGGGGGCGGCGTGCCTCGCGATTGCGTCCAGCACACCATTCAGGAACCGGGGGCTTTCCGGCGTACTGTATCGCTCGCCGAGACGAAGCATCTCGCGGATCGTGATCCGCACCGGGACGTCGTCGACGAAGAGGAACTCGGCGGCCCCGACGCGCAGGATGTTCCGGTCGATCACGGAGAGCCGCTCCAGCCGCCAGTTCGCCAGCTGGTCCTGGATCAGACGGTCCAGGCGCGACTGCTCGCGGGAGACGATGCGGACCAGGACCTCGGCGAAGAAGCGGTTCTCCTGCGACACGCGCAAATCCTCCGCGAGGTCGTGCAGGACGCGCAGGGCGGTCTCGGGCTCCGCACCGCGCATCTCCCATGCGTAGAGCGCCTGCAGTGCCCATCCCCGCGCGCGGCTACGCTCTCGCATCTGTCCTCTCCTGCGCGAGGCGGGTATAGAGATCGGCCATTTCAAGCGCGGCGAGCGCGGCATCCCAGCCCTTGTTGCCCGCCTTGGTGCCCGCCCGCTCGACCGCCTGCTCGACCGTGTCGGTGGTGAGCACCCCGAAGATGACCGGAATCTCCATCTCCGCTCCTACGGCGGCCACGCCTGCCGCCACCTGCGCCGCCACATAGTCGAAGTGCGGCGTTCCGCCCCGTATCACCGCGCCAAGCGCCAGGAGCGCATCGACGCGGTGCGCCGCGGCCAGGCGCCGCAGCGTGCCGGGGATCTCCCACGCGCCGGGCACCCATGCGACCTGGATGGCCTCATCCTCCACACCGTGGCGGAGCAGACAATCCCGGGCTCCGGCGAGGAGCGGTCGCGTCACGTGCTCGTTGAATCGACCAACGACGATGCCGAAGCGCCGACCCTCTCCACGGAAGTAACCTTGATATTCTATCATCTCACCTGAGAATGGTGTCTCCGGTCGTGTCCCCCGCGCTAGAGCGGGAGCAGGTGGCCCAGCTTGTCGCGTTTCGTGAGCAGGTACGTCTCGTTGTGCGGGTTGGAATCCACCCGGATCGGCACCTGCTCCGTTACCGAAAGGCCGTAGCCGTCCAGACCCACGATCTTCTTCGGGTTGTTCGTGAGGATCCGGATGCTGGAGAGCCCGAGGTCGATCAGGATCTGGGCGCCGATTCCGTACTCACGCAGATCGGGCCGGAACCCGAGCGCTTCGTTCGCCTGAACGGTATCCATGCCCGTGTCCTGCAGCGCATACGCTTTCAGCTTGTGAACGAGCCCGATCCCGCGGCCCTCCTGCCGGAGGTAAACGATGACGCCGGTACCTTCCGCGTCGATCGTCCTCATGGCAGCCTCCAGTTGCTCGCCGCAGTCGCAGCGTAGCGAGTGGAAGACGTCGCCGGTCAGGCATTCGGAGTGCATGCGCACGAGCACGTCCCCGCGCCCCTCTACCTCGCCCTTGACCAGCGCGACGTGTTCGAACACATCCACGTCGTTCTGGTAGGCGACTACACGCCACGCACCGTGCCGGGATGGCAGCATGGCCTCGGCCTCACGCCGCACCAGGCGCTCGGTTTTCAGGCGGTGGGAGATGATCTGGGCCACCGTGATGAAGCGCAGATCGTGCTCGCGGGCGAATTCCTCCAGCTCTGGCCGGCGCGCCATGCTGCCGTCCTCGTTCAGGATCTCGCAGATCACGCCGGCCGGGGCGAGCCCGGCCATTCGCGCGAGGTCCACCGAAGCCTCGGTCTGGCCTACCCGTCGCAGAACTCCACCGGGCCGAGCGCGGATCGGGAAGATGTGACCGGGCCGGCGCAGGTCCGCGGGGGTCGCGGCGGGGTCGAGGCATACCTGGATCGTCTTCGCACGGTCGGCGGCGCTGATCCCGGTGGTGACTCCGTGCCGCGCCGCGGCATCCACGGAAATCGTGAACGCGGTTCCCTGCGCCTCGGTATTCACCTCCGTCATCGGCCGCAGGTCTAGCTCGTCCGCGCGCTCTGCAGCCAGGGCGAGGCAGATCAGCCCGCGCCCCCGGGTGGCCATGAAGTTAATGATCTCCGGCGTCACCGCGGAGGCCGCGCAGACCAGGTCGCCCTCGTTCTCACGATCCTCGTCGTCCGCGACGATCACGATCTTCCCGGCGCGAATATCCTCTAAAGCGTCTTCGACGCGATCGAATGGCATAGTGAGAAGAGCAGAAAGTAAACTCCTACCGTGGGCGCAACGGCGACTTTGGAAACCCGTGCGCTGTCCGACCGAATCATTCTCCGCGCTCGTACCCCCATGCGCGGAGAAGGTGCGAATCGACGCTCCCCGGCGTGTTACGAAGGGGAAAGCGCAGGAGGTGACGGACATACTTGCCGATCATGTCCCCTTCCAGATTGATCTTCTGCCCCGTCCGCAGCTCCGGAAGCGCAGTGTGGCTCCACGTGTGCGGGATGATCGACACCTGCGCCGCACCGGGCCCCGGCACCGCGTTCACCGTGAGGCTCACGCCGTTCACCGTGATGGAGCCATGCAGCACCGTTACCTCGTCGATGATCGGAGGGAGCGAAAAATCGATCAGGACCAGCTCCTCTCGCGGATCCACGCTCCGCACGATTCCCACACCGTCCACATGGCCCTGAACGAGGTGGCCGCCCATGCGGGCACCCAGCGCCAGCGACCGCTCGAGGTTGACGCGTCGACCGGCGCGGTATTCACCGAAGGTGGTACGGCCCAGCGTCGTAGCTACGGCCTGGACGGAGAACGAATCCAGCGCGAGCTCGACTACGGTCTGGCAGACGCCGTCGACGGCGATGCTGTCGCCGGGGCGCAGATCCTCGAGCACTGTCTCCGCCTCGATGGTGAAGGCGAGGCCGTTGCCCGCCTCACGAACCTCACGGATGCGGCCGACTTCCTCGACGAGCCCGGTGAACACTTCGCTACCTTCCCAGCGTGATGAGTGTGTCGGGCCCGAACGCCGACGATGCCACGTGCCGCCAGCGCGCGACGTCGCCGATCGTCACGTCCAAGATCTCCGCGAAGCCACCACGCCCGTTTGGCCCGAGAAGGATCGGGGCATAGAACAGGTAGAGCCGATCGACGAGTTCGGCGCGGAGGAGAGCCCCTGCGAACAGCGACCCCCCTTCACAAAAAATGGACGTGATACCCTCCTGCCGCAGCGTTCGGAGCCCGGCGGAAAGGTCCGGTGCGGTAACGACGCGCACGCCGTGGCGCTCCAGACGCTTTCGCGCATCGGGCGGTGCCTGCGGGTCACAGAGTATCCATACGGGCGATTCAGTGGTTGTGCGGGCAAGATAGCTCGTTTCGGGGAGCCGCAACAGGCGGTCGAAGACGAGGCGGACGGGCGGGCGCCGCGGTAGGGTGGGGCCCCGCACGGTGAGGCGCGGGTCATCGGCGAGGGCCGTGCCGATCCCTACCGCGACGGCGTCGAAGCCCGCGCGGAGGCGGTGCACCTCCGCGCGGGCAGCGTCCGAGGTGATCCAGGCGGAGCGGCCCGCCGCGTCCGCGACCCGTGCGTCGAGCGAGAGAGCGAGCTTGAGCGCAATCCACGGCCGTTGTGCGCCAGCCGGTGTGAAGGAGAAGAAGAAGGCGGCGTTCAGCTCATGCGCCCGCTTCGCCTCCACCCCGCCCACCACCTCGACCCCGACCCGCCTCAGCACCTCGGCGCCGCCGGCGGCGCGCGGGTTGGGATCAGACGCCGCATACACGACGCGCCGGATACCGGCCGCGACGATCGCGTCGGTGCACGGCGGCGTCTTCCCGTGGTGGGAGCAGGGCTCCAGCGTCACATAGAGGGTCGCGCCGCGAGCGTGAATGCCCGCGGCGCGCAATGCGATCGGCTCGGCGTGAGGTTGCCCGTACTCCGGGTGAAACCCTTCTCCCACAGCCTCGCCTGCTCGGACGACAACCGCGCCGACGAGAGGGTTGGGAGCCACGCGACCCCAGCCGCGGGCAGCCAGACTCAGTGCTCGATCCATCCACCTCCGGTCCGCGGCCTCATCCGCCGGGCTGGTCATCGTCAGAAGGAGACGCGCAGGCCCAGGCCCCCAAACAGCGTGCCCCGCCGCGGATCAAAGCCGCTCGCCGCGGCATCGAAGCCCTGCAGACCGTTGCCGCCTTGCATCCATCCGGCTTCGGCCGCGACCGTGGTGATCAGGAGCGTGTACGATCCGCTTACGAACGCCGACCAGCGGTCCTGATCCAGCCGCAGGCCCGAGCCACGAATGTATACGGGCTGAGCGCCGATCCCCGGAATGGTCGCGGTCGCGCCCACGCCGAAGCTTACGTCGCTCCTGTAGCGGTCATACCCCAACCCACCGGCGAGGCCGAGTCCGAGCAGTCGCTTGCTCACGGCCGCGCGTCCGCTCCAGCTCGATAGATCGATGGCGAATTCGCCGGGGTCGCCGGTTACCGCGCATGCGCCGGCGACAAAATCGTACCCGCGGCCGGTGCCCGCGATCAGATCGGCGCCTACGCCAGCGGGGCAGACGTCGCCGTAGCTGACGCGCCCGAGGCGGCGGTACATCACGGAGACCGAAGCAGCCGGCATGATGAACGACTCGCGCAGCAGCCCGAGCCGACCGCCCACCCCGTAGGCAAACTCCGAGACGTCCGAGGCGAGGCCGCGAGTGTCCACGACATTGAAGGGCAGCCAGGTTGCGCTCCCGAGCACATCGACCGACCCGATGCCGCCGATCCCCGGCCGTACGGATATGCCCGGGAACACCCCGGCCGACACCGTTCCCGACAGCGCGGGGACCGTGAGGCCGAGGCGTTCGGTCGTGGCCGTCTCCCGCCGCCGCACATCCGGGAGCCGAAGTTGCAGCGCGCCGATCTGAGCGGTCGCCGAAATCCGCGGCAGTGTGCCCAGGCGTAGACCGCCGGTACCCGCGGCCCCGATCGTCGGGTTGCCCTGCGCAATGAGGATCCCGAGCTGCGGCTGAACAGACTCGACCGTCTGCGCGATCGCGAAGCAGTAGCTTTGTTCGGCCGCCGTCAGCAGAACCGCCGCATCTTCGCACGGGGCAGAGACCGGCGGCTGCTGCGCATGCGCGGCAACAGCAGAGGAGATTACCGCCAGGAAAACGGCGAGAGCGATGCGTGCCACCAATCCTCCAGATCCGACGTGGGTCAGGAATACAGGACCCGGCGATCGCCCGCCACCACGCCGCCGGCAATCCAGGCTCGCTCGTCCGCCGCCGTCAGCTCGTGGACGACACGCTCAGCGTCGGACGCCGCGACGAACGCCATCATACCGACGCCCATGTTGAACGCCCGGAACATTTCGGCGTCGTCCACACCGCCCTCGCGTGCCAGCACGCGGAACAGCGGGGGCACCTCCCAGGAAGTGCGATCCAGGCGGGCGTCCAGCCCGTCGGGGAGCACGCGCGGAACGTTGTCCGTAATGCCGCCGCCGGTGATGTGCGCCAGCCCGTGAACCCGCCCCTGCGCGATCAGGGGGCTCAGAGCCGCCAGGTACGAGCGGTGGGGGCGTAGCAAGACATCGGCCACGGAGCCGTCTTCTTCGGGGAACGGATCCTCGAGCGAGAGCCCCATGCGGTCGAACACCACCCGCCGCGCAAGCGAGTACCCGTTGGTATGCAGCCCGCTGGAGGCGAGAGCGATGATCGCATCGCCCTCCCGGATCGCGGACCCATCGATCACCGCACCCTCCTCGACCACGCCGACGATCGTGCCTGCCAGGTCGTACTCGCCCGGCGCGTAGAAGTCCGGCATCTCCGCTGTCTCGCCGCCGAGCAGCGCGCAGCCGTTGGTTCGGCAGCCGCGCGCGATCCCTTCGACGAGCGACTCCACTGTGCCGGGCTCGAGCCGCCCCATCCCGATGTAGTCGAGGAAGAAGAGCGGCTGCGCTCCCTGCGCCAGGATGTCGTTCACGCAGTGGTTGACGAGATCTTCGCCGACCGTGTCGTGACGACCCGTGAGAAACGCCACCTTCAGCTTCGTCCCGACCCCGTCCGTACTGGCGACGAGCACCGGGTTCGACACTCCCCTCGGCACCCGGTACAGGCCACCGAACGAACCCGGGCCGGAGAGCGTGTCGGGCGTCGTCGTGGAACGCACCATCTCCGCGATCCCGCGCATGGCGCGCGTGGCGGCGTCGATATCCACCCCGGCCTCCTTGTACGAGAGTCCGCGCTCAGCCGCCGACATCGGCGCTCACCGGGATCTCGAACTCGGTCATCATGCGGAACCGCCGCACGCGGTCGTCGATCTCGCCGAGGGTGAGATCCCGCAGCCGTTCCAGCGAGAAGCGCTCGACGGCGAACGAGCCCATCGCCGATCCGTAGACCATGGCGCGGCGCAGCTCTGCTTCCGTGATCTCTCCCGCCCTGGCGAGATAGCCCATGAAGCCGCCCGCGAAGCAGTCGCCGGCGCCCGTGGGGTCGAACACCTCTTCCAGCGGGTATCCGGGCATAAAGAACACGGATTCAGGAGTGAAGAGCACCGCACCGTGCTCGCCCTTCTTGATGACCACGCAGTTGGGGCCCTGCCGCTGGACCCAGCGCGCCGCACGCACGAGGTTCGTCTCGCGAGAGAGCTGGCGCACCTCCGCGTCGTTCGCGAAGAGTAGATCGACTCGGGTGAGAAGCTGGAGAAGCTCGTCTCTCTTCCCGTCGATCCAGAAGTTCATCGTATCGCAGGCGACGAAGCGTGGGCTACTCACCTGATCCAGCACCTCGAGCTGCAGCACGGGGTCGATGTTCGCGAGCAGCACGTGCTCCGCGGAGCGGAAGGACGCGGGGATGTGCGGCTTGAAGTCCGCGAATACGCCCAGCCGTGTCTCGAGCGTCTCGGCGGTGCTCATATCGTACCGGTAGATCCCGCTCCAGCGGAAGCTCTCCCCCGCGGCGCGCGCGAGCCCGGCCAGATCTACACCGCGGTCTTCCAGAAAGCGCAGCTTGTCGAGCGGATAGTCATCTCCGACCACGCCAACCAGCTGCACCGGGGTGAACAGGGAGGCAGACGCGGAAAAGTGGATCGCGGAGCCGCCCAGTACGTCTTTCGCACGACCAAACGGCGTCTCCACCGTATCGAGCGCCACGCTTCCGACCACGAGCAAGGACATGATGAATTCAGATTGGGGGGGCGTCGCGGTCCATCCGCTCGGGCGCGGAAATCCCGAGCACGGCGAGGCCGTTGCGGAGTACGAGTTGAACCGCGCGCGCCAGCACGAGACGCGCTCCGGAGAGCGGTGAGGGAACGCCCAGAACGCGGAGTTCCGGGTTCAGATTTCCTGCGTGGTACCACGAGTTCACACCGGCAGCGACCTCCTCCAGATAGTCGCAGACGGTGTGCGGTGCGTGCTGCTCGGCTGTTCGGGATACGACTTCCGGAAAGCGGAGCAGGAGCTTGATCAGCTCGTGCTCGGACGGGTGCTCGAGCAGCGACAGGTCCGCCGCCTCCGCACGGATCTCCCCCACATCGATCGCCGCGCGCCGGAAGATCGAGTGCATGCGCGCGTGTGCGTACTGCACCTTGAAGACCGGGTTCTTGTCGGACTGGTCGAGCGCGAGATCGAGGTCGAAGACGAGTTGGGCCTCGGCGCGGCGCATGAGGAAGAAGTACCGGGCTACGTCCACGCCGACCTCGTCGTAAAGGTCGCGGAAGGTGACGTAGTCCCCCGCCCGCTTGGAGAACTTCACCTCCTCGCCTCCACGCATGACCATCACCATCTGGTGCAGCACGTACTCAGGGTACCCCGCCGGCAGCCCCAGCGTCTGCACCCCGGCCCGTACGCGCGCTATCGTTCCATGATGATCGGCGCCCTGAACGTTGATCGCACGATGAAAACCGCGCTCCCACTTCGTCAGGTGGTAAGCGACATCCGGCAGGAAGTAGGTCGGCTGCCCACTGCTCTTGACCATGACGCGGTCCTTGTCGTCGCCGTACCCGGTGGTGCGGAGCCAGAGCGCGCCGCCCTCTTCGTAGACCTGCCCCGTCTCGCGCAGGCTGCGGATCGTCTCTCCGACCCGGCCCTCGGCGTACAGGGCGGACTCGAGATAGAAGCGGTTGAAGTGCACGCGGAAGCCACCGAGGTCGCGGTTCTGCTCCTCGCGCAGGACCCGCACGGCGTAGACTCGCATCGCGTCGAGAGCTTCGGGGGAGCTATCGTCGAGCCAGTGATCGCCCGCATCGGTAGCGATCGCGCGCGCGATCTCCGCGACGTACTCTCCGTGGTAGCCGTCTTCCGGCACCGCAACGTCTCGCCCGAAGTGCTGCTGGTACCGGGCCCAGACGCTGCGCGCGAGCCGGTTGATCTGCTCACCCGCGTCGTTGTAGTAGAACTCGCGGGAGACCTTCCAGCCGGTCCACGCGAGCAGCTCGGCGATCGCATCGCCGAGCGCGGCCTGCCGGCCATGGCCGATGTGCAGCGGACCCGTGGGGTTTGCGGAGACGAACTCGACCACCACCGGCTCTCCCGCCCCTTGCTCGGAGCGGCCGAACGCCTCGCCTCCGCTGAGGATCGCCTTCAGCCCGTCCACCAGGTAGTCCTCGGCGAGCCGGAAGTTGATGAAGCCGGGTCCGGCAAGCTCGGCACTTCGCACGCCGGCGGCCGAGCGGTTCATCCGGTGGATCAACTCCTCGGCGATCTGCCGCGGCGGGCGTGCCAGCGACCGGGCCAGTGTCATCGCGATGTTGGTCGCGAAGTCGCCGTGCCCGGGGTTGCGCGGTCGCTCGAGCACGATCGCGTCCGGCGCCTCCACACCCATCCCGGCAAGCGCGCGGCGGATCTCCCGTTCGAGCTTCTCGACCGGCATCTACTCGTCCTTCGCCGGTTTGCTCGAACCGGAGGGCTTGGACTCGCCCGCCGCGGATTTCGACTCGCTGCTCGAAGGCTTGGACTCGCTACCCGCAGGCTTTGGTTCGCCTTTGGATGAGCCTCCCTTGTCGCTCTCCGCGGCCTTTTTGTAGCTGTCGTTCCGGTAGTCGGTGATATAGAAGCCGGAGCCCTTGAAGAGGAGCCCCGCGCCGGCCGACATGCGGCGCTGCGCCTTCGCGTTGCACTTGGGGCACTCGGCGACGGGTTCGTCGGACATACTCTGGAACTTCTCGAAATCGGTGCCGCACTCAGGGCAGCGGTACTCGTACGTCGGCATGGGCGCTCAGATCACTTCGTAGGGGTCCCGCAGGACTTGCATCGCATTATAGAACGGGGATAATAAGCGATTCTTGTGCATGGATCAACGACGCACCTGCGCGCCCATCAGGGGAGGCATGAAAGATTCCGACTGGTGGGGAAAGAGGAGAGGAACAGAGGAACGCGCAGAGCACCAGGGCGCGGAAGCCGCCCGCCGGTGTAGCGCAGGGCACCCTTTCCCGCGATCGATCGGCTGGGCAGAGGCGCCGAGCGGGTATGGCGGGTCGTGCTGCTGCTCGCCATCTGTCTTCGCAGCGCCTGTTCGTATCGAACCGCGGAGCGGCAGCGCGCGAATCGCCGGTGGACGCGAATCGTCGGTGGAGAGGTGTGGTGCTGGGGTCTGCACCTCGGTTGCCAGCTCGGACACGCGCGGACCTCGGTGCACTACGAGTACGGACCGGTGCGCGTGGAATTTTCCGGCCGGGCAACGGCGCTGGCCGTCGGAATGCAGCACGCCTGCCTCCTCGACGAGGGCGGACGCGCGCACTGCTGGGGTATGAACCTCACGGCGCAGCTCGGCGTGGCGGACGACATTCTCGGGTCGGGCGAGCGCGACGGCCGGACGGTGGCGCTCGACCATGACGAAGGATTTCGTACCCTCGCTTCACATGCACTACACACCTGCGCGTTGACCGCCGTGATCGGATGCAGTGCTGGGGAAGCGTGCCGATCGGAGGCGGATACGCGGTGGTTCGAGTTCCATCACACGTTCCTACCGAGGCGACACCGGCTTCCGTGTTCACCGGGGACACACATACGTGTCTTACCACGCACGACGGAGAACTCCACTGTTTCGGCGACAACCCCGTGGTCCAGTTCGGTCGGATGCCCGATGGAGGCTCCGACGTACCGGTGCCCGCGGAGATACCGCACCGATTCGTCCTCACCTTCCTCAGTCGCGGAATGACGTGCAGGATCGCCGATTCGAGGTTGATTTGGTGTTGGGGAAGCGATTCCACTGGTCTACTCGCGTCCACGGATGCGACCGATCCCTGCGGTGTTCCTGGTCAACGATGCCGACATTCCCCGCTGGAAGTGTTTCCGGGGAATCGGTTCAGGACCCTCTCCCTCGACCGTGCGGCCTGCGCCATTAGCGACCTTGATTAACTCTATTGCTGGGGCGCCAACAACCACGGCCAGCTCGGCATCGGCCGCCCGGACGTTGAGAGCACGCACATCCCCCAGCGGGTGCTGGACCCGCTGTGAAGGAACGGAACATCATGCGAATACTTGCTCGTCTTGCGCTCCCGAGAATACTCTCGGGCCTGTTTGCGGTCCTGATGGTTCCCGTCTCGCTCGTCGCGCAGGCGCCGGAACGCGCACCTTCCATGTTCGAGGCTGCCGCGACCCCCCCGGCGGACTTTGCTCCGCTCGCTGTCACTTCGACCGCAACAGAGATTGCAGTGATGAACGCATCCGAGGGCGGGATCGGCCGGCCTCTGGCTGGTGCCGTCCTCGGTTTGCCAGCCGGCATCCTCGCGGGCGCCGCCCTCGGCTACCTGATCGGCCCGCGCGACGACGTTCCGGACGGCTGCATGTTCCTCTGCGTGCCGAGCGGGCCGGCCACGGGAGCGTTGATCGGGGCGCTGCTCGGGCCGGGGGTCGGGGCGCACCTGGTGAACGGCAGGCGTGGCAGCCCATGGGTGACAGTGGCGGGGTCGGTGCTGGATACCGCGGGAGGCATTGGTCTCGGCTTTCTGCTGGGCTCCGCGACCGGCTCGACCGGGGTGGGCTTCGCCGGGGCTTCAATGACATCCGGCGCTAGCAGCGATGCGAAATGAATCGAGGGCGGGGACTGCCCGAACGTGGGAGCGGGAAGCAACGCCGCCAGCAGGGGGATCAGGACGAGGAATCGTGAAGATCGGGAGCGGCAAACAAGACCGGAATTGCGCGAAAGAGACAGTGGGTACATGCGTGATCCTTGCTCTTCGGCGGCTCGACTGGCGTGGTGAGCAGGGGGCGCTCACGATAGCCTCGGGGCTTTGCGTCCCCACCTTTCGGCATTGGGATTGCAAAGCACCGCGGCGGCGGCGACACTTTCCGGTTCCGCGTGCGACTTCGCCAAACTTTTCCGATGCCGAAGCTTTTTCGCGGCCCCCGGTGTACCCCCCCCCGCGGCGGCACCAGCTTTGAAGGCGGCACCCTTCGCCGGGGGAAAGATCTACCTGGACGTGGGGACCGAAGAAGGAGAGGAGGAGCTGGCCGACGTGCGGATCCGCCCGAACAGCTGGTACTCCATCGAACTGCAGGCCACCACCCCGGTGCCGGAGTGGAACGGGCAGCCGGTGCGGATGGCGCAGGAAGAGGAAGCGTACCTGGACACCTCGGGGCGCCGCCGCTGGGTGCTGGCGCGGCAGGAGCGCTTTCACCTGGTGCGCTGAGGTGGCGCGTCTACCGGAACATCGCCGGGCTGATCTCCAGTGCCACCTCCGTGATCCGGTCCACCGGAAGTCCTGCCCGGCGCGCGTGTTCGCGGACGGCTTCCCGGTCCGGCGCGTCGTACTCGCAGTAGATCTTCCCTTCCACGTCGGAAACGTAGCTGCGGATCCAGACCACCCCCGGCATCCCGGCGAGTACCGCGTTGGACTTCCGGCCGGCGGCCTCGATCTCTTCCCTCGTCAGCGTGCCGGTGGTCCGCTCGATGATGTACCTGGGCATGTCTCCCCCTGAGTAGTTGGTTTGTCAAAATCCCGACGTGCGCCGCAACTCCTCGCAGGCGGTGGCGAGCTCGTCGTCGCCGCACTCCTCCGCGATGCGCGAAGCACGCGCCAGAACGTCACGCGACTGGCCGCCCGCGGGGTTGTTCCCCGCCAGCTTGTACAGCATCCATCCCTCACCCGTGCGATCGCCGGTGGCGCGGCGGATCTCCAGCGACTGCTGATAGTATTCGCCCGCGTGCTCCGCCTTGCCTCGCTCGCTGCTGAGGTCCCCGAGCGCCGCGAGGGCGTGGCCTTCGAGCTGGCGCTGCCCCGTCCGCCGGTGCGACGCGAGCGCCTCGCCGAATCGGTCCCGTGCCTCGTCCAGGCGTCCGAGTGCCTTGAGCGTGATGCCGGCGCTGTTCAGCATCAGCCCGGCGTGACCATGGTCTTCCACCTCCCGAAAGATAGCGAACGCCCGCTCGTATTGCCGCAGCGCCTGCGCGTACTCGCCCCGGCTCCATTCCATAATCCCGATGGTGTTTCGCAGGCGACCTTCGGCGGCATGGTCCTCCAGCGCCCGCGCCAGTTCCACGGCCTCGGAGTAGTACGCGAGCGCGAGCGAAGGCTCGCCGACGTGCCGGCGTGCGGCGACACCGAGCCCCTCGAGTGCCTGAAGCTCGCCTGCCGCATCTCCCGTCTGCTTTCGCAGCGCTCGCACCCTGCTCCAGGCCGCGAGGGCTCCGGCGTGATCTTCGCGTCGTTCGTACACATCCGCGACCTCCTTCCACATGAGGGCCTCGCTCTCCTGGTCCTGGAGCAGCGCGAACAGCGGGGCCGCTTCTTCCAGGTGCGGCAGCGCCTCGTCGTATCTGCCGAGGCCGAGGAGAACCTCACCGAGAATGCGGAGCGACTGGACGAGGCCGGGAGCATACTTCGCCCTCCGGGTCAGCTCCACCGACTCGCGATACGCCGCGATGCTTTCCTCCACTCTGCCTTGCTGCAGGTAGATATGTGCGAGGGAGGTTTGATGGTACGAAAGCTGGATGGGAAGCCGCTTCTCCCGCGCCAGGTCTTTTGCCTGCTCGACGGACCTCTGCGCCGCATCCGGGTCGCCAAGCTCGCGGTGGACGTTCCCGAGATTGGCCAGCGCGTAGCACATCTTGATGATGAACTCGTCGCCCTCGGCCGGATCGGAACCGGCGGCCGGCCCCTCCTCCGCGAGCGCGATCGCCTCTTCCAGAGAAGATTTGGCCCGCCGGTACTCTCCCATCGCTTTGAGAGTCGTCGCGATGTTGGTGAGGTCGCCGATGATCGCCACCGGATCGCCGAGCTTTTGGTCGATGACCAGCGCCTGCTGATTGTACTCGAACGCTTCGGTGTTTCTGTCCTCGTGCCAGCGGAGCAGGCCCAGACTGCGGAGGGTGTTCCGTTGGCCCACCAGGTCGCCGAGATCACGTCGCAACCGGAGCGAACGCTCCAATGCCTCGGCGGCCTTCTCGAACTGCCGTAGCAGCGTGTGCAGGTCGCCCTGGCGGAGGTACACCTCGGCCAGCCGGGCCGGGTCGCGGGAGGATTCGAGGAGGGAGATCAGCTCGTCGATGATCTGCTGCTGGCGCGCGCGGAGCCCCAGCGTTTCGCAGAGGCGCTCCTGTCGCAGCAGGAGGTCGATGAGGGTTTCCTGCCGGTCCGCGCCGGCGGGAAGCCTGGCAAGCCAGAGCTGTGTCCGCTCGAGGATCTGCAGCGCCTCCGAAAACTGAGCGAGTGTGCCGGTGCGCTGGGCGGAGCGCAGCCCATACCGAACGGCTTTTTCCCACTCTTCCGCTTGGCTGAAGTGGTGCGCCAGCCGGTCCAGGTGATCCTCGATGCGCTCCTGGTGAAGCTGCTCGATCACCGCTCCCACCCGCCCATGCAGATCCCGGCGCTGATGCTCCAGCAGACTCGCGTACGCCACCTCCTGCGTGAGGATGTGCTTGAAGCGGTACATCGCCTCCGGCACCACGCGCATCTGCTGGATCAGTCCCGCGGTCTTGAGCATTTCCAGGACCCGCGGAAGCCGCTCGCCGTCGGTGACGGTGCGCTCCAGGATCCCGCGGGTGAACTCGCGCCCGACCACCGAGGCGAAACGCAGCACGTCGCGGGCATCCCGGTCGAGGCGATCCAGGCGGGCACGGATGACCGCCTGGACCGAGTCCGGAAGATCCAGCATCTGCAGCGGACCGGTCAGTGATGCATCGCTCCCCGAAAGCTGAATTGCTCCTTCTTCGAGTAGCGCCTGGCAGATCTCCTCCAGAAAGAACGGATTTCCTCCGGTACGCTCGTGGAGCAATGTGCCTAACTCTTCGGGGAAGCTTTCGACGTGGAGAAACGATTTCAGCACTGATACCGAGGAGGAGGGCTCCAGCGGGCGGAGGGGGATAGGAGTGTGCTGGCTCGGGCTGCCCCACTCCACGCCGTAGCCGGGGCGGCTGGTCACGACCACCAGGAGCGGATAACCGGAAACCACCTCCGCCACCTGCTTGAGCACCGCGTGTGACGCTTCGTCGGCCCAGTGCCAGTCCTCGAGGAGTACGACGCTCGGCCGGCGGCGCGCGCTCAGCGTCAGGATGGCGGCGAGTGCTTCCTGCATGGCCAATCGGAAGGCATCGCCCTGAAGGTGCTTCGGCACCCGGAACTCCTCGTCGGGAATGGAAAGCAGATGCAGGTAGAGTGGGATGAACTCTTCCAGCTCCGGGCCGATCTCCCGAATGCGTGCAAGGGTGGTTTCAAGCACACCGCCGGCGCCCGGTTCTCCCAGGCCAAGACCGGTGCGCAGGATCTCGATGAAGGGGAGGTACGCGACGCCACCTCCGTACGATTGGCAGCGTCCGACGAGCAGGGATGCGCGCTCACCGTCCAGCTTGTTGCGGAATTCGTGGAGCAGGCGACTCTTGCCTATCCCCGCTTCTCCGATGATGGTGGCGAACTGGCCCTCACCCTGCAGCACGTCAGCAAGGCAGCGCCGCAGCGTGGCCAGCTCTGCTTCCCGACCGGTGTACGCGGTCAACCCCACCTTTTCAGCCGCTTCGAGTCGGGTTTGCAATCCCGACTCCTCGAGCACACGATAGGGAACCAGCGGCTGCTTCCGATCCCGGACGGTGAGCGCTTCCCGGGCCTCGGTCTCGAAGAAGGCATTGATCAGGTGCTGGCACTCCGGGCTCGCCCACACCTCGTCGACGCCCGCGTGCGAGGCGAGTCGCACCGCGATCTGCGCGGCGCTGCCAGTAACGCGGTACGCCCGCTGCCCGTTCTCGCTCGGCTGCGCATGCGCGACCACCCGCCCCGTGTCGATCCCGGTGTGCAGGCGAAGCTCCGGGCCACTCCCCTGCTCGAACGGCTCGCTCAGGGCGCGCACCCGCGCGTGCAGCTCAAGGCCGGCCCGCGTGGCCCGGATGCCGTCGTCTTCATGAGTAGTCGGAATCCCGAAGAGCAGGACCATTTGGTCACCGGCGAACTGGTTGAGCGCACCGCCGTGCCGAGCGGCAACCTCCGCGGCCGCGGACCGGACCCTCCCGATCACCCGCTCGAACTCGTCGGGCGGGAGTGCTTCCACCAGCTCGGCGTAGCCGGCGAGGCAGGAGACCACCACGGTGGCCTGCCTCCGCTCGCCCCCCGCCAGCACTCCCGCGGGGGGAGAATCGGGATCGGCGGCGCGGACCCGCCCCAACTCCCGCGCCATCTCCCCGGCGGTGGCGTAGCGGTCCTGCGGGCGCCTGGCCAGCGCCTTCGCCATCAGACGCTCCAGCGCCGCGGGCACGTCCGGACGATGGGACGCGAGCGGGGCCGGGGCGGTGTGGAGAATGGCGTGGAGGACCACCTGGTCGTGCTCCCCCGGGAAGGGTGTCGCGCCGACGAGCATCTCATAGAGCACCACGCCCAGCGACCACAGGTCGGTGCGGTGGTCCAGCGCTTCGCCGCTCGCCTGCTCCGGACTCATGTACGCCACGGTGCCCAGCTTCCCGCCCGGCTTGGTCAGGCACACGTCCGCGAGCTTGGCGATCCCGAAATCGACGATTTTGACGATGCCGTTGCCCGTGACGATCAGGTTGGCGGGCTTGACGTCGCGGTGCACGATCCCCCGTCCGTGCGCCTCGGCGAGCCCCCGCGCCGTCTGCAGGGCGAAGTCCACCGCCTCCTCCACGGGGAGCGGTCCCCGCTCGATCCGCTCGCGCAGCGTGTCCCCCTCGTACAGCGGCATGGCGATGAACAGCTCGCCGCCCTCCGTCTCTCCCACCTCGTAGATGGTGCAGACGTTGGGGTGCTCCAGGCGGGCGGCGGCCTGCGCCTCCAGCAGGAAGCGCTGCTTGGACGACGGATCGCGGCCGAGGTGGGGAGGGAGAAATTTGAGCGCCACGGGGCGGTCCAGCCGGGTGTCCCGCGCCCGGTACACCACGCCCATCCCACCGCCACCCAGGCGGTCGATGATCCGGTAGTGGGCGACGGTCCGGCCGCGTGGCGCGGGCAGGGAGTGCAGGCGGGAGACGAGGGGGGCAACCAATTCCGCGGCGAGCGCATCGACGGGACCGGAATCCTCGTGCGCGGCTAGGAGTGATTCCACCTCGGCACGCAGCTCGGGATCGCCCCGGCAGGCACCGGCGAGGTAACGTTCCCGCTCCTCCGGCTCCCTCTCCAGCGCGTCGTTCAGCACCTCGGTGACCCGCGCCCAGCGCGCGGCGGTCGGCGCCGTCATGCGCTCAGCTCCCGGTTGAGCCAGGCGCGGGCGGCGGTCCAGTCGCGTTTGACCGTGGCCGGGGAAGTTCCCAGCGCTTCGGCCGTTTCCTCGATGCTCATCCCCCCGAAGAAGCGGCACTCCACCACCCGCCCCTGCCGTTCATCCACGCTCTCCAGCCGCTGCAGGGCCTCGTCCAGCGCGAGAAGCTCGTCGGAGCGCTCCTCCACCGCCAGCACCACTTCGTCCAGCGGGACCTGGCGCCGCTCCCCGCCGCGCTTCTGTGCCTGCTTGCGGATCGCGTAGTCCAACAAGATGCGCCGCATCGCCCGGGCGGCGACGGCGAAGAAGTGCGCGCGGTTCTGCCAGTCCACCCGCTCCTGGTCCACCAGCTTGAGGTAGGCCTCGTGGACCAGCGCGGTGGTGTCCAGGGTGTGACCGGCGGGCTCGTGCCGCAGCCGCCGGTGGGCGATCGCGCGCAGCTCGCCGTAGACAACCGGGAAGAGCCGGTCCACGGCGTCGCGGCCGCCGTGGGTCAGCTCTCGAAGCATCTGTGTGACCTCTCCGGGACGATGCATGGCGCGTTCGCGTCCGGGTATTCATGCTGGCAGGCGCGGAGACGACGAAGTCCGCCGTTCCGCGCTTTGCAATATAACCGCCGCCCGCGGCGGATGCACGGGGCGTGACCCAAAACGGCGGATGAGCCGATTCGCGGCGATTTTCCGCGTCAGGGGGTGAACGGCTTTTTTCTGCACTTCCAACGGAGGGAGAAGATGCGCGCATCCAAGAACGAACTACCGATCCTGATTGAGGCGGGCCCGGCGACGGTTCGGGCGGCGGACTGGGATGGCATGCGGGTGGTGATCGTTTCGGTGCCTTCCGGGACGGACTTCGGCCCACTGCTCAGAGGATTGCCGGATGGCCTCTGCCCGTGCCCGCACTGGGGATATGTGATCAAGGGACGTCTTCAGATTCAGTATGCCGACGGGGGAGAGACTCTCAGGGCGGGCGATGTCTTTTACCTGCCGCCCGGGCACACCGGTATCGCGGAAGAGGACACGGAGTTTCTCGAGATCTCTCCGCCGGACCCGCACCAGCGCTTCGTCGACAACGCGCGCCGCAACCTGGCGGCGATGCAGGAGGCGTAGCGCCCGCCGTCGAACCACGACATCACCATGTTTCCCGAATCCGGAAGGTCATCATGCGCCGTATCCTTTTCCCCATTTTCGTTGCTCTCGTCGCGCTGCCAGCCCATGCCTTCGCACAAGCCGGTGCGCGCGGCCAAGAAGCCGTAATTCAGAACGCACTGAGCGCCGCCCCCGCATCGGTGGCGGAGAATGCGACGGTGGCGGCCTTCGACGGTACCGTCCTGCGCGAAGGCGACAACGGCTGGACCTGCATGCCCGACATGCCCGACGTGCCGAACAATTCGCCGATGTGCCTGGACAAGCCGTGGCTGGAGGTCATCGACGCGTGGATGAACAAACGCGAGCCGAACTACACTGGGATAGCCATCGGGTACATGCTCCAGGGCGATATGCCGGTCAGCAACACCGACCCCTTCGCCACCGGCCCGACGGCAGAGAACCAGTGGCTGCAGGACGGTATTCCCCACATCATGGTGGCCGTCTCGGACCACGCGCTGCTGGAGGGGCTGTCGACCGACCCGAACAACGGCGGCCCATGGGTAATGTGGAAGGGCACGCCCTACGCTCATATCATGATCCCGGCCGTTCCGCGGTCGAAGTAGGCTTCACCTTCAACACTGACAGCAAAGGAGAAACCGATGGCAACCCAGGACACCAACACCACCCTTCCCGTTACCGAGCTGCGGGCGAGCATCCGCGGGACGGTTCTTACTCCCGGTGACCCCGGCTACGATGAGGCGCGCACGGTCTGGAACGCGATGATCGACCGGCGCCCTGCAATGATCGCCCGCTGTACAGACACCGCGGACGTGCGTGCGGCGGTGAACTTCGCCCGCGAGCACCGGCTGCTGGTATCGGTCAAGGGCGGGGGGCACAACATCGCCGGCAACGCCGTCTGCGACGGCGGGCTGATGATCGACCTGTCGCCGATGAAGTCGGTCGACGTCGACCCGGCAGCCAAAATCGCCCGGGTCGAGCCCGGCTGCACGCTCGCCGAGTTCGATCAGGCGGCCCAGCAGTTCGGGCTGGCGACGCCCGTCGGCTACAACTCGACCACCGGGATCGCCGGGCTCACGCTGGGCGGCGGGTTCGGCTGGCTGTCGCGCGCCTACGGCCTGACCTGCGACAATCTGCGCGCGGCGGAAGTGGTAACCGCCGACGGCGAGCTCCGGCACGCCAGCGAAGACGAGAACGCGGATCTGTTCTGGGCGGTCCGCGGCGGAAGCGGCAACTTCGGTGTGGTGACGTCATTCGAGTTCGACCTTCACCCGGTCGGCCCGGAGGTGCTCTCAGGCCTTTTGATCCACCCCTTGGCGGACGCGCCGGAGGTCTTCCGCCAGTACCGCGAGTTCGCCGCGCGGGCGCCCGACGAGGTGACGGCGTGGTGCGTGCTCCGGCACGCGCCGCCGCTCCCCTTCGTTCCGGAGGAGTGGCACGGCGAGCGGGTTCTCATCATCGCCGCATTTTATGCCGGCGATATGGCGGCAGGTGAAAAGGCATTGCAGCCGCTGCGCGAGATCGGGAACCCGATCGTCGACGTGATCGGGCCTCACCCGTACGCCGGATGGCAGCAGGCGTTCGACCCGCTGCTCCCCGCCGGTGCGCGCAACTACTGGAAGTCCCACAACTTCGTCGAGTTCACCGACGGGATGATCGAGAACTTCGTCGCCTATGCTGGCAAGCTGCCCTCGCCGCAGAGCGAGATCGCGATCGCCCAGCTCGGCGGCGCGATCAACCGCCGCCCGACGGATGCGACCGCCTATCCCCACCGCGACGCCGAGTTCCTGATGAACCTCCACACGCAGTGGGAGGATCCGGCGCAGGACGACAAGTGCATCACCTGGGCACGCGACATGTACGACTCGATGACTCCCCATGCCACCGGCGGCGTGTACGTCAACTTCGTCCCCGAGGCGGTGGGGCAGGAGCGGGCCGCGTATCGTGAAAACTACGACCGGCTGGTCCAGGTCAAGGAGCGGTACGACCCGGAGAACCTGTTCCGGCTGAACCAGAACGTCCTGCCAACCGCTTGATGGGCGGCTCAGCAGGAATCGCGTTCCGATCATATCGCCCGGCGCGATCTCTCGGTTGGGTGATCGTGCGCGGCGAAAAAATAGAGGCCTTCCACCGTTCATGGTGGGCGGCGGTGGATGCTCCGGCAGAAGCGTGCCAACAAGAAACCGCCCGCCCCGTCGCGGGGTGGGCGGTTTTGTTCAAGCCCGGTGCGCCCGAACCCGGTCAGGGACTCCCCGGCGGCTTCCAGCCGGCTCCATGCAGCGGCCACGAACTCCCGGACCCGGCGAAGATCCGCGAGCGCCAGCTCGGAGTCCTCGGCGCCGTAGTAGAGCGCGGGTGGCCCGGACGGATGGGCGTCGCCGCCAATCTCCTCGATCTTCTCGAGGTAGGCGAGCGCTTTCTGCTCCGCCGCGTCGGTGAGCGCCTCGACGAAGTACGAGCCGCCGAGAGGATCCACGGTATTGCCGGCCCCGGACTCGTAGGCGAGGACCTGCTGCTTGCGCAGCGCGGCCGATGCCGTTCTGTGAACGCAACAAAAACCTTGACAACGCGTTTCCTCCTCCATAATCATTCGGTAAGGCATGCGGTGGAGAACTCTAATCGCCCGGCATTCACCTCACCAACTGCGGCTGCGAGCACGCTATCCCCCCTTCTCTCAGGAGCAAAACATTTTTTGTACTCCGAAGTCCCGAATCCCGTTTTATTGGATGCTTGTTGCCGTGATGACGGTGGCAAATATTGGACTGTTCGCCGGTCCCAACGTTTTTGGACCGCGTCCGGCGCAGGCGCAGACCGAATTGGAAGGGTGCAGGTGCAGCAAGTGCTCGGGCTCGTGTTCCGATGGTGTTCGCGGTGATTGTTTCTGCTGCTCCGGACTTTGCTGGACATGCGGCGACAGTTGCTAATTTCGCGATAGTCCAGTTCCCGCGCAGCAGCTCGCAGCCGCAGCGCTGACTCTTGAAGCGGAGTGAACCTATGCGGACCGTCTTCAAAGCTCTCCTAGGACCTGTTCACACTAACTGAGCACTCCTGGGCGTAACGCCTCGACGATCAGCGCGAAGTGGATGAAGGCCGTGAACATCACATCGAGCTTATCGAAGCGTGAGAAGATGCGACGGAAGCC
>JACDHR010000514.1 GCA_013820915.1 Gemmatimonadota bacterium
AGGTGGTCACCCCGTTCGTAGAGGATGTGGGAGAGGTAGATCCGCGCCTCGTGGAACTCGGGATCGAGGCGGACGGCGCGTCGCAGCGAGCGGCAGGCGCCGCTTTCATCACTCAGGGCGTGCAGTGTGTACCCCAGAGCGGCGTGCACCTCGGCGGACTCGCAGTGGGTGTCGGCGAGGCTGGCGAGCCGCTGCCTTGATTCGTGGAGGAGCCCCTCCCGGTAGAGGGCTCGCCCGATGGCCAGGCCGAGGTCCGGGTCGGTACCGAGGCCCAACTCGCCCACGCGGCTGAAGGAGCACAGCGCAACCGCCGTATCGCCGAACTTGAGGAGGGCTTCGCCCAGGCCGACACAGGCGTCCTCGTGGTCCGGCTCCAGCGCGAGCGCAGACTCGAACGCCTGGCGCGCCCACGCGTACTCCTCACGTGCCAGGCGAACGTAGCCGAGCCCGACATAGAGGTCCGCCGCATCGGGATACCGGCTCAACCCCTCTCGCAGGATCTCCAACGCATCATCGTACTCGCCGGCGTCGTAGGCCTGATGCGCCCGTTCGTCGAAGTCTTCCGAACTGAGGAACGGGACGCTCATGAAGCCTCTCCCAGTCGGTGATGAGGGTTGCCCCGGCAGACAGGGACCGGTCCAGGTGGTGGAAACGAATCCACAGTCGACTCTCGCGTTCCGGGATGCCGTGGCGCCATGATCCAAAGATAACGGCACGCGCGCTCGCCTTCCAGCCCTGGCGCAGTGGCGCACTTGCACGCGCAAGAGGGAGCGCCCATCTTGCGCGTGCCCCGCTGCGGTTCGTTCCGATCCGGTGCCGCAGTCCCGCCTGCCGCTGAGGAAGAGGTATGCTGAAATGGTTGAAACGGCGCCGGCTGAGCCCGGAAGCCCGGCGCAAGCTCCTGATCATCGCCGCCCGCTCCGAGGAAGCGGTAATCGAGACGCACGTATCGAACGCCATCCAGCTCCTTCAGGCATTGGGAGACGAGGTGGAGGTGAACCGCGGGGTCGAACTCTACATCGAGATGATGTCGCTGAACGATACCCTCTCCGCCGCCGTGACCAACCGGATCCTCGCGCGGCTCGATGACCGGCCCAGCATGCATTGAAGGCCGGGGAATAAGGGCGCCTAGCGCCGCATCTCGATCTCCTCTTCGGGCTTTGGCACGGGCACCGAGTGCGTCAGCCGCACGCGCGTCACACGCCGTTCCTCCGTCTCCTCCACCTGGAGCCGCACCGGCGGAACGGACCCGGGGACCTCTACCGCATCGCCGGGGTCGGGCACTCTACCGAGCGCGCCGAAGATGTAGCCGCCAATGGTATCGAAATCCGTCTCCGGCAGCTCCAGGTTGAAGCGCTCGTTGACCTCGGAGATCGAGGCGCCGCCGTCGATCAGCACATCGCCTTCGGGTGTCGCAGCGAAATCGGGCTCCGCCACATCGTGCTCGTCGTTGATCTCTCCCACGATCTCCTCGAGCAGGTCCTCCATCGTGACGAGGCCGTAGGTACCGCCGAACTCGTCCAACACGATCGCCAGGTGCACGCTCTGCCGACGGAACTCGGCCAGCAAGTCGTCGACCGGCTTGGTATCCGGAACGAAGTACGGCTCGCGCACCATGGGTTTGAGGTCGAACGGCGCGTGGGTAGTACCGTCTACGCTGCGCGACCAGATCGCCGGCAGCAGGTCCTTGGCGAGGAGGACGCCCACGATATTGTCGATCGTCCCCTCGAATACCGGAAGCCGCGAGTGCCCCTCCAGCGCGACCAGCTGAACCAGTTCATCCAGCTGTATGTCTACGGGAACCGCGACGACGTCGGTCCGGGGCGTCATGACCTCGCGCGCCACCGTCTCCGAGAACTCGAAGATGCCGTGGATCATCTCGCGCTCGTCCTCCTCCACCACGCCTTGTTCGTGGCTCTGCGCGACGAGGAGTCGGATCTCCTCCGGGGTGTGAACGAGGGGGTGGAACCCCGCGGGGTTCAGCCCGCCGGCGCGCGTCACGAGACCCACCACCCACGAGAGCATCCAGATCAGCGGGCGCAGGATCAACGCGAAGAGCTGGAGCGGCCGGATCGTCACCCGCGAGGCCATCCACTCGGCGCGCTGAATCCCGATAATCTTCGGCAGCTGTTCGCAGATGATGACGTGGAGGACGGCGGTAATCACGATTGCCAGCCCAATGGCCAGAGCGGGCTGCAGCGCGAAACTCCAGCCGAGCAGTGCGATCGAGCCGGTGCCGCTCGTCCAGGGGGAGAACAGCGCGAGCCCCGCGCGGGAGGCCACATATCCGGCGAAGAGCGCCGCGGCACTGCTCCCGAGCTGAGCGGCAAGCACCAGTTCTTCAGGGTTTTCCAGGGCCGTGCGCACCCGCGCCGCACGAGTGTCGCCGTCGCGCGCCATCTGCTCGAGGCGGCTGCGGCGGACACCGATCAGGGTAAACTCCGCAGCGACGAAGAAAGCATTCATCGCGAAGAGTACCAGCAGGGAGAGGAGAGTGGGGACTAGTGTGTCAGGGTCCATAACGGAAGTGGAGGGCTCCGGGTGTTCCGGAGCCCTGGCAAGGTGGGTTACGCGGCTGCTGCTTCGCTCGCGGCCGACTCCCCTTCACCCTGCGGTGGGTTGGCGGGCTCTTCTTCTATCCGCCGAATTACGGGACGGCAAAACCGGACGCCGATCCCCTTGAGCTGGTCAAGATCCTCGGCGCCGAGATCGGGATACCGCTCACCCAGGTAATCGATCGTATCCGTTATCCACTCCGTCTGGTGGTCCTCTCCGGCCTGGATCACACCGCACCGGTGGATGTGACTGAAGAGCTCGTCACGGGCGCGGTCCATCGATTTTCCGTTCTTCGTACGTTC
>JACDHR010000515.1 GCA_013820915.1 Gemmatimonadota bacterium
GTCGATGGACGTGCTGTCTTCGCAGGCCACGGTGGCGGGCTACAAAGCCGTGCTGATCGGCGCGAGCAGTCTGCCAAAATTCCTGCCGATGCTCATCACCGCCGCGGGGAGCATCGCGCCGGCCAAGGCATTCGTGATCGGTGCCGGTGTAGCCGGGTTGCAGGCGATCGCCACCGCCCGGCGACTCGGCGCAGTCGTCTCCGGCTTCGACATCCGCGCGGCCGCCGCGGAGCAGGTCCAGAGCCTGGGTGCTACTTTCGTAAGCTCCGAAGCAGTCGACATGAACGCAGAGGCCGCGGGCGGCTACGCCCGAGCCCAGACACAGGACGAGCAGCAGCGCACGCTCGATACGATCGCCAGCCATATCGCGGACCAGGACCTGGTGATCACGACGGCACAGATCCCCGCGCGCGCCGCACCACGCCTGATCACGGAGGAGATGGTCCGCTCCATGAAACGCGGTTCCGTAATCGTCGATCTTGCGGCCGAAAGCGGCGGCAATTGCGACCTGACTCGTCCCGGCGAGACGGTCGACGTCGACGGCGTCCGGGTCATGGGCCCGCTCAACTTGCCGAGTTCCCTTCCCGCACATGCGAGCCAGATGTTCAGCCGCAACGTTCTCACCCTGCTTCAGCATCTGATCCGCGACGGTGAACTTTGCATCGATCCGCACGACGAGATCACCGGGGCGATGCTGCTGGCCGGCAGACAAGAGGAAGGAGGAAAGCCATGACCGAAAGCCTGATTGTCGGAATCGTCATCTTCACGCTCGCGACCTTTC
Source organism: Gemmatimonadota bacterium (assembly GCA_013820915.1). Lineage (GTDB taxonomy): Bacteria > Gemmatimonadota > Gemmatimonadetes > Longimicrobiales > Longimicrobiaceae > JACDHR01. The sequence continues at coordinate 782 of JACDHR010000515.1, forward strand.
TCGGATTCGAGCTGATCCAGCGTGTACCGCCCACGCTCCATACGCCGCTCATGTCCGGCTCCAACGCCATCAGCGGCATCACTGTCGTGGGGGCGCTCATCGTAGCAGGCGGTGGTTTCGGCTGGATCTCCACCGTGGTGGGCTTTCTGGCCATCGTCTTCGCCATGGTCAACGTTGTGGGCGGCTATGCCGTAACAGACCGCATGCTGGAAATGTTCCGCAAAGACAGGGAGCGGACATGATCCCTTCTTCGCTGGTCCAGCTTGCATATCTGGCTTCCGCCGCGCTGTTCATCCTCGGCCTGAAGCGTCTCCAGAGCCCGGCCACCGCACGGCGCGGCAACCTCATGTCAGGGGTCGGGATGCTGCTGGCTATTCTGGTCACGCTCCTCGACCGCGCGATCCTCGGGTACGGCACCATCGCGGCGGGGCTGCTGGTGGGCACCGTGCTCGGGCTATGGATGGCGCGCGCGGTGAAGATGACGGCGATACCACAGATGGTGGCGCTCCTGAATGGTTTCGGCGGCGGGGCGTCTCTGCTGGTCGGTGGAGCCGAGTTCCTGCGCGCGGAGCTAGTGGGCGAGGTCGTTCCCCTCGCGAACGCGGTGACCATCCAACTCGCCGTACTGATCGGCGCCGTCACCTTCACGGGAAGTGGGGTCGCGTTCGCCAAGCTGCAGGAACTGATTCCGGGCCGGCCCATCGCCTTCGCGGGGCAGAGGATCGTCAGCGCATTGATCTTGACTGCCATCCTCGTGCTCAGCGTTTATCAGTTCGCCACACCCGAACCGGTTCTGTGGCCATTCTACTCCGTGGTCGGTCTATCGCTTCTGCTGGGTATCCTTCTGGTGATTCCGATCGGCGGTGCGGACATGCCAGTGGTGGTCGCGCTGCTGAATTCGTACTCCGGCCTCGCCGCGGCGATGACAGGCTTCGTGATCAACAATCACGTGTTGATCGTCTCCGGCGCTCTGGTCGGATCTTCAGGGTTGATCCTGACACGCATCATGTGCAGAGCGATGAATCGCTCGCTGGTCAACGTGCTGTTCGGCGCGTTCGGCGCCGTGGGCCCGAGCGCCAACGGCAAGCGGAGCTCGGAGGGTCTGACTGCCCGCCAAATCGCGGTGGAAGACGCCGCCATGCAGCTCGCGTACGCCCGGCTGGTGGTGGTGGTGCCTGGATACGGCCTGGCGGTCGCGCAGGCCCAGCACCAGGTGCGTGAGCTGGCGGAACTGATCGAAAAGAAGGGAGGTGAGGTTCGGTACGCCATTCATCCGGTCGCGGGGCGGATGCCCGGCCATATGAATGTGCTGCTCGCTGAAGCCAACGTTCCGTACGACAAGCTTTACGATATGGACCAGATCAACGGCGAGTTCCAGCGGGCCGATGTGGCGCTGGTGATCGGCGCTAACGATGTCGTGAACCCGGCCGCCCGCACTGACGCCGGAAGCCCGATCTACGGGATGCCGATCCTGAACGTCGATCAGGCGAAGAATGTGATTGTGATGAAGCGTAGCATGGCGGCGGGTTTTGCCGGCATCGAGAACGAGCTGTTCTACGCGCCGAACACCTCCATGCTCTTCGGGGATGCCAAGGCATCGCTTAGCTCGCTGGTGAGCGAGGTCAAGTTGCTGTAGCGCGGGCCGCCAGAGCACGCCAACACTGGTATCGCGGCCGCCGTTGAGCCGAGGCCGCGGCCGCGAAAAAGCCCGGCAAGCTAAAGGCTTGCCGGGCTCTTCCTCTTGCAAGTCGGGACGGCGGGATTTGAACCCGCGACCCCCTGAACCCCATGCGACGGTGGGAAGCGTCTGAAGCACGGTAAGTTGTTGCCATTCCTTGATGTCCCGGAAGAGCCCACCGGACAATCGAGGCCGAAATGCCGGGGTCTGCCCGACGAACTTATCCCAGACTTATCCCACCAAAGGGCGAGAATTTGCCTGGGCGGCGTGTCCCTGCCTCCGCGCTTTGCTCATGGGCTCAACCCGATCCCGTAGCGGTCGAGCCAGCTGCCGAGCTCGCCTGCAAGCGTCGGGTGGAGCAGGGGAGTGCTTTCCAATACCGTGATAG
>JACDHR010000516.1 GCA_013820915.1 Gemmatimonadota bacterium
GGATACGGCTGAGGCAGAGCAGATGGTGTCGGAGGAAGGTCCTTTCGCGGCGATCATCTCGGACCTGGGCAGGGTCGACGACCGCCAGGCCGGGTTTACCCTTCTCAAACGGATTCGACAAACGGAGATCGATACACCCTATTTCATTTACACCACCAGCGACCTTGCCACGATGCTCCGGCCTGTCACCCGATTGCGTGGGGCACAGGGGATCACCGCCGATCCCGATGCGTTGGTCCAAATGGTGGTGGCGGCAATCAGATAGGAGTTCGGGTCTTTATTGATTCCGACGCCAGCTTCTGTGCCCTTCGGGTGTATCCACTGCGCAGCTCGCCGAATCGATTGACACCCATCAACCCATGCGGGCGGCCGTGCTGGAATACGGCGTCGAGCGGCGAGGCCGCGGAGGTCCCCCGCCCGGACCGGTTCATCCGATGATCTCGTTGAATCCTTCGATCACCCGCTGCAGCTCTTCTTCCGAGACGCGAGCCAGACGCTCACAGATCCGCTCCCCAGCCAACATCAGGATCTGGCTGATCTTCACCCATGAGCGCTTCGGCAGACCTGCCGCTTTGTCTCCAGCATGAGCGGAAAGCCGGCTCGGGGCTCCTGGCTCGTCAGCCCCACCGCGATCACCGTCCCTGGGGGCTCTGCGATACTGCCGCGGAATGGCGGGTGTGGTGTGCGGCTGATCGAGCTGACGCCGGAGATAGTGGTCGAGTCGACCGAGCTGCCGCAGTCGTTCCACGGCGTTCCGGCAGATTGGATCATCGTGGCCTCCGTGCGCGTCCCGGGCTGCGTGCTCGTCACCCCAGACCGGATGAGAAGGCGTGACCTGACTCGGCAGCTTGCGATATTTGCGATAGCCACGCCAATCGCTAATATTCCTCGGCGCTATTTTCACTACCGCAAACAAGGTATCCGATGGTGGGTCGCACCGCCCGCCGACCGCACGGCCGTCAGATCCGGGTAGCGAGCGGCTACACGGCGTACGTGCCGGAGCCGCGGCCGCCGCCAACCGGGTGGGACGCGTCCCTCGTCGTCAGGCTCTCCGAGGCCGACCGGGCTATCGGACGGCTAGCGGGTGAGGGCCGGCGGCTGCGCAACCCGCACCTGCTGATCCGGCCATTCGTGCGCCGCGAGGCCGTGCTCTCGAGCCGGATCGAGGGCACACAGGCGACGCTCGGCGAGCTGCTCGCGGCTGAGGCCGGCGCCGCGGTGGATCGCAGCCCGCACGACCTGCGGGAGGTCGCCAACTATCTCGCCGTGCCGAAGCACGGCGACGTGCAGTCAGCAGAACACACCTGCCGCAGCCCTGAAGAAATCCGAACTCTCCTCCTCCCTCTGGTCCAGCTGCGACGAGTTGCGCGGAGGGGATGATCCGGCTGGCATGACCACGCCGCGCCCGCTGCCGCAGCGGCGGAGATCCCGCCGGGGGATTCGGAGGAGATCGTTCCGCGTTACCTGGCATCGTTTGGTACCACGTGGTATCATCGAGTACCACTGGTCCGCCCCCGCTATCTCTGGTGGTATTCGGTAGCACATGGGAAGGGACTGCCGCCTATGTGCTGCACAGGTGAACGCACTCGAGCCGATCCCCTCCGTTATGGGAATGCTGCTGCGTCCGCTGGATGCGATCCTCTCCTCACAGAGCAAGGTCCGACTGCTGCGGGCGCTGCTGCCGCTGCAGGAGGCGGTATCCGCCCGCGAGGCGTCGCGCCTGGCACGGGTGCCCCATCCTCCGGCACTGCGGGCTCTCGCTGACCTGACCGCGCTCGGAGTGCTGCACCGCGCCGAACTGAGCAGTCAGCATCTCTACACCGTCGATCACGAGAACCCCCTGGTGCGGGATGGACTGATCCCGCTTTACGAGGCGGAGCGCCAGCGGGTCCGCACCGTGTTCGAGTGGCTGCGGCAGGTACTGCAGGAGGAACTCGCTTCCGGGACCGTCCGCAGCGTTGTCGTCTATGGCAGCGCCGCCCGTGGGGATGACCGGCCGGGAAGCGACTTCGACGTGCTCGTCGTCACCGACCGCGAGGAGAACGTCTCAGAGGTTCACGCCACGCTCTCACGGCTATCGCCGGAACTCGAGCGCTGCTATGCGCTGGATCTCGCCCCTGTGGTGCTCTCCCACGCACGCCTGCGGGAGCGGGCCGCCGCGGGCGATCCCCTGGTAGCCGGTGTATTGACGGATGGGCGGACGGTGGCGGGGGAACCGCTCGACCGGCTGGTATCCCCCGGGTGAAGTTGGCTGAGTCATGGTACGGAGCGGCAGCGCCAAGGATATCGATCCCACGCAATCCGGGAAATACCGCCGCGTCGGCGCATCCCTGCTCACGAGCGCGCGGGCACTGGATGCGGTTGCTGTACCGGGCGATCCATATGGCAACGCCATCGGTGTCGTCGCCGTACATGCAGCCATCGCCTACAACGATGCGCTGACAATCGCCTTTCGCGGCCGGAAGTCCACCGAGGGCCATCACCGCAGAGCCGCCGATGTGCTGCAGCGGGCACTCGGGCACCGGGCCAAAGCCGAGGAGGTCGAGCGCCTGCGTTCCATCCTCGTCCTGAAGGACCGCATCTCGTACGCCGGTCAGTACTACACGTTGGATGAAGCCCGTACACTCCTCCGTTCGGCCGAGGCGTTCGCTCCCTGGGCCAAGGCGCTGTATGCGGAGCGTCCCGCGGGGAGCTGACGAGGCCGACGAGCACGAGAATGGTACCGCGAGCAGATCAAGCAGGCCGTTCCTCCTCTACTCGCCCGATGGCAGCCGCTCCTGGGCGTCGAGGTCGAGCGCTTCTTCGTGCAGCGGATGAAGACCAGGTGGGGCAGCTGCAACC
>JACDHR010000517.1 GCA_013820915.1 Gemmatimonadota bacterium
TCGGCGTGGGTGCCGGTGTGAGCGCTCAGCCGCAGCTCCGCCACGTTCACGCTCGCCCCCTCGGCACGCTGCATCGTCCAGGCGAGGCGGCAGGGCGCATCCCCCGGCCATACCGGGGTATCCGCGTGCACCGGCTGGGAGATGTCGTACAGCTCACGCCTCATCGCCGATCTCCGGATCTGGTCCGGTCCACCACCAGCGACACGCGGAAGAGGTGGTGACTGCGGACCCGTGCGCCGCGCAGCCCCGCCGCGCCGGCAAGCTCCCGCAGCTCCGCCACGGTGAAAGCGCGCCGCACGGAGAGCGGGCCGTCGTGGCGCGTGAACTCGCTGCGGCGCCAGAGGGTCGCCGCGAGCAGCCGGGCGCCCCAGAGGCCGAAGCGGGAGCGCAGCAGGTCGCTCACCACCACGCCGTGCGCCGCCACCCGATCCAGCTCACGCAGCACCTGAACGGCATCCTCGCCGTCGAAGTGGTGGAGCGCCATCGAGCAGAGCGCGAAGTCGAACTCATCATCCATGTAGGGGAGGGCGAGCGCGTCCGCCTCCTCGACGGCGACGGAAGGCTCAATGGAGGTCAGCTCCCGCGCCATCGCCACTGTCTGCGGGTGCGCGTCGGTCGCCAGGATCTGCACGTCGAGCCCGCGCTGCCGCGTCCAGCCTGCCAGGGCCAGCGGGATGTCCGCCGAGCCGGTCGCCACGTCCAGGATGCGATAGCTCTCCTGCGGCAGGCGGGAGATCATCCCCCGCAGGTGACGGAGCATGACACGCGTGCCGCCCAGCCAGCGGTTCACCACCCGCAGGTCGCGCAGCGCCCGCAGCAGCTCGGCGCGGTCCGCCGCGGGCTCGTCCATCAGCTCGGCGCCCGTCGCGCGGGTTGCGAGACTCATCCCGGATTCCACTCCTGCACGAAAAGGTGTGGCGGGTGCGCTCCGCGAAGTTCAGGCCCGGCCAAGAGGTCGAACATCGAGAACTACCCGCCGCTGACGGCCCTCACCCCGGCTCGCTTGGGCTCGCCACCCCTCTCCCACAAGGGGAGAGGGGGTGCTGCTGCCGCTGGTAACGAAGCTGAGGTCCGGCAGGATAGTGTTCCCCCTCTCCCTCCCTGGGAGAGGGGATCAGGGGGTGAGGGCTTCCATGCGCAGCTACATCTCCGAACCTCACACGAGGCACCTGCCGGCGCGGCAAATATCTCGCCATGCTTCACCCTCACTCCGCCTGGCGTCCATCCGGGCCGCGCTCGAGCCGTGTATCCTGCCAGGAGGTGGGGTCCTCCAGCGGCTCCAGGTGGGTGAAGACCGAGCTTCCCGGCACCGCCGCGCGAACCTTCTCCTCGATCGCCTCGAGCAGATCATGGCCCCGCTGCACCGTCCACTCCCCGGGAACCAGGATGTGGAAGGAGATGAAGCGGCGTGCAGCGGCCTCGCGGGTACGCAACGCATGGAAGTGAACGCCCTGGGGCTCGTAGCTGTCGAGGATGTCGGTGATGAGCCGCCGCGTCGGCTCGGGGAGCGCAGTATCCAGCAGGCCGAGAGCCGAGCGGCGCAGGAGGTCGACCCCGATGCGGACGATGTTCAGCGCGACCAGCAGCGCGATCACCGGGTCGAGTCGCACCCAGCCGGTCGTCGCCGCGATGCCCACCCCCGCGATCACCCCAGCGGAGGTCCAGACGTCGGTCATCAGGTGCCGGGCGTCTGCCTCCAGCGTGATGGAGTTGTAGCGACGGCCCGCCCTCAGGATCACCTGCGCGACCGCCAGATTGATGACGGTGGCGGCGAAGGTGATCGCCAACCCCAGCCCCACCGCCTCGAGCGGCTGCGGATCGAAGAGGCGCGGGATGGCGGTGACACCGATGCTCAGCGCCGCCACCATGATGAGAGCCCCCTCGAAGCCACTGGCGAGGTACTCTGCCTTGGTGTGACCGTAGGTGTGCTCCTCGTCCTCGGGGCGCTCGGCGAATGAGAGGGCGACCAGCGCGACGACGGCCGCCGCCAGGTTGACGAGCGATTCGAGTGCGTCGGAGAGCAGACCCACCGAGCCGGTGAGCAGATACGCGGCGCCCTTCAGCCCGATCGTGACCAGGGCGGCGACGATCGAGATCAGCGCGTAGCGCTTCAGCGATGGGCGTTCCACCGCCCTCTCACCCCATGACCCCCTCTCACACAGTGCAGCGCCACACTAATGTCGCGATCCGAAGTCCTCACCGCATCACCTCGCGCAGCCGCTCCGCCGCCTCCTCTACCCGGGCGCTGATGGCGTCGGCGTCGAGGGTGAGCACCTCCCCCGCCCGCTGCAGCACCCTGCCCTGCACCACCGCGAGCACCACGTCCGCGGCGCGAGCCGAGTGGAAGAGCGCCGCCAGCGGATCGTGGACCGGCCGAAGGTGAGGGGCGGCGAGGGAGACGGCGCAGAGATCGGCGTCCTTGCCTGGCTCCAGTGTGCCGATCCGGCTCTCCAGACCCAGGGCGCGGGCGCCCTCGAGCGTGCAGAGGCGCAGCAGCTCCTCCGCCGGCAGCAGGTCGGGGCGCCGGTGGAGCGCACGCTGCAGCAGTGCGGCGATGCGCGCCTCCTCGAGGAGATCCAGCCGGTTGTTGCTCGCCACCGAGTCGGTGCCCAGCCCCACCCGCACCCCCGCCTCGCGCAGCGCCGGATAGGGGGCGACGCCGTGTCCCAGCTTGGCGTTGGCCACCGGGCAGTGGGCCACCGCGCACCCGCTCTCCGCGATGCGGCGGATGTCCTCGGCATCCAGATCCACGCAGTGGATGAGCAGCGGACGGGCGGCGAGCACCCCCAGCCGGTCGAGCATCTCGATGGTCGAGCGGCCGCGCACCTCGGTGGGGATGC
>JACDHR010000518.1 GCA_013820915.1 Gemmatimonadota bacterium
GAAGGCGTCGCCCTGCTCGAGGTCGCTGTTCTCGCGCAGCCGCCCTCCCCTGGCGCCGGCCTCCTCGACCTGCGCGGAGAGGGCGACGCCGGGGCGTGAGCGATGGCCCACCCCCGCGCGCACGAGCAGCTGCCCCGCTGACAGCGGCAGCGGCGCCGCGCCTATCAGGCCGACTGCATGCCCCCCCAGGTGATCGATCCCCGCGCGCACCCGCAGCGGCTCCGGGTCTTCGAGCGGGAAGGTGCCCTGCGAGACGCCCACCTCCACCACGCCGCCCAGCACGTTGGGTCCGTGCAGCACGGAGGAGAGCCCGCGCACCAGCAGCACGCTCTGCGCGCCCGCGACAGGCACCACCGAGAGGTCGGCGCGGTGGTCCCAGCCAAGGGAGAGTGGCACTCCGTCCACCAGCACCGCCACCTGCCGCGCCTCCGAGCCACGCAGTGAGAGCTGCGCCTCCCCACGCGAGTTCTCGCGCACCTGCACGAAGGGCAGCTCGCGCATCACCTGCTCGAGCGTCGGCGCCGGCGCCAGCCGCAGCGAGTCGATGGCGACGAGCACCGCGCTCGCCCCACCGGCCGTCGCGAGCGGACGCGCCACCTGCACCCTCACCTCACGCAGCGGTATCACAATGCTGTCGCGAGCCAGGGTGTCGGGACGCGCCTGCGCGGCGGCTTCCGCAGCGCCGACCCATGTGGCGAGAGGCAGCAGGAGGATGGTGATGCGAGCGGACAGCTTGCCGGGACTGCCGGGCCGATAAACGACCCGGCAGGGAACTGCAGCCGCCCTCGCGGGCGGAAAGCCGCCACGGAGCGCGTCCGGAGGACGCCCGCAGTTTCCTGCCGGGGGTTTCATACCCCCGGCAGCCGGCGGAGCCGGGTGATGTGGGGAACACATAGCCGGAGCGGGAGCAGGTCAGCGAGAGGGAGTCGTGTTCAGAGCCACCCGCGCCGTGGTCGTCCCCGCCTTCGGATGTGCCGCGATCACGGTTACCGCACCCCCCGACGGCGCGCGCACCAGCCATTCGACGCGCTTCTCCTGATGGCCAGCGAGGGTGCCCAGCTCCTGCCGCGCCTGCTCGGAGAGCAGCTCGACTCCCTCACCGGCCGCGAGGGTCACCCGCACCGGCACCGCTCTCCCCTGGAGCTGACGCATCTCCAGCTCGGTGGGGACGTAACCGGCGTTGCGCACTCGGGCGCGCACCCGGTACACGTCGCCGCCGAGGCTTTCGGCCTCGACTCCGGCGATCTCCAGGAGCTGAGTATGGGCGGCCTGCATCAGCACGAAGTCCACGTTGCGCTCGACCTCGCGGGGCAGCTCGGCGGGGAGCGGGTTGTTGTGGCCGAACTTGCGCCAGCCGCCGATCTCCACCCGCCCGAGCTGCCGATGGTCGAAGGGCGTCCACGGCTTGAAGGCCGCGCCCCTCAGCGCCCGGTCGTTGTAGGCGAGCTGCTCGATGGGCTCGACGATGCCGTTGCCGTTGGTGTCCTGCCCCATCTGGTAGATCTCGTTGGCGAAGGCGAGCACCCCGAAGAGCAGGTACATTCCGTCGATCGAGCCGCCATAGGCGGGGTACGCCGACTCGCCGGGGGGATCGTCGTCCGGCATGTCCACGTAGCCGCCGCCGGAGGCGATCTCCCCTCCGACCTGCAGCTTTCCCTCCCGGTCGCGCCAGACCTGACCGAGCTTGGTGTTGCGCGAGCCGCGCGGCCAGTTCCAGTCGTAGACCGGGGTGGCGAGGTTGTAGCCGGTGATCTCCAGGCCGCGACGCGAGAGCGCGACGTACAGCCGCTCGTCACCCGCGGGGAGCTTCAGGTCGGGGACCGAGGGCGGGCGCAGGATCACGCCGCCGCTCGAGTGCAGGTGCTGCGAGGCGGCGATGTTGGGGTGGTCGAGGACGAAGTCCAGCATCGCGCGCAGCTCGCGCTCCGAGCCGGGAAAGGGGCCGCTACCGCTCTGCTCGAGGCTCCAGTTGCCGGGATAGTTGCGGTTGGGGTCGATGCCGCCCACCGGGTCCTCGCCGTACTTGCCATCGCCGTCGTTGTCGAGCGCCTCCGGATAGAGCGTGTAGAAGGGACCCTCGTCCCCCGGTCGCCGCTGGCGCATCAGCCGTTCATCCCGCTCGTCCTTGACCCACTCTCCCTCCGGATCCTCCTTGCGCATTTGCAGCGCCTGGCCGTCGCCATCCAGGTCGTCGGGACCGTCCTCGTCCAGCAGACCGTCCCCGTCGTCGTCCCAGGGGCGCATGGTGGTGTCGCGCGGGCGGATGTGCGTGGTGTGGTGCAGCTCGGAGACGTCGGGTATGACCGAGGGGGCGATGTAGAAGGTGCGCGTGCGACGCAGCGCGGCCACCTGCGGATCGTCCGAGGTGAGCAGCCGGTGCACCAGCCCGAGTGCTGCTTCGATCGCGACCACCTCGTCCGCATCGATCCCAGCGTCCACCCAGATCGCCGGCTTGTGCAGCGGGTCGCCGGTGCCGAAGTCGGTGATGGTGATCACCCACAGGTCGCGTCCCTCGTAGCTCTTGCCGATGGACTCCAGCCGCGCGAGCTGCGGATGCCGCCGCGCCGCCTCCTGCAGAAAGGTGGTCACTTCGGCGTAGTTGTGGTAGCAATCGAACTTGAGGTTTGGCTGGAAGCCGGGGCAGGCGGGATGAAACAGCTTCTGCGGGCCGGCGGTGACGCGCGTCGGCGTCTGGGCGCTCGCTGCGCCTGCCGTGGTGGCGAGGAGGGTGAAGGCCAGGGCGAGTGTTCGCGTTGCTAGCATGCTGGTTTCTCTCGAGATGGGGACCCTCACCCCCCAACCCCCTCTCCCGCATGCGGGAGAGGGGGTTGGGGGGTG
>JACDHR010000152.1 GCA_013820915.1 Gemmatimonadota bacterium
ACGCAGCGCGTCGGCGAATGTCAAGCTTTTTCGGAAACAGGTGAGTGGAAGGTGTGGTGGTAAGTAGTACGCTGGCAGGAAGATGCGGAGCGGGAAGCGAGGGCATCTTCATTCACCGCGTACTGTGCCGGTGTAGGGTTTCACCCCGATTGAGACACTTGGAAGCTTACCGGGCCGGAAGGTCTCGCGATCCTGTGCGAGCTGCACCGCCAGGGGCTCGTGACCGAGCCGCACGCCCGCCGGGAACTCCCAGGCGTCGTCCAGTACCGCGGCTGGAGGTGAAGGCCTACCCCGGCATCCGGATCGAGGAGCGCGGCGGGGTTCTTGCCCGAACGCCACCGCACGCTGCATCTTCCCCGGCACAGCGACGGCCGGTTCGGCCCCACTCATCCGGAAGACTCGACCGATGTCAGATACCACCACGGACACGCCCCGCACCCTGATCGCCGACGTGCTTACCGGCACTTCCGAGCCCGGCTCCACGGTCGTTCTCAAGGGATGGGTCCGTACCCGCCGCGACTCCAAAGCGGGCCTCTCGTTCGTTCACCTCCATGATGGCTCCGGCTTCGCGCCGATCCAGGTCGTGGCGAGCCGGGAGCTGCCGAATTACGAGAGCGAAGTCCTGCACCTCACCAGCGGGTGCTCCGTTGTCGTGCAGGGCGAGGTCGTCCAGTCGCCCGGCAAGGGCCAGAGCGTGGAGATCCGCGCGGCGAGCATCGAGGTGGTGGGGTGGGTGGACGACCCGGAGACGTACCCGATCCAGCCGAAGCAGCACAGCTTCGAGTTCCTCCGCCAGGTCGCCCACCTCCGGCCGCGCACCAACACCTTCGGCGCGATCGCCCGGGTGCGGCATACGCTGGCGATGGCCATGCACCGGTTCTTCGACGAACGCGGCTTCTTCTGGGTTCACACACCGATCATCACGACGAGCGACGCGGAGGGCGCGGGTGCGATGTTCCGCGTCTCTACGCTAGATCTGCTGAACACTCCGCGCACCCCGGAGGGGGAGCCCGACTTCAGCCAGGATTTCTTCGGCCGGCAGGCGGGGCTCACGGTCTCGGGGCAGTTGAACGTGGAGGCCTACTGCCTCGCGCTCTCCAACGTGTACACCTTCGGCCCGACCTTCCGGGCGGAAAACTCCAACACCACGAGGCACCTCGCCGAATTCTGGATGGTGGAGCCGGAGATCGCGTTCGCCGACCTGAGCGACAACGCGGACCTCGCCGAGGAGTTCCTCAAGTACATCTTCCGCGCCCTGCTCGACGAGCGGGCGGACGACATGGCCTTCTTCGCGGAGCGGATCGACAAAAGCGCGGTCGAGCGGCTGGAGCGATTTACGGAAGCCAACTTCGAGCGGATGGAGTATACGGAGGCGATCCGAGCGCTGGAGAAGGCCACGAAGTCCTTCGAATTCCCCGTCCGCTGGGGCATCGACCTGCAGTCCGAGCACGAGCGGTATCTCACCGAAGAGCTGGTCGGCCGTCCGGTGGTGGTGATGAACTACCCGAAGGACATCAAGGCGTTCTACATGCGCCTGAACGACGATGGGCGAACCGTGGCGGCCATGGATGTGCTCGCGCCGGGGATCGGCGAGATCATCGGCGGCTCGCAGCGCGAGGAACGGCTGGACGTGCTGGACCGGCGGTTGGAGGAGACGGAGCTGGAGAAGGAGAGCTACGGATGGTACCGTGACCTGCGCCGTTACGGCTCGGTGCCCCATGCGGGCTTCGGGCTGGGCTTCGAGCGTACCGTCCAGTACGCCACCGGGATGGCCAACATCCGCGACGTGATCCCGTTTCCGCGCACTCCGGGCAACGCCGACTTCTAGAGCTGCACGGCCGGGGTGAGGAAGGGGGATGGAAGCCTGACTCGCGACGCCCGGCTTCCATCGTCTCTTCCGCGCTCTTCAAACTCCGAGCGCCCTGCGCTCGAACGCGAACCTCTGAACCCGGGACATCGACTTCCATGGCTGAACTTCCCTCCCGCGCTGACGCACTGGCTCTCATGCACCACTATGTGGAGAGCGAGAGCCTCCGCCGCCACATGTATTCCGTGGAGGCCGCCTGCCGCGCGTACGCTCGCAAGTTCGGTGAAGACGAGGAGCTGTTCGGGCTCGCCGGCCTCGTCCACGATTTCGACTACGAGAAGCGGCCGGACGAGCACCCGCTGCCCGGCGCGGAGATCCTACGGGAAGAGGGGTATCCCGAGGAGGTGGTTCACGCGGTGCTCGCGCATTACAGCGCGCGCTCCGGTGTAGAGCCGGAGTCCGTGCTGGACCGCACGCTCCACGCTTGTGATGAGGTCACCGGGCTCATCACCGCGGCGGCCCTGGTGCGGCCTTCCAGGTCTGTGATGGATCTGGAGTCGAAATCGGTGATGAAGAAGATGAAGGACAAGGCTTTCGCGGCCGGTGTCGACCGCGAAGAGGTGCGGCACGCGGCCGAACAGCTCGGTGTGGATCTGCGGGAGCACGTGCAGTTCGTGATCGAGGCCATGCGGGAGGTCGCCGCAGTGCTCGGACTGGATGGGAGCGCTGCGAAGCCGAGCGACGGGGACACCGGTACCGGCTGATTGAGACCCCCGGGACCACCTCCGGGACAAGCGTTTGTCCCGGAGATGGTCCCGGAGCGAGAATGCGACTTCAGCATGGCTCCTGCCGCTTCGCGCGCGTGGCAATCCGATTGGATAGAGTGGAGGTGTGAGCGACGAAGAGTAGCCCGCGTCTAGCGCCCTCTGGCACGGTAGGGATCCCATGCGGATGAGGATGATCAAGAGCGGATTGATACTCCCGATTCGGTTGCGTAGGGGGATGCTTTCGACCGGAAACTCGCAGCTTCGCCTCCGTCTGACTGGGCTCGTCGGGGATCTGGCCGGTGCGCGATGAACGGCCCGTGTGAGGCTCTCACGAACCGCAGTCTACGAGAAGCCTGTGAGCGTGAGGGGCTCGCCGATCGTCTACGAAAGGTAGAGGCCCTGCTCACCGCGAGCGGACAGGCGCCATTCGTCACTGACGTTCTCCGGTGGCTGGAGTTCGCCCGCAGTTCTGACCTTCCGCGGTTCATCGTGTCGCTCCTGGTCACTGCTCTGGAGGACCTGGAGTCCGTCCGGATCCCGGCCCGCCGCACCCCCGCGGAGTACGAGCGTGTAGTGTTTCAGCCGAAACCGGACTTTTCGCCGGTGCGTGAGCGTTACACTTTCCCCTGGACCGGCGAGTGGCCCGGACCACGAGCGCAGGGGAGAGCACATGGCGAAGGGACGGCAGTACACGGCCGATGAGAAGCTGAAGGTTCTGGAGGAGGCGCGCCAGCCCGGCACGACGGTCGCTGAGGTGCTGCGGCGGTACGGCCTGGAAGCGACAACGTTCTATCGGTGGGAGCGGCAGGTGAAGGAGGCGGTGCGGGAGGCGTTCAGCGCGGGAGCCGCGGCGCGACGGGGGTGCGAAGGACCGCAAGATCGAGCGGCTGAAGCTGGAGCTTGCACGCAAGAGCCGGGGGACCTGCGGAGGTGGTGGAGGAGAACCTGGCGCTAAAAAAAGTCTCTGAAGCTCGGCAGTCGCACGCGTGTCTGCTAAGGAGGAGAAGGCCGAGGTGCTGGCGCTGATCGAGCGGACACGGACGCGGGAGCGGATGGACGATTCGCCGGGTCCTGAAGCACCCGGGGCTGCCGAAAGCACGCTACTACGAGTGGGCGAGAGCCGAGCGCGCGCCGACCGGCTGGCGGACCGCTCGACGGCCACCGCTTCGCCGGGGATGATCCGGGAGGAGGAGAAGCAGGCGGTGATTCGGATGCGCGCTGGCGCATCCGAAGGATGGCTACCGCAGGCTGGCCTGGCAGAGGGTCGACGAGGATGTGGCGTACGTGAGGGAAGCCCGTCGAGCGTGTACCGGATCCTGAACGACGCGGACCTGCTGTACCGGTGGAAGCGGACCCGGGGCGTGGGCGAGCCGCCCCCGAGTCCGGGGCGCCCGAACGAGCGGTGGCACACGGACATCATGTACCTGCGGGTGGAGGGCACCTGGTACTTCCTGGTGACGGTGCTGGACGGCTACAGCCGCTTCGTGGTCCACTGGGAGTTGCTGACGTCGATGAAGGCGGCCGACGTGCGGCTGGTGATCCAGCAAGCGCTGGAGAATACGGGTGCGAAGCCGCAGGTGGTGAGCGACAACCGTAAGGCCACTGAGCCGAAGGCGAAGAACGGGGCACAGTTCACGGCCGGCGAGTTCAAGGACCTCGCGCAAGCGGTTCGAGCTGGAGCACATCCGCATCCGCACGTACCATCCGGAGTCGAACGGGACGCTGGAGCGCTACCATCGGACCACCTGCGAGGCGCTCGCAGAGGAGGAGCTTCGAAACCTCTCGAAGGCGCGGGAGCTCATCGAAAGCTGGGTGGAGCACTACAACGAGCGTCGACTGCACGCAGGGCTCGGCTACCTGCCGCCGGCGGAGTACTACCCGCGGAGATCCGCCGGCGCGCTTCGCGCGAAGCGGCGCGTGAAGCTGGAGCAGGGCCGGCGTGAGCGTAAACGACGCAATCAGGAGGGATTTTGTGCAGCAGCATGACCACGGGCGAAGGTGTAACTCTCACGAACGGGCGACTTGTCCGGAAAGCGCTGAAGCGGTACATTCCCTCGTAGCGCTTCCGAGTCCCTAAACTGTATCTTGCATCCCATGCTCGGATCATTGTCGGCGTTTGAGACTCCGTCGAGTTCGGCGAGGTAGCATACCGCATTGCACCGTGAGATAGCGTCTTTCCAGCTCCATGGCGTCAGAATCCACCATGCTTGTTCGTTCACTGGTTGCTCGCCGGGCTGCCGTATATAGCCATCGTAGTCCACACGTCTCAGGAGTGTAAACATGTGCCCTGTTCGACATCCGCCACTTTGCCGGGGAGCTACTCGTCTGCAAACAGCCTTCCATGAGCGGGTTTCTCGCAAACTTCCCTTGCCGTTACTGCTTCTTCTGGTGTTTAGTGGTTGCAACATGATGCTGGCCCCCCAGCCAGGTGATCTGAACGTCGAGTTTACAACGGACCAACAGTTGTACGCTCCGGGCGCCGAGATCGTCATTACTCTTACTAACCGAACGAAACATGGGATCGGATACAATCTCTGCGTCAGCGGGCTTGAAGAGCAGGTGAACGGCGAATGGAGGGTCCCGGAGAATCTACCCCGTGATGTATTGTGTCTAGCGGTATTAAAGCATCTTCATCGAGGCAGAGCGGCTTCGACTCGCTTCCCTCTACCTGAGGAGTTGCCTGCGGGCGAATATCGTCTGTTCACGAACGTGGAGGACCTGCGAACAGGTGAGCAGGCGCTGATTGCTACAAGCTCCTTCGTGATAGCGAAGTAGTCGCAATCACCGAATCCCTACGAGGAGCTGTGGCACTGGTAGGAGTAACGGAGTAACAGCAAAATGCGCTACTACGTTTCGTTGGTAAAGCCCGCCTGCGTTGACGTCACTCGCGCTACCCTGCCTCTGAATGCCCACGGATTGCGAATCGTGCGCCTATGTACTCCACTGCGTCCGGTAAGGTGAGCCGCGCTCTACACGATCTTTGCACGAGCAAACAATCCCCGTTTAGTCCCCATTCACCCACGTTTTAACCAGGAGACGTACCAAGATGTTTAACATCAGACCCTACCTCGTCGGGCTCGCCGTCGGAGCGCTCATCGTGCTACCCGCCTGTTCGGACCGCGTTAACCCTGTAGCGCCAGAGCAGGCCTCGGCCAACGTGGATCTCGCCCGGGACGAGACTGACCTGAGCGAGCCTGGTCTACATCCAAGCCCGATCGATACACGCGTGTCGCAGCGTCCGGAGCGCATCTCGGAGCGGATCGCTCGGCAGATTCCCGCCTTCGGAGGTGCCTTCGTGGAGAACGGAGTCCTGCATGTTTACCTCACGATCCCGGACGTGGCGGCTCAGGCGCGCGCCGTGATCGCCGATGAACTTCGCCGGGGAGAGCGGGGTGAAATGAATGTGCAGTTCCGGTCAGCCCGGTACACATTCCGGCAGCTCGAAGGCTGGCTCAACGGCATCACTGTAGCCCGTCTCCCCTCGCTGGTGTTCACCGAGGTGGACGAGCGGAACAATAGGCTGAGGATCGGCGTCGAAAATGCAGCCGCCCGCGACCAGGCGCTGGAGATCCTCGCCCGAACGCAGATCCCGACCAATGCACTGATCGTTGAGGTAGCGGCGCGCCCCCGGCTCGTCCAATCGCTGAGGGACCATATCCGCCCGCTACGCGGCGGGACTCAGATCATTCCGGTTTACACGGGCTGGAACTCGGAGGGCTTCTGTACCTATGGCTTCAATGTGCTTTTTCAGGGCAAGCGCCATATGGTTACAAACTCGCATTGTACGCAGGATCAGGATGTTCACGGCCTCGGCGGCTACATCGGAGCAATCATCCATCAGCCGAACATCGGGCCCTGGTACGCTCGGAACCGAAACACAATCGGAACGGACGTCCGCGATCCCCATTTTACCCAGCAATGGTGGTGCGATTCCAATCAAGCCAGACGTGGCTGTCGCTGGAGTGAAGCGGCGCTCGTTGAGATCAACACGAGTGATTCGTGGGACCATGGCGGAATCGCGCGTCCTGTCGAGCGGGTGTTCCTTCCCACGGTTGTTGGCTCGCTCGCCATCAACAGTCATAATGCGCGAATCGGTCTGAGCAGCACCACGGATAACATCTTCCAAGGTGATGTGCTTGACAAGGTGGGGCGGACCACCGGATGGACGGCGGGAACGGTTGTGAGTTCCTGCCGCCATGTATACCTACCGACAGGCGTAGGTACTTACGGCCTTCTTTGCTCCGGCGTCGTTGATGCGGGGGTTGGGAGAGGGGACAGCGGTTCGCCGGTATTCGTCACAACCCCGGACGGCAAGAACCACCTCGCAGGTATCCTCTTCGCTGGATTGATCAATGCCTTCACTGGGCTTGGCGAGCAGTTTTATTATAGCAGATGGCAGGACGTAAACTGGGAGCTCGGGGAGGGCAATCTTGCCGCCGTTCCCGCGAGTTACGATCCCGGTGATCCGGGCGATCCGTGGGAACCCTGTGAATCCGACCCGACAGCCGTTGAGTGTCCTGTTTGAGCTACCGCGGATCTTGGAAGTTCCTCCACCGGGACTGCTGAGGGGAACCATGCACTGATCATGAGGCCTGGAGGCGAAAACAGAGGCTGGTTGCGCCTCCAAATTGATCGAGTGCTGCCGATCCGTCCTCGGCGTGGCTTTCGTCTTCGCCAGGCATCGGAGGGAGAGCGGCTTTGCGGAGGCGAACGCGAGGCTCGATCTTGAAGGTGGTCTAACAAGCGGAGGCAGGCGACGAGAGGCACGGCATGTTTTCGGCGCAGGCAAGCTCGCGCGCATGTGCCCCGCACGCCTGAGCTTTGGCGTTGGGTGCCCAGTCGTCGCGCACCACGGTGAGCGCCTGCCGCTCCTCCTCGCCCTACTCGTTGACCACCCGGACGCTGGACTTCTTGCCGAACGGCGGATTGGTCAGGATCACGCGGTACCGCACGCCGGGTTGCAGATCGTCTCGCCCGGCCGGGGCCGCACGCACTCGACGATCGCCTTGGTCAGCGGCCGGGGCGTGAAGTACTGCCCCGCGCCGCCCTTGGTGTCCTGCGCGTTCTTTTCGAGCAGGCCCTCGTAAGCGTCGCCCTTCCCGTCGGCGTCGAGCGTGCTCCACTGCTCGCGGCCGATCAGCTCGGAGACGAGCCGCTTCAGCATGGCCGGATCCTGGATGCGGTTCTGCGCCTTGCGGAAGATGATGCCGAGCGTCGCCATCCCTGGATTCGAGCGCGGGCCAAGCATACTCCGTCGGGATCGCGGACGGCTGCTGCGCGCGCTCGTGCGCCATCTTGAGGAACAGCAGGTAGGTGAGCTGTTCGACGAAGTCGCCGTAGCTGAGGCCGTCGTCGCGCAGGACGTTGCAGTAGTTCCACAGCTTCTGGACGAGCTGCTGGGCGTGGTTGCTCATGCGTCGAGATCCGTTCCTTCTGCCTGCATTCGCAACGCGTCCGCGCAAAAATTCAGCTTGTCCGGCCACTCCAGCGTGCGACCTCCTTCGCCGATCCGCAGCTGGCTAAAGAAGGCCGCCTCCGCGAGCGGCGCGTAGACGCCGCCGCGCGCGATCAGCGGGTTGAAATCCACCCTGCCGGAGAACCCGTCGGCGAAGGTCAACGCGACCCGCCGCTCCGGTTCGGGGACCGCGGCCGTGAGGCGCTGCATCAGCGTGACTTCCGTGCTTGCCATGTTCATTTCACTCCAGCGGTGCGATCGCGCTCGGAACTACTCCGGTGTGGCAGCATTCCCAGTTGGTCAGCAGTTCGGCCTGATGTAGGGCTGACCACTCCAGCACCATGGATCGTACCCGCGAGGGTGCCTCCCCGTTCAGGATAGCGATCGGGGCGATCCCCACGATCAGTTCGTGCTCGGCGTACGAGGCGTGAAAGTGCGGGGGCGCGTGGTCATCGTAGAATATCCGGATGACGATTCCGTAGAAGCGCGAGATGATGGGCACGACCGCTACCTCCCGCCTTCGGCATTCCCGATCCGGAGGCGCTCACGCCCCCTGCGGCGCCGGCCCGTGCTCCAGCTCCGGTCTGCCCGGATCCGTTCCAGCAGCGCGGACGACGGCTCGTCGCTCGGGTCCCGGCGAGCAGGATATGCCTGCCACTCAGCAGATGCTCGAGTAGCCGTGCGGGCACCCCGTTCCGCTCACGGGGTTGGCCGTTCCGATCAGTCCTCATCCTCGCGCGGGCGTGATCGCCAGGAGATCCAGCCGAAAAGCAGGAGGATCGCCATGAACAGCAGGACGTTATCGCCCGTCACGTACCCGAGCACACCCCCTGCGATCGCAAACCAGGGAAGCAGCTTCTGCCAAGTCACAGTTACTCCTCTCGCCCAAGTGGGGGTCGCGGGTTCCGACGCGCGGGTGCCGCACTGCAGAAGTGAGGGTCATCGTTGAGCGTGCTGGCGGTTGATACCCGCTCCGTCGGGTGCGGTTCATGGTCTGCTTTCCGAAACGCGACCGCGAT
>JACDHR010000519.1 GCA_013820915.1 Gemmatimonadota bacterium
GCTGGCGGCCTGGACCGTGGCAGGACTCGCAGTTGATCGCCAGCGACTGGATGCGGGTGTCGTAGCGCTTCTGCGCGGTGTCGAAGGCGACCTCGATCTGGCTGCCGTGGCAGGACTGGCAGTTGGCGTAGCGCTCGACCTCGCCGAAGACGCGCACCGGCGGCCAGTCGCCGCAGTCGGCGAGCGCCACCTCGCGCGAGATCCCGATCCACCCCTTGTCGCTGCGGGTGTTGGTGTTGCAGAACCAGACGCCATTCTGCCGGTGGAAGTCGAAGGGGAGGAAACGCAGCGTGCCGTCCGCCGCGCGGGAGACGAAGCCCTGGGTGCCTCCTCCCACCATGTGCCCTCCGCCGACGACGCCGTCCACCCGCACCACCTCCTCCGGCATCCCCTCCTGCCGCACGGTGAAGATGAACTCCCCGCGTGCGTTG
Source organism: Gemmatimonadota bacterium (assembly GCA_013820915.1). Classification (GTDB taxonomy): domain Bacteria; phylum Gemmatimonadota; class Gemmatimonadetes; order Longimicrobiales; family Longimicrobiaceae; genus JACDHR01. The sequence goes on from JACDHR010000519.1 coordinate 432, forward strand.
ACGGAGGGGATGACGACCGCGTCGCGGAAGTAGATCGGCGTGCCGTCGAAGGCGGCCAGGATGCGCTCGCGCGAGGGGGGCCCGCCCGCCTGGCCGTGGGTCGAGCGCCGCCACGCCTCGTACTGCGGCGCGTGGCACTGCGCGCATGCCTCCGCGCCGACGAAGTCCTCCCATTGCACGGCGGCAGCCGCCATGGGGGGAGCCGGAGGCGGAAGGGCGATGCGCTCACCCGGCGGCACATCACCCCCGCGTCCCAGCAGGAGGTAGATCCCGACGGCGGCGAGAACGAGCAGCAGCGCCGCCGCGGCGACCAGAACCCGGCGATCTCGCGAAGGTGCGCGCGGCTGAGGCGCCGGCCGCTCGGCTGGGTTCGGCCGCTCCCGGTGCTGCGGCCGGTCCTTGCCCGATCCTCCTCGCTTCTTCGTCATCGGTGATACCGGGAGGGTGCGGGCACCGCCTGCGGCCGGGCGAATAAATTCGCGGCTGGAACTACACAAAGCCCACCTGCGTGGGCTGCAAGGGTGCGGTTCAGTCCGCGAACCTTCGCGGGCACTGAGCGCGAAGCGCGAAGAAGGCGGACTTCGTGCAGTTGTTGCTGCGGTTTCAACCGCCAGGGGGGTGGCGACACAACCAACTTTGCGTGCGGAAGCGGAATGGTCATGCTCATCGCCTCCCCTCCCCGCCGTCCCGTGCCCAGCGCGGGCCGTCGCAGCGGCACAGTTCGCGGATGTGCCGCACCAGGCCGCGGATCTGCTCGCGCCCCAGCATCGCGCCGAAGGCGGGCATTCGCGGGCTGCGGTTCAGGATGCGCCCGCCGGAGTGGATGCCGTCGTACATGGTGTCGTCCGGGCGCAGCGAGATGTACTCCGCCGAGGCGTGCACCGTCGGCGGGGTAGGCAGGAAGCGCGCGTTGTAGCCATCCGCGCCGCCCTGCGGGCCGTGGCAGGCAGCGCAGACGCGGCCATAGAGCAGCTCCTCGTTGCTGCGCCCCTGCGGGAAGTGGATGCGGTTCTCCACCAGCGAGAGCCGCTCCGGCTCCGTCGCCCCCTCGCGGCCGAGCAGGTAGCCGAGGATCAGCTCGAAGGTCTCGGGCGGCATCGGCGTCGGTGGCATCACGGTGCCGGGGGAGGTCGCCTGCGGATCGCGCAGCATCGCCTCGATGTAGGCGGGCTGCCGCCGCTCCCGCACCCGTGCCAGATCCGGCCCGATCCGCCCCCCCTCCCCATCGATCGCGTGGCACCCCAGGCAGGGGAGCTGCTCGCGCAGCAGTGCCTCCGCCTTGGCGCGCGCAAAGGGGGAAAGCTCCCGCGGCGGCTGCGTGCCGGCGGCGAGCGGCTGGGTCTGGCGCATCAGGTAGGCCCCGAGGGTGTCCACCTCCTCGGCGGAGAGGCGGAAGTCGGGCATGCGGCTCCCCGTGCCCGGTTGGAAGCCGAAGGGGCGAACAGGAGTCGGATTCCGGAGGAACTCGCGCAGCCACTCGGGCTCTGCGCGCGACCCCTCGCCGCTCAGCAGGGGTCCGGCCGCCCAGGCATCCTCGCCGGAGCGGACGTGGCAGCCGGCGCAGTTCTGGGAGCGGAAGATCGCGCGCCCCAGCTCCGCGTCGCTCTCCCGGTGCTGCCGCTGCGCCTGCTCGAAGGCTCGCTCCGCATCGCCCTCCCCGCGCCCTGCCCTGCGGCCCCGTCCATCGGTCAGGTAGAGCGTGAGGGCCAGGCTCTCCCGCTCGTCGAGGTGGAAGTCGGGCATCCTTGCCCGCGCACTGCCGCTCCGCGCCGGCTGCGGGTTCTGCAGGTAGGCGAAGAGCTGCCCGGGGGTGTATCGCTGCCCCACGTCGTCCAGTCCGGGCGCCGCGGCCTGGCCGCGCGCGGGCAGCCCCGCGTGGCAGGCGCCGCAGCCCAGCTCGCGGATCAGCTCCTCACCCGCGGGCACCGGTCCCGCGGCAATCGGCGCAGCGGCGGGTGGAGCCTGGGGAGGAGGCAGAGTACCGTCAGCGGAGTCGCAGCCCCAGAGGAGAACGGCCGAGAGCAGAAGCGCGCCGGCGCCGACCACGCTTGTGCGGCGCAGACTGCCAGCGTTCGGACGCAGGAGTGGGGGACCTCGCCAGCGCATGAAGTGCGGGATGGACGATCCGAGAAACGGGTGTAGGAAGTGGCCCTCAACCTAGGCGTAGCGTGCCGCGCGAGCAAGCGGGGGGAACACTCTCATGCCGGGCGCCGCACTGTGGTAGGGGAGGGGCGTCCGCGAGGACGCTTGCAGTTCCCTGCCGGGTCGTTCATCGGCCCGGTGCGATGGCGAAACTCCGCCCCGCCGCCTCCCGTACGGTCAGGCAAGCTCACGTGTGCTCCACCCCCACCCGGCCCGATCATGAAGCGACGTACCAAAGTGGTAGCCATCGTAGTC
>JACDHR010000520.1 GCA_013820915.1 Gemmatimonadota bacterium
GCTGACCTGGGTCTCCAGGTTGGTGGAGAGCATGGGACCGATGCGGACGGTGCCCGAAGGGTGAGTACCGCGCGGCGGCGTGGTGAAGATGCTCTCGGAGGCGCAGCCGGCGCGGCGGAGGATGTCTCCCGCCACCACTTCGGCGCGCTGCTGCCGCTCGCGCTCGTTCGCCGTGAGACCCTTGCTGATGCGGCCACGTGCATCGACCTCGCCGCTGATCTCGTCCTTGAGCTTGATCATCACGCCGAGCGTCCGGCGCCACCGGTGCCAGGTGAGCGGGTAAGCAGGACCCTTCATCGCCATGATCACCGGGTACATCAGCCAGGGATCGATCAGGGTGGAGTAGAGCACACCCAGCTCGTCGTCCGGGTAGCTCCAGGTCATCGGCGGCTCGGTGCCGTTGCCGCGGAAGGGGGCGTGGCCGTAGACCATGACGGTGGTATCCATCGTCATTCCCTGCCCCGCTCCGTCGAGCCCGCTGCGGCGCAGCAGCACCGGCGAGCCGATGCCGCCGGCGGCGACCACCACCGTCTCCGCCTCGACCCTGAAGGGCTTGCCCCGGACCTTCCCCACCACTCCCGCGGCGCCACCTCCCTCCACCACCACGCGGTCTGCGGTGGCGCGGGTCCACAGCTCGCAGCCGCCGGCGACGGCCTCGTCCACGTACTCCGCGGCGTTCCACTTGGCGCCGCAGCGGCAGCCGAGCATGCACGTCGCAGCGCAATCGAAATCGCGGGTGCGCTGCGGCTGCATGAACTTCTCCTGCGGCGTCCACTGCATTCCCAGCTCGCCGGCCGCCTCCGCTATGCGCGTGGAGGCCGCACCGCGCAGCTCGGGCGGCAGTGGCGCGATCCGCAGCTCACGCGCCGTCTCCTCCGCGTAACCGTCCAGCTCTATGCCGTAGCCGCGCCACCAGGGGAGCGGAGGCGCGGAGCAGCCGCAGTACATGCTGGTCGCACCACCCAGCATCAGCGGGCGGATGACGTTCAGCCCCTCACGGGTGAAGAGCAGCGCGTGCTTGTCGGCATAGAGCAGCGCGCCGGGATAGGTGCCGTACAGCGGGTGGCGGCGCCAGTCCCGCCCACGCTCGAGCAGCAGCACCTTCCGCCCCGCGCGCGCCAGCTCACGCGCCACGGTGGCACTGCCAGGGCCGGATCCCACAACGACGACCTCGGTCCTGTGCCGATGATGCATTTACTCTCCCCTGACGTCGCTATCCGCAGCGACGCGTTCGTGGCCGCACAACTGATGTGGAATCCGTCGCAGCAGGGCTACCAAAGTTGCAATATCCCGAGATCGGGGCGAGGCCGACATCGTAGAGTACGTGCGGGTTGTGTGCAAGCTTTGTCGATCCAAAAGTGTGATATTCGTCACAGGAACGAAGAAAGAATATCGGAAACCTTGACGGCGCGGCGGGGCTGCGGGTAAAGTAGGCAGCGGGAGCCTTCGATCGGGATAACACGCTGCGCGGCGGCATCGGCAGTGGTGCCGCCCCCGGCACGCGACGCGCGCTCACAGGAGCCACCATGGCGAGGCGCTGGTTCGGCATCGGTACCCTCACGCTGGCAGTCGGCGCCCTCGTCGGCGTGCTGATCGGGCTCGGTGCGTTCACCTTCACCTACGCCGAGGGTGCCTCCTACCTGAGCAACAACCCGGAAGCGTGTGCGAACTGCCACATCATGTGGGACCAGTACGACTCCTGGACGGCCAGCAGCCATAGCGCCGTTGCGCGCTGCGTCGACTGCCACCTGCCGCACCCTACCATTCCGAAGTGGATCTCCAAGGCCGAGAACGGGTGGTTCCACTCCGTCGGCTTTACGCTCCAGAATTACCCGGAGCCCATCCGCATCAAAGCGCGCAACCTGCGCATCGTGCAGAAGAACTGTGTGACCTGCCATATGGGGATGGTGCACGAGATGCTCCCGGCGACGGTCGAGGGGGAATCCGTGTCGTGCATGCACTGCCATCGAGATGTCGGTCACGCCGCGTGGCGGTGACCCACACGTCCGGATCGAGCGCTCACCTGAAACGCCAAGGAGCAATTGATGAGCACCCGCGACCCAAATCCTCCTCCTCCCGACGCGCCGCCGGCCCGTGAACGCCGCCGGCCCGCGTGGCTGCTCCCCGCCGGGGTCGTGCTCGTTGCGCTGGTCACCTTCGGAGTGGCGGCGCTGCTGATCAACATCTTCGAGCGTCGGCAGGAGGCGCGGAATCCGTACATCCGCTTCGTGGAGGTGGACGAGAACACCACCGACCCGGCGGTGTGGGGGCAGAACTGGCCGCGCCAGTACGAGAGCTTCATGCGTACTGTGGATTACGAGCGCACCCGCTACGGCGGGAGCGACGCGATCCCGCGCCAGAAGCTTGATGCCTATCCCTGGTTGCGCACGATGTGGGCGGGGCATGCCTTCTCGATCGACTACCGCGAGTCGCGCGGTCACGCCTTCGCGCTCCACGACCAGGACCACACCGAGCGGGTAGCGCAGCGGCCGCAGCCGGGCGCCTGTCTCCACTGCCACGCGGCCGTGATGCCGGCGTACCGGGCAATGGGGAACGGCGATGTCATGGAAGGGTTCCGCGTGGTGAGCCGCATGCGGTGGAACGAGGCTCGGAACCTGGTAGACGCGCAGGGCCAACCGCTGATCTCGCATTCCGTGACGTGCGTCGATTGCCACGACCCGCAGACGATGGCGTTGCGGGTGACGCGCCCCGGGCTCATCAACGGGATGCGGGCGTTCCAGGCGAGCCTGGGGCGGCAGAACTACGACATCAATCGCGACGCGACGCGTCAGGAGATGCGCACGCTGGTGTGCGCGCAGTGCCATGT
>JACDHR010000521.1:0-518 GCA_013820915.1 Gemmatimonadota bacterium
CGATCTGCTCCTGCCTTCCACAATCACTCTCCTGCGGGACATGAATCGCCTTCATCAACCGCAGAAGTCTATACAGAAGTAGAGGTTACGTAAATGAGGGGACAACTCAGATCAACATCCTGATACTTCTCGTCCTGCTGAGTACGAATGCCTTCAACTACTTCGGCGAACTCGCTCCGATCGACAAAATTCTTTCCTCGCGCCATGGGTCTCCTCTCTTCTATTGCGGTCGGGTGTGGCAGGATCGTCGCCGCTCCGACCGCGGTCGCGAGTAGGATCCTGACTTAGCAAAGCTAATCCGCAGGCAGGGTCGGCGTGTGCCTACGCCAGCCCCTGAATGGACGCTCCGAGCTGCCGCAGCGTCTCGCGCACCTGCTGCTCGATCACCTTCTTCGGGATTCCCTCGGCAGACCTCACGTCGATCTCGATCGTAACGGTGAATTCTCCCACCTCTCGCGAGAGAGGGATGAAGACACCGCGGCTCAGGTCCGCCAGCTTGCTCGACGGGATGCCCGAAG
>JACDHR010000521.1:528-2827 GCA_013820915.1 Gemmatimonadota bacterium
GCCCGAAGCGCGCAAAGCAACCCGCGGCAGCCGATCGTTCGCGGAGGGAGTCAGATCTGGAGAGGTCAGCTCGGGAAAACCCGGCTGCGGCTCCACCACGGGTGGAGTCCGATCCGTGTCCAGCTTCGGTTCAGGTTCAAGCACCGGCTCCGGCTTCGCCGCCTCCTTGAGCGCTCTTGTCCGCTCCGGCGTGAGCAGGAATATGTCCTCGCTGAACTGGATCCAGCTGGCCGGTAGCGACTCGCCGAACTTGACCGTCGCCGGCACGATGTCGCTGGCAGTGCCGGACCCGATGCCGAAGGGGGTCTGCAGCTCGACCACGGATGGCCCCTTGCCGGTGGTGAGCTTCTCGTGGACCTCCCGGAGCAGGTTGGTCAGTCCACTCGTGAGATAGGTCTTGCGGAAGAAGGTGTAGGGATCGTTGTAGTCGGCGGCGGCGCGACCCGCAGCTACGTCGCCGAGGTCGGCGGCGAAGACGGCTTCGTCGAAGTCACCGCGGCGGATGTCCTCGTGTGGGCGGGCGATATCGAACCAGTTCTTCATGCGTCTGGAGGTTCGGTGTCGGTGGATCCGGCTTCTTCCGCCGGTTCGTTTGGATCAGGAAGGAGAGGCCGAACGGCATCACGGATGCGACGGGCCGCCTGCAGCAGGTCGCGAACCTCGTCCGGTGAAGGAACACGCGTCGGTCGGGGATAGCGGGTTCCGGTGCCGTACGGAGTGAGCGATGCCGCATCTGTAGCGAGCGAACTCAGCGAAGCGTCGATCACGCTTGCTCCGGTCACGAGCAGCTTGAGGTCGTGCGTGTAGGGCGGATCCTGCCCGTGGAGCACCAGCAGTGCCTTGAGATACTTCTCACCCGCCTGCTGACAGTGAAAGGCAGCGGCACGAAGCTCGGGCGGCTCGAGATCCAGGAGGGCCTCAGCGCTGCGAAGATCGCCATCGGCGATCTCCATCCACTGACGGACACTCTCACGGAGATTCGCGTCATCCATGAAGCAGGACTCCGTCCCGTGTCGCGATCCGCGCGATGTGTCCGGGGGTGGAATGCCAACGTGCAAACTCCTCCGGCGGCATGACGATAATATCCATTGGCACCAGCAAGTCCCGGAAGAGGGAATGGATCTTCGCGGCCTGCGCGTAGTGGGACACTCCCTCAGGAAGATCCATCACCACCAGGAGATCCAGATCGCTTCCCTCACGTGTCTTGCCCCGTGCGGCGGAGCCGAAGAGCCAGATCTGCTCTGGATGCACGGCCTCGACGATGCGGTCGCGCACCTGGTGGATGACCTCATCGGTGATCGGAGGCAGCGGAATTGCTTTCATCACAGCTCTCTCGTTATCGGTTTCGCCACCAGCGAATCAGAGCAAGCCTTCGGCCCGATTGGAGGTCAAGGAACCGGCGGCAGCGGCGCGGAGGGGATCGCCGTTGTCCAGCTCTTTCCTGCCTCGGTAGGTGACGGTCTCGACCCAGCTCCCGCCCCGATGTGGTGGCGCAGGCGCACGTCCAGATCTTCGTCAAGCAGAACGCGCACCGCCACCGGTCAGCTGCTCGATCGCATCGGGGGAGAGATCGAGGAGCGCCTCGACCTGCCAGCGTTCCACGCTCGGGAAACCCTCCAGGAAGTCCTCGATCGAGTGGCCGCCCTTCAGGTAGTCGATCAGCGTATCCACGGGCACACGCGTACCGGCGAATACCAGCTCGCCGCTGTGAACCCGGGGATCGCGAGACACGATCATGCCGGTCTGGTCCTGGGCGTTGTGTGCTCCGTCCATCTCCCCTCCTCTGTTCCCTGAACGATTCACGCCGTGCCGGTATCCTCATTCGAGCGCCCGCGCCGCCTGAGCGCTCCGCCCGTTGCCCGCGCTCCGCCGGTGCTGCTCCTTACCGAGCAGCAGGCCCTCCAGCAACTGCTCTTCCTTGGTGCCGCTGATCAGGCACTCGGCCACCGCCTGGCAGAATTGCGAGAACGCGCCGCTGGGGCCGTAGCCGGTCTGCGCGAGCCTGCGCTGTTCCCCTTCCGGGAGACTGGAGAGCATCTCCTCGATCGGGCCGGGCGCGGTGGCGCGAGCATTCATGCATTACCTCGGGGTTGGTTTACGAATTCCATCGTATCGTGCCAACCGCATCTGGGCAATCACGCGGAGCGCTCTCAGAGAACGAGGAGAAGTTTATCGGAGCAGGACTGGAAGCCGCATCACGGCTGGAAGCGTGGTGTTGCCACATTGGCGGGGTCCACGAATGAGCGCCACAGGTGTATCGGCGAGCGCCTCGATCAGCCGCGGGCGCACGAAGCGAGGA
>JACDHR010000522.1 GCA_013820915.1 Gemmatimonadota bacterium
GAGCAAGACCGAGAGGAGCACCAGCGCCAGCAGGTACCAGCGCCGGTCGTCGGCTGCAAGGGTCCTCTCCTTTGCGGAATCTGTGTGCGTCTCGGGGTGCTGCGTATCCCCTCGCCCTCTGCGCCGGCCGCTCGCGAGCGCGGCGGCGACTCCCCTACCTCGCCTCATGGCTGCTGCCTTTCCGGGTGCGTCATCGACATCGCCGAGATGAAGAGCGAAGAGAAAAGTGTGCTGCAGCCGATGATGACGAGCGTGGCCGCGAAGGCTGCCCACTCCGGGTGCGGGAGCGGCAGCAGGTCCGAACGCAGCCACTGCACCATCAGCCCGAAGAGGATCGAGCCCCCAAGCGCCACCAGCGCCGCTCCTAGCAGCAAGCCTGCCTCGAGCTTGAACATCCGGTAGAACTTCTCAAGCGTCGCATTATCAGAGTCGAAGCGGCGCGTCCAGGAATAGGTCTTCACGTGCAGCCCCAGACTGAGGATCTGGAAGCCGACCACCGAAAAGATGGTAGCGAAGACGCCGGTCACGCCCGCGGCGGGGCGGCCGTCCCACTGCACCAGGCCGATCAGAACCAGCAGGTGTAGCAGCACCCCGGCCGCGAAGAGCAGCGCGCCGGGCCAGAGGAAGAGCTTGTTGGGGGAGTAGAGTAGCATCATCCGCAGGCTGCGCCAGCCGTCGCGGAAGGTGCGCAGCTTCGACTCCCCCTTGCGTGGGGCAAGCCGGATCGGCACCTCGACCGTCTTCAGTCGCGCCAACCCCGCATTGATCGCCAGCTCGAGGTTAAACTCCATTCCCGGGCTCACCGGCCGGATGCGCTCATATGCCTCACGGCTGAAGCCGCGGAAGCCGCAGTACACATCCGTATACGGCGTACGGAAAAGCGTGTTGAGAATGGCGGTAAGTGCGGGATTGCCCACGTAGCGGTGCAAGCGCGTGATGTGCTCGTCCCCACCCTCAAGGTAGCGACTGCCGGTGACGAACTCGTAGCCCTGATTCACCATCAGGTCGAGGAAGGTGGGGATGAGGGTGAAATCGTAGGTGTCATCGGCGTCGCCCATGATGAGGTAGGCGCCGCGGGCGTGGGCGAAGCCTGTTAGATAAGCGTTACCGTAGCCGCGGCGCCGCTCGTGGATGACGCGCGCGCCCATGCTGTCGGCAATCTCAACGGATCGGTCGGTTGACCCGTTGTCGCAGACAACGATCTCGCCGTCAATGCCGGCCGCGGCGAAGGTACGCTGGATCTTCTCGATGCAGGCGCCGATCGCGGCCTCCTCATTCAGGCACGGCATGACCACTGAGACCAGCGGTGCGTCTGCGTCTGCCGCGCCGTTGCGGCTCTCTTCACGAAGCTCAGTCTGCAGCATAGGGTTCCATCAGTTCATGAGATGTCTGCACCGGCTGGACCCGCAGGGATCACTAGCAGGTAGAGGATCTCACGTGTTCTGCGGATAGGTTCCACAATTCTCCAGTGGATGGGTTCCACGATTCCTGTCGTTCGACGATTCCGTCGTTGCAGGCGGATCGCTCTTCTAGTCCGGGGGAAGCGCTCGCCGACCACGGCCAAGTGCCTGGAGGAGGATACCCTCGACATCATCAGCTGCCCATTGACGAATACACCGGATCCGGTGAAACCTGGATGACCTCGAAGCGAGTTGCCACCACGCCATTCGACGACGGGGTGACGCCCATTCCCTGTTCCGGAAAGGGCACCACCTCGATCTCGAACGCCGATTCGAGGTGGTCCATGGCGTCATGCATCGAGTTGGCTAGCCAGAGTCCCACGGTATACACACCCGGGTTGAGGCACAGCTCGGCGATGCGAAGTTGCACAAGATTCAGGCCGTTCCGTAGGTGGAGGAGCTTGCCCTGCGAGATGGTGTCCGCGTTGATCAACTTGGTGCCGTGCTGGCTCGTCAGGTACACTGCGAGCGAGCGAACCACGCGCTCGGCATCCGAACTGATGGCGAACTCGAAATCCAGCGGGGCGAAGGGGTGCGGATGCCCGCCCAGAATGTCCGCAGCACTTGTGTAGCAAGCGCGCAGGAAGCGCGCATCTCCGGAACCGCTGCGCGCCGCAGACGAGAGATCGATCCACCGATCCGGACTGGGTCTCTCGTGACCACTCGAGAGGTACCCGGTGACCACGTCCCTAACCTCGCCATCGGCCGCAACGGTTCCCTGCTCCAGATGCAGGCAGCGGCTGCACAGGCGCTGAACCGCATCCGTGTTGTGGCTCACGAATAGCACCGTCCGCCCCGCTCCCGCCACATCCTTCATCTTTCCCAGGCACTTCTTCTGAAACGAGGCGTCTCCAACCGCCAGCACCTCGTCCACGATCAGGATTTCAGGTTCGAGGTGGGCCGCGACGGCGAACGCCAGCCGCAGGTACATCCCGCTGGAGTAGTGCTTGACCGGGGTGTCGATGAACTTCTCGATCTCGGCGAAGGCGACGATCTCATCGAACTTGCGTGCAATCTCGGTGCGCCGCATGCCGAGAATGGCGCCGTTCAGGTAGACGTTCTCCCGCCCGGTCAGCTCTCCGTGAAAGCCGGTGCCCACCTCGAGCAGGGAGCCGACCCGCCCGTGTACCTCTGCCTCCCCGACCGTGGGCTCGGTGATTCGCGAAAGGAGTTTCAGCAGCGTGCTCTTGCCCGCGCCATTGGTGCCGATGATTCCCACCACCTCGCCCCGCGTCACCTCGAAGGAGACGTCGCGCAGCGCCCAGAAATGGTTCTCCTCGCGGCGCTGCTGGGTCAGACTACGCCTTACACGGCGCGCAGCGTCGCGAGCGGCATGGGCAAGCACGTCGCGCAGTGTATCATGC
>JACDHR010000523.1:0-2572 GCA_013820915.1 Gemmatimonadota bacterium
CGCCGCAGCTCCACCAGCGGGTCCGGATGATCCTCTACGCGCAGGTCGACGATCCGATCGGCCCAGGCTCTCCCAGTGCTCTCCGGCCCCACGATGAGAATTGCAGCGGACTGCTTCCCGCGAATGTCACCGCCCTCACGCTCCGCCGCCTCGAGCGCCTGCAGCAGCCGCTCCGCGAGATCGCCCTGCGCGTTCTCGTACGCGCGCGCCATAGCCGGCCACACGGTCGGCTTTTCCATGAGGTTCGCCTGCACGGAGTACTGCGCACCGGTGTAGTGCCCCGCAGCCGGCACCGCGCGTCTGCCGGTGAAGGCCGCGACCCGCCCCTGCGCGTCGATCATCGCCACCTGCCGCACCGTCGAGTCGCTGTCGGTCGAGACCAGCGCGTGCAGCGCCTCTGGCGCGCTGCGGCCCAGCCGCATCAGGTCCAGGCCAAGTGGGCCGTAGCGGGGATCAACGAAGCTCTGCGTCGCCACCGCTCCCACCCCCGCCTCGGCCCAGGGCACCAGCGGTCCGACCGAGAACCAGTGCGACTGCACCGCCACGCCGAGCTGCCCCGTGGCCGAGTCACGGGCGACGATCGAGTAAGTGGAGACAGGTCGCCGCACGGTCATCTCCTGCGCAACGGCGCCCGCGATGAGCCCTAGGTGCAGAGCGCCGACCATGGCTGCCAAACGAAACATGGAACTCTCCCCAGCATGATTTCTCTTGCTCCCGCAGCCGACCGGGTGCGGTTCTCGCCGCGGATCGGCAGAGGAGCGCCTGCAAGTAGGTTGCCGGAAACGCGCGCTGTCCTGCCGGAAGTCGCCCGCACGCGTGCCCCTGTACGGTGCGCTCCGGGTACAGGCACGGAGTGGACCAGCCGAAATGACCGAACCGCGCCAGCCCATGCGAGGGCTGGCGGGGTTCCGTACGAGGCTACCCTGTAGAACCGGCGCTCGCTCAGAAGGGGACCGCCCAGGTGTTCCGGTCACCCGCACTCTTCAGAGCCGACGTGCAGCCCGTGTCCCGCGTGTGGTGGAGGCCGCTCACCGCTACGCGCGCATCGCAGCAGACCGCGCCCGCCGGGTCTACGCGCACGGGGAGGCGGAGGAGTTCTTCAAGATCGCGCGCGAGACCAGCGCTTCGGATGCGGAGCGAATCGACCTCGAGGAGCGCCTGGGCGACGTCTACGACACGGTCGGCATGTACGGCAAGGGCGTCGCCTGCTACACGCGTGCACATGACCTCGGACCGGGCGACGCGGCAGCCTCGCTGCGCCTGCGACGTAAGTCGGTCGCGCTCGAACGTAAGGCAGCTCTCTCACCGGCACCCACGCTGCTGCAGCAGGTACGCTCGCTGCTGGCCGAGGCGGCCGATCACCCGCGCGAGCGCTGCGAGCTGCTGCTCGAGTTCACCAACCTTCCCAACGCCAGCGGCACGACCGAGGCGGCGGAGGAGGCGGTCAGGATCGCCGGGGAGCTGGGCGATTCTCTGCTGCTCGCCGACGCCCTGCAGCGCGTGGCTGTCGTACACATCTTCGGGGGCGGGCGGCCGACGGAGGCGTTCGCGTACCTGCAGCGGGCGCAGGAGCTGGTCACGCTGGTTGGGGATCCGCTGCGCAGCGCCGTCTACTACGCCATCGCGGGAATCGCGCACGCAAAGCGAGGCGAGTATCTCGACGCGCGGCGCGAGTTCACCGGCATGCTCGAGATCTCCGAGCGGCTCGGGGATCCGCGCAAGATCGGCGTCGCCTGCAACAACCTCGGCGCGGTGCTGCTGCGGCTCGGGGAGTTCGAGGAAGCGCGGCAGCTGCTCGAGCGCGCGCGGGTGCTGCACCAGCGGCGGGACCGCTCCGCGCTGGTGCAGTCGTCCTTCAACCTCGCCGAGCTTCACCGGCTGACGGGCGATCTCTCCACCGCCATCGAGCACTACGCGCACCTGCTCGAGCGCGCCAGGGAGTTCGAGTACTGGAGCTCGGAGGCCGTCGCGCAGGCGGGGCTCGGCCTCTCCCACCTCGAGGCCGGTCGCCTGGAGGAGGCGCGTGAGTGCGCCTGGCGGGCGGTGGCGGTCGTCGCCGACCGTGAGGAGTGGTTCGAGGACCGCAACATCGTCGAGACGCTGCTCGCGCGCCTCGAAGCACTCGACGGCCAGGCCGACGTTGCGGCGCAGCGGCTGGTGCGCGTCGCCGAAGCGCTGCACGCCGCCGACGTGTACCTCTGGGCAATGGTGCAGATCGAGCGCGCGCGGCTGGTGCGCGAGACGGACCCCGAAGGCGCCTCGACCATTCTCTTCACGGTTCTCGAGGGCACCTCGCGCATGCAGTCTCCTCTGCTGCACACGCAGATAGCCGTGCTGCGCGAGACGTTGCCGCAGCTTCCCGCCCCGGAGCAGGTCACATGACCGAGCTAGCCGCGGTCTTCGCGGGTGGCTGGGACGAGCTGTATCTCTTCTCCCAGTGCCGGGACGAGGCGCGGCGGGGACAGCCGCAGCTGATCCTGATCGAAGGCGAGCCGGGGATCGGCAAAACGGCGCTGCTCGGCGCCTTCGCCGCGGCATACTCCCAGCACGAGCGGCGTCCGCGGACCTACAC
>JACDHR010000523.1:2582-2812 GCA_013820915.1 Gemmatimonadota bacterium
GATCGGCGCACTGCCCGGGCCGGGGGATCTGCTCGCCGCCATCGGAGCAACCGCGGATGCCCTGCGCCGCCGGCAGCTCCGGAAGACCACTCAGGGGATAGTGATAGACGAGGACATAGAGGCGCTGCTGGTCGCGGCGCGGCGTCCCCTCGTGCTCTTCTTAGACGACCTGCACCTGATGGATGAGGCAGCCCTGCCGCGCTTCGAGGCGCTGATCCGCGCGGCGGGCC
>JACDHR010000153.1 GCA_013820915.1 Gemmatimonadota bacterium
AAGTTCACGGAGCGGGGCGAAGTGTCCGTCGTCACCCACACGTTCCGCGACGGCCCGCCCGACGTTCCGGAGGCGGACCCCGGCGCGAGCGAATCCGCGGCGGGATTGTCCCGGATCGAGATCCATGTATCGGACACCGGCGCCGGCATCGCGCCCGAGAACCTCGGCCGCATCTTCGAGGAATATGAGCAGGTGCTCACCCCCGGCTCGCATGGCGGAACAGGGCTGGGACTGCCCATCTCCCGCAAGCTGGCACGGCTGCTCGGGGGCGACCTGCTCGTGGAAAGCCGCGTGGGCGTGGGGTCCACCTTTATCCTGCGACTGCCGGGAGGGGTGGATACGGCGGTGATGGCGGATACAGCGGCGGTGAATTTCTCGCAGGCGGTGTAGCACGCAGCTCCATTCTTCTCCTCCCTTTTGCTCGGAAGGTATCTATGCACGCAATCCCGTGGCGGTGCCTGACTGTTCTCGCGGTGATCGCATCCACGATGTCCGCATGTGGCAGGTCCGAACGCGCTGCCGAGGAGCCGCGAACCCCGGCCGCTGACGCACCGACGGCCATGGGGGTGGAAGGAGAGGACACGCTGGCGCTGATGCAGGCACCGCCATCAGGTCCACCTTGGCACCGATGCCCGCGAGCGGGAATGATGCACCACACCAAGCTCATAAGAGCGTCCACAGGCGATACGATACAGGTCGCCGGTCATATCCTGGAAATCCCGCCGGGAGCCCTGGCCCGGGATACCGAGTTTACGCTTAAGGCGCCTCCAAGCGGATTCGCGGATGTGGTGATCGAGCCGAGCTACAGATTTCAGAATGGAGCGCGCGCGACGCTAACGATCAGCTATGCGAATTGTGGAGGAAGTGCTCCCGTGAATGCACGCATTCGCCGGATTCGTGGCGACCGGACGGATGATCTCGGTGGCAGGGACATCGGGGGCGCGGTCCGCACCGATCAATTGGAGAGTGCAAGCCGCTTCGCGATTGCTACCGGGTAACGCGTGCACCGGGAAGAAGGCGTTGCTTTTTCTTGACCGAAAGCGATGACGGATGAGAGCAGCATGACGATCATGGCACGGGCAGCGGTGCTCGAAGCCCGGGGCAAGTGGGTACCCGCCGCCGGGGCATACGCCCGGGGCTTCGCCCGTGCCGTCGTGGAGCGGGATGTGCCCGCGATCGCCGACGCGGTGCGAGGAGAATCGCGTATCCGGCGGCTCCAGGGCCGGCTGAACGCCGCGGAGGAGCTCGCCACGCTCTGCCTGGAGATTTCCGACCGCAACGAGCTCCGCTCCTCCGGCGCGCACGCCCTGAACATCCTCGCATCGATCGAGTTCTCGCGGGAGAACCTGGCCAGCGCGAAGCGGTTGTTCACGGAATCCCTGGAACGCGCCCGAAACCTGTGCGATGACACGCTGATCGGGATGACCTGCACCAATCTTGGGGCGCTCGCCAACACCGAGGGCAAATTCCGTGAAGCCCGCATCCTCTACCTGGAAAGCATCGCGGCCACCGTACGCTCCGGAGACAAGCGCACCGCGGCGATGAATTACAACAACCTCGGAATCTGCTGCACCGCGCTGCAAGAATGGCTCGAAGCCGAGGTCTACCTGGAGCGCGGGATCGAGATCGCCGAGCATGTGTCCGATATGCCGCTGCTCGCGCGCCTGTTGATGAACCGTGCCGAGCCGCTGATCCGGCTCGGCGATCTGCACCGTGCCACCAACACGTTGAACCGAGCGGAAGAACTGGCGAAGCGCGCCAGCGATCCGGAGGTGCTGGCCACTGTCAGCCGCTTCCGTGGCGCGATTTCACGAATAACCGGTAATTTCGTCGCAGCGGATGAGCACCTGTCGTGTGCGCTCGCAATGGCACAGGAGGCCGAGTTGGAGATGGAGCACGCCGAGATACTCGAAGCACAAGCACGCCTTTGGTGGGAGCTAGGACGAAAACAGGAGGCGATCTCGCTCCTCCTCCAGGCTCATCGCGGCTTTGTCAGTCTCGGGGCCCGGCGCGAGATTGCCAGGACGGAACAGATGCTGTTACTATGGAAGGAAGGCGCTTTGGTGGCTCCTGCTGGAGGATTGTGACCGGCTGTCAGTCGATCAGCGCCTGCGAAAGGACTCTACAATCTCGAGTCGCTCGATTTAGCTATGACTCTCGACCCGATCATCGTTCCGATTGTATTGAATTTACTGATTGCAGTCCTGGTCATCCGCGAAATTCAAACGGGGCGACTACAATAATTGGTTCGTCGCTCGGAGCGGAGGGTGCCGAGTCGGGAAATCTTCGTATCGGGTGTGCTCCCGTTGTCTCTTTTTTCGGTTACGCAGCTGCTAAGGACCCGCATTTTGCTCGCTAAGGCAGGAGGGTGGGCGCTGGCATTGGTGGCATTCCTGGTGCTTCGGAGTCCATGACCGTGGCTTGGTTATGTAGAGTTGTTCGTCTTTGTGGTGGTCTATGATTTCTTTACCCCCTCGGTCTTCGGGCTCCGGCCACACCCCTTTCCTATCGTGTCTGTGAGCGTGCTGGTGACGCTCGCGCTGATCGCAGTAACATGGTTCGTTGCTCAACGGCTAGGTAGGATTCGACCAGACGGTGGGTGACATTCGGCATAATGGGCGCGCCAGCCAGCCCTGACCGCGAGTGCGGAGGCGGAGGAGGAGGCAGCGCCCTGGATCGATGACGAGGCGGAGTTCTCCGACGCGGCGATTCGGGAGCAGCTTGCACGCTACGCGGACCTCCGCCTGGCCATCCTCACCTCGCGCGTCCTGAAGGTCTTCGCCATCAGGCTGAACATGCTGTGGAGCTGTATGGCGCTGCACGCCGTCGCGCGGTTCCTCGGACCGCCGCGGGCGGCGGAAGTGCAGCGGGCTCGGAAGAGGCTTTCTCCCCGGGCATCGGCCTGCCTCTTGCAACGGGAAATCCTCGATCGCGGTACCCACACCGCCCCGGAGCAGGGAGTTCCAGAACCACGGGATTCGCCATGGCCATGCGACTGCAGGAGCTTCACCCCGCCCTTGTCCACTTCCCGATCACCCTACTCCCCGTTGCCGTGGGCGCCGACGCTCTCGGGAAGCTCACGGGGAGTGCTTCCCTCCTCCGCATCGGGAAGGTGGGAATCGCGCTCGCGGCGGGAAGCGCCGTGGTCTCGGCGGTGGCGGGGCTGATCGCGCAGGAGGAGGTGAAGGCGGAGGGAGCCGCGCACGACCTGCTCGTCACGCACCGCAACCTCAATATCGCGCTGGTCGGCGTGGCGCTGCTCATGGCGCGGCACCGCGCCCGGCGGCGGCGCCCGAGCTTCCGCTATCTGGCGACCGGCGCGGCGGGCATCGGCCTGATGAGCTACACGTCGTACCTGGGCGGCCACATGGTCTACGAGTACGGGGTGGGCGTCGTTGCGGCCGACGGGGCGGACGGCCGGCCGCCGGAGCTCCGCCTGGCCGAGGCGCGCGCGGTAGCCGAGGCCGCGATCGAGGATCTCAGAACGGGAGCTCGCCACGTGATGGAGGATTTCGCGGCCGGCGAAGTGGTGCCCTGGCTCTCCCGCGCGGAGTCAGCGCCGGAGCTGCGGCAGCCCGGCTGATCGGCGCACGCCTTCGTCCCCGAACGGTTCATCCCCGAGGTGTGCGTGGAGCGGAAGATTGTGCTGGTAGTAGACGATCAGGAGACGAGTCGCAGCGCGTGCACGGCGATGCTGGAGCAGTTCGGCTACCGCGTGCTCGAAGCGAGCCACGGGGCCGAAGGGATCCATGTAGCCCGCGAGCGCCTCCCGGACCTCATCCTCATGGACGTGGCGATGCCGATCATGGACGGCCTCGAGGCGTCCGAGATGCTGAAGCGCGATCCGCGGACCGCGCACATCCCCATCCTCGCCCTCTCCGGCCTCACCCTCGTCAGACAGCAGGAGCAGATCCGCACGTTGAGCGACGGGTTCCTCCTCAAGCCATGTGCGCCCCCCGCGCTGCTGGAAGAGGTGGAGAAGCTGGTCGGCCCAGCGCGCTGAACGGCACCGGGCATCGTACATTGCAAGTGGTTGCGAGGCATGGTATAAAAAAGAGTGGACAACGCTTTCGCGCCACCGCATGTGGTATGTTTTGTGCGTTTATTTGTGTGCCCCCAACCGCAAGTGCGGTGTGTTGCGACCCGACCCGGGCGGATGTTCTACCGAAGGTACACCATGGCGATCGACGAGCCCGAGAGGACTGCGGCCCCGGCACCCACCGCCCGCGCAGCGACGCCGCCCCCAACCGTGCGCAGGATCGACTGCGAGGCTTCAGCAGGTGCGGCCGCGGAGGAGCGCCCCTCACAACCGCATACCCGCAGCGGCCCGCACTTCGCGGTGAAAGGTCGTGCCGCCCGGTACGACTGTGGTGAGGGGAATACCCGCTGAGTATGGCGGATCCCATATCCAAGAGCGTCACCGGCGTCCGCACCCTGAACGTCGACGATCTGCACATCGCCCGCCTGCGGGCGCTGCGTGGGCCGAACTTCTGGAGGCTTGCGCCCGTCATCGCCTGCGACGTGACGCTTGGCTCGCTGGAGGACGTACCGTCTTCCATGATCCCGAGCTTCAGCGATCGGCTGGTCGTACTACTTCCCACGCTGCGCGAGCATCCCTGCTCACGCGGTACGGAGGGCGGGTTCCTGGAGCGGCTTGCCGAGGGGACGCACATCCCCCACATCCTGGAGCACATCGCCCTGGAGCTGCAGATCCTGACCGGCAGCGATGTCGCATTCGGCCGTGTCGTGGCCTCGGGCGATCCAGGCGTCTGGTGGCTGATCGTTGCCTACGACGAAGAGGACGTCGGGCTCGAGAGCGTGCGTCAGGCAGTGCGCCTGGTACGCGCCTGCATTACCGGCGAGCCGTTCGACATTCAGCAGGTCGTGGAGCAGCTTCACGGCCTGCGCGAGACGGTGCGGCTCGGCCCCTCCACCGCGGTAATCGTGGAGGAGGCACGCCGCAGGGGGATCCCTGTGCGGCGGCTCAACTCCGGCTCGCTGGTGCAGCTGGGGCTCGGCAAGAACCTGCGTCGCATCCAGGCCGCGATGTCCGATTATACCAGCGCGATCGCCGTCGAGATCGCGCAGGACAAGGACGACACGCGGCGGGTGCTTGAGAACGTCGGGCTGCCGGTACCACGCGGTGCGGCAGTTAAGACGCTGGAGAGCGCACTGGAGATCGCGCTCGACATCGGGTTTCCGCTGATCCTCAAACCCGGGGACTCCAGCCAGGGGCGCGGGATCTCGGCGCGGATCGAGAACAACGACGCGCTCTGCGTCGCGTGGCCGCTCACCGCGGAGCACAGCCGCCGCGTGGTGGTCGAGCGGTTCGTGGAGGGCAGAGACTACCGTGTACTGGTCGTCGACGGCTGTGTCGCGGCGGTCGCGGAGCGCGTCCCCGCCCACGTGGTGGGCAACGGCATGCTCCCGATCCGCGACCTGATCGCCGAGGCCAATCGGGACCCCCGCCGCGGTGTCGGGCACGGGAGGGCGCTCACCCGTCTTCCGGCGGATGCCCGCACCATCGACTTTCTGGCCGCGCGTGGCCTCACGCTCGACAGCATCCCGGCCGAAGGTGAAGTCGTCCACCTCCGCGCGACCGCCAACCTCTCGACCGGCGGCACCTCCATCGATCGCACGGACGAGATCCACCCGGACAACATCACCGCCTGCGAGATGGCCGCCGGTATCGTTGGGCTCGATATCGCTGGGATCGACGTACTCTCTCTAGACATCACCGTGCCCTTTCGCGAAAACGGCGCGGTGATCATCGAGGTGAACGCCGCGCCCGGGCTGCGGATGCATACGAACCCCAGCGAGGGCCGCTCCCGCAACGTAGGCGCGCCGGTGATCGACATGCTCTACCCGCGCGGCACCGAGACCACCATCCCGGTCATTGTCGTGACCGGCACCAACGGGAAGACGACCACCACCCGGCTGATCGCGCACCTGTTTCGGCACACCGGCCAGACTGTCGGGTTCACCACCACGGACGGCGTGTACCTGCAGAACCGGCTCGTGATGGAGGGGGACATGACGGGGCCGTTCTCCGCCAACATCATCCTCTCCAACCCCACGGTAGACGTGGCGGTGCTGGAGACCGCGCGTGGCGGGATCCTGCGCGCGGGTCTGGGCTTCGATGAGGCCGATGTCGCGGTGGTGCTCAACGTATCCGCCGACCACCTCGGGCTGCGCGGGATCCATACGCTCGATCAGCTCGCCGAGGTCAAGGCCACGATCGTCGCGGTCGTCAAGCGCGAGGGGCACACGGTCCTCAATGCGGACGACCCTCTCGTCTACGCGATGCGTGAGAAGACCGGGGGAGACATCGTTCTCTTCTCCGTTCTCCCGCCCGGTGAGAACGAGCATTTCGAAGCGCACATCGAGTGGGGTGGGATCGGAGCGCGCATCGAGGACGACACCTTCGTGATCCGCCGCGGCCGGCTGCGCATCCCGATCGCAACCATCGACGAAGTACCGCTCATGATGGGCGGCGCGGCGCGCTTCCAGCGCGGAAACGTCCTCGCCGCGATCGCCGCCACGTACGTGCAGGGGGTTCGCTACGATACCATCCGCGCCGGGCTTCTCTCCTTCTTTCCCTCCCCGTCCATGACGCCGGGGCGGCTGAACCTGCTGCGCGTGGGCGAGGGGCGCGTGCTGATAGACTATGCGCACAACGCCGCCGCGGTGGAGGGGCTGATCGACATGGTGCAGAACCTGCCCGCGCGTCGGCGGCTCGGCGTGCTCGCGGCTCCCGGCGACCGCCGCGACGAAGACATCCGCGCAGTCGGCCGTATGGCCGCCACGCTGGACCAGGTCGTCGTGAAAGAGGATGAAGACCTGCGAGACCGGCCCGCGGGAGAGACTGCGGAACTGATCACGCAGGGGCTCCGTGAATCCGGGATGAGCCCGGAGCGCTTCTCGATCATCCCTCGCGAGGAGGACGCGGTAGACTGGGCCCTGGCGGAACTGGGCGACGGAGACCTCGCCGTGATCCTGGCGGATGACGTGCCTGCCGTGCTCGCACGGATCCGCGCGCATACCGCGGCTCGCGGATCCGCGAAGAGGCCGTGATTCGCCCCGATCCCTTCGCCGAGATCCGGCTGACCTCGCTGCGAACGCTTCGCGGAGCGAATTTCTGGTCGTCGCACCCCGTGGCCCGCATCGACCTCGCGGTCGGTGCGTACGACGAGATCTCGTCCGCCGATGTGCCGGGCTTCACGGATGTGCTGGCAGGCGCCTTCCCGGGGCTGGTGGAGCACCGCTGCTCCGTGGGTGAGCGCGGCGGGTTCATCACCCGGCTCCGCGACGGGACGTACGCGCCCCACATTATCGAGCACATCGGGCTCGAGCTGCAGACCGTAGTCGGCCATGATACCGGCTTCGGCCGCGCCCGCGGCGGAGACCGGCCCGGCGAGTACACCGTGGTCTTCGGGTACAGGCACGCGGACGTGGGGCTTCGCGCCGCCGCTCACGCGCTGGAAATCGTACAGCGTGCCTTCTCGGGTGTACCCCTGGCCGTGGAGCACGCCCTCGCCGAGCTCCGTGCGCTCGCGGGGCAGCCTGCTCCGCCACCGCTCCGGCAGCACGTGCTGTGCGGCGTTACCGGGGGAGCCTGGCGAGCCGAGGTCCGGGACGAGATCGCGGCGCGGCGAGGGGGAGACGAACTCGTCGTTGCCGTCGCGCCGGCGTACATCCTGAACGTGGGCCTGCCCTACAGCCACTGCGATGTCGCGGTCGTTCTGGACGCCGATCCGCTGGATGTACCGCCCCGCTATCGCGAGCCCGACCGCGCGCGGCAGCTGGCCTCCGTCGTCGCCGATGCGGTACCGCCGCACGGCAGCGTCGTCGTGCCGGCTCACGAGCGCGAGGTGCAGGAGCGCATCCGGAAAACGGGGAGACGGGTGGCGGTGTTCTCGCCGGAGAGCAAGGTGCCGGAAGACGTGGCACGGCACGCGGACGTAGTGGCGCACATCAGCCACGGCCGGATCCTGATCGAAGGGAACGACCTGCGCCACGATCTCGGTGCTCCCGACAGCGCCCGCCCCCTGAACGTACAGATCGCTACCGCTCTCGCCCTCTTCCTGCTCGAAGAGGCACGCACCGCGCAACGGAATCCGTAATGTCACGAACGAATCCCCGCTCCTCCACCGACTCACCTGCTTCCGACGGAACCCGCACCGGGGCAGCCGACCTGAATACAGCGGTGCCGGCACTGCGCGGTGAGTGGAGCACCGCGTTCCCCGAACCGCCACGCGATTCCGCTGCCGTCCCTGCGGAGGATCTCTCCTCCATGAACCGCCGGCGCACGGACCGGAACGCGGGAACGCTGGTCCTGATCGGCGGCGCCTCCACACCGAGAGGCGAGGCGCTCGGCGCCTTTCTGCAGCGGAGTGGCGGACTCGAGGGGCGCAAAATCGTGGGGATCACCACGGCCTCGCAGGACCCGCTGACATCCGCGCGCGAGTGGGCCGAGGCGTTCGCTTCCGCCGGCGCGGAGAATGTCGAGATTCCGATCATCGATCAGCGCGACCGCGCGCAGAGCCAGCAGGTCGCGGACATGATCCTGGGGGCCGGCGGGATCTTCCTTGGAGGTGGAGACCAGGTTCACCTCGTCGCCACGCTCGGCGGCTCGCGGGTAGAGCGCGCCATCCGGCAGGCGTATTCCCGAGGCGCTACCATCTGCGGCACCAGCGCCGGCGCGGCCGCGCTCACCGAGACGATCCTCGCGGGCGGAGAGCCGAATGCATACGGGCAGATGGCGGATCTTCACCTCGGCCCCGGTTTTGGGCTCCTGGGCTTCCGCACCGTCATCGACACGCACTTCACCCAGCGCCGCCGCCTGCAGCGCCTCTTCATGGTGATCGCCCAGAACCCGGAGCTGATGGGGCTCGGCATCGACGAGGACACGGCCATGGTCGTGCGCGGCCATCTGTGCGAGGTGGTGGGTCGCGGGTCCGTGACCTTCGTGGATGGCCGCGGCGT
>JACDHR010000524.1 GCA_013820915.1 Gemmatimonadota bacterium
GGTTGGACCTGTTCGTGGGCGGCCGCCTGACGCCGGGGAATTACCCCACTCCGACGCGGAGCTACCTGCTGCGCAACGACGGGGGACGGTTCACGGACATCACCAGAGGGGTGGCTCCGGAGCTGCTCGAGCCCGGGGGAATGATCACGGACGCGGCCTGGTTGGACTTCAACGGCGACGGGCGATTGGACCTGGTCACCGCCGGGACCTGGATGCCGATCCAGTTCTACGCGAACGACGGGGTACGGCTGCGGAACGTGACCGCCTCCATGCGGCTGCCCCGGATGCGGGGGTGGTGGTACCGACTGGAGGTAGGTGATTTCGACAACGACGGTCTGCCGGATCTGGTAGCGGGAAATCTCGGACTGAACCACAGCTACACGACCGGGGAGAGGAGCAGGTTCGGGGTTTATGCGGCCGACTTCAGGGGGAATCGCACCACCGACCTGATCTTCACCCAGGAGATCGATGGGACGGAGTATCCCTTCTACGGCCTGGCTCTCCTGGGGCGGGACTTCGACGCGCTGAGCCTGCGATATCCGACGTTCGAGGCCTTTGCCGGGGCATCCGTCCAGCAGATCTTCGGCAAGGCCCGGTTGCGGGAGGCGCTCCACTACCAGGCGGATACCTTTGCCAGCGTCTGGCTGCGAAACAACGGAGACGGCACCTTCAGGTCGATCGAGTTGCCCGCCGTGGCCCAGATCTCCCCGATCCGGGGCATCGTCGTTCACGACGTAGACGGCGACGGCAACCTCGATCTCCTCGTGGCGGGCAACACGTACGAGACCGAGCCGAACACGCCGCGGGCCGATGCCGGCAAGGGCCTCTGGCTGAGGGGCGACGGACGAGGCAGCTTCACCCCGGTTTCACCCTTCGAGAGCGGGTTCCTGGCCCCGCTGGACGTGCGGAACCTGGCGCTGGTCAACACCCCTTTCGGGAAAGTCGTCCTGGTCGCCAACAACGGTGCTGCGCTGCAGGCGTTCACCATAGGCCGGTGATCGGTGCGGGACGTGTCCACGCAAGTGAGACTAAGTTCCGCTAGATAGTTCGTTATCTCCTCGACCGGTCACTGCCCGATGAGTCATCGCGACGTTTAGTTCGGGAGATGAACCACCCCTCCGATGATGACACAGCATCGGAGGGCTGGTTGAATAGACATCCGGCGGAATAACAGGCGGTGCCGATCCGCAACGAACCGGAACGAGCGCGGCAGGAGCCTCTCTGAACCGCGATGTGGGAGGGAGGAGGCTTCCGACCTCAGCGAGCCAGAGATCGGCTGTCTGAGAGCCGTAGATCGCTATTCCGCCGGAACTCTAATTGCGAACCTAAAGTGTGGCGATTGGGTATCGCTTCTGGGTTGGATGGGAGCGTGCATAAAAGCAGCTGCGGGCTTATTATTCAGCTACCCGTCGGGTCTTGTGGGTAGCGGCCAGGTCAGGCCGCCGCTCATCACTTCGCGTCCCAAAAGCTAATATCACCAGCCACCAAAGGAAGGAAACATGAACGGGTCTAATCCGAATCAGCGCACCTTACTATCGCGGATCGCCGTCTCCTCCTTCCTCGTGGGGATTCTCGCGTTAGCAGCCTGTAGCAAGGACACCACCCGCCCGGTGGCTCCGGACACCATCAGCGCCACGGTGACGAGCTCCCAAGCTCAGGATCTCAAGCCGAATGGCGATTGGTCGAACACTCTCTCCATGCCCTGGGAGCCTCTTTCGGCCTCCTACCCTTCAAGCAACCCCTGGGGGATGTGGGCACAGGTGGACGAGGACATCCCGAACGACGACACCGACTACATGTGGAGGAATCACTCCGGCGACCCAGCAGTCACCGTGGCGGTACTTGATCTCACAGATCCGATCGGCACGCCGAGCGCCAGCCAGATAGCGACACTGAAGGTCAGGTGGAAAGTACTCGGCAGCTATTCGACAACAACACCTATGCCGACACTGCTTAACTACGCCTTGTACGAGGGCACGAGAAGAATCGGTGGCACAAGTGTAATGCCAAGTGGTGGCTATGTAACCGGGAGTTACTCGTTGGGGCAGGTTGGAAATCTAGGCATCACAAACTGGTCAGCGCTGCGAATTCGTCTCGAAGCTATTTTGAAACCGGCAAATAGTTGGGAACAGATCCAAGCGCGCGTTACCTGGGCCAGGTTGGAAATCCGCTAGGGAAATACACCCATCATATCCGCGGTCGCGTCTCAACCAACCAGTGTCGTGGGCGGCAAATGAAGAGCGAAGTCGAGGCGTCTCGACTTCGCTCTTCATTTCGAGAATAGAAGCACCTAGCACTACTCTGCCACCTTGGTTTGGTCTCATGTGAAAACCCGCATAAAATCAGGGTTCTTGCGGTCCTGGCGCCAGGCCACGCAGTTCGAAAAATTGAGCAAGCACGCCACGCCTGATGGGACTTGGCAGAGTAGTGCTAGAGGCTGTTATGAACTTCACACGAGAGCCGCCACGGCCCTGCCGAGCAGGAGACAGACGAAGGCCAGGAAGTGCAGGCCGGCTAGCGTCTCGGGCAACCGCTCATAATCTCGGGCCAGGCGGCGGAAACGGCTCATCCAGCCGAAGCTGCGCTCGACCACCCAGCGGCGCGGCAGCAGCACAAAGCCCTTCTTGGCCTCGGGCAGCTTCACCACTTCCAGGCGGATCCCGTGCTGCTCGGCGTCCTCGGCTGCCTCCTCGCCCGTATAGCCCTGATCCACGAAGGCAAGCTCGACATGCTCGCCCGTGATCTGCTGCACCTGCTCGGCCAACGCACCGACCTGCGCCCGCTCCTGCTCGTTGGCCGGGGTGACC
>JACDHR010000525.1 GCA_013820915.1 Gemmatimonadota bacterium
CCCGGCGTGCAGGCGGCGGCGATCGCGGGGGCGCATCCTCTGAACGCCGGCTTCACCAACTCCTTCACCGTGGTGGGGCGCGAGGTGGAGGCAGAGGAGTGGCCGGAGATCTCCGTCCGCCAGGTCACGCCCGGCTACTTCCGCACGCTCGGCGTCTCGCTGCTGCGGGGCCGCCCTCTCGGCAGCGAGGACGGCGCCGAGTCGCCGCCCGTGCTGCTGATCAACCAGGCAGCAGCCGAGCGCTTCTTCGCGGATCAGGAGCCGCTCGGGCAGCAGGTCGCCTTCTGGGGCACGGCCCGCACGATCGTGGGAGTGGTGGCGAACGAGCGCTTCCAGGGCCTCGCGAACGCCGCCCCGCCCGCCGTTTACGTCCCGCTGGCGCAGGCCCCGTCAGCCACTGGCAACGTGCTCCTCCGCACGGACGGAGACCCCCGAGCGCTGGCACCGGCCCTCCGCGTGGCGGTTCGCGAGCTCGACCCCTCGCTCGCGGTCTTCGGCATCGAGCCGCTGGCGGAGACCCTCTCCCGCTCGGTGAGCCAGCGGCGCTTCCTGCTCATCCTGCTCGGTAGCTTCGCGGCGCTGGCGCTGCTGCTCGCGGTCGTGGGGGTGTACGGGGTGCTCACCTACTCGGTCGCGCAGCGGACGCGGGAGATCGGTATACGCGTCGCGCTGGGGGCCTCCGACCGCCGCGTGATGGCCGCCGTGCTGGGTCCGGAGATGCTCGCGGCGCTGCTCGGCGTGGGGCTCGGCCTGCTGGGGGCGCTCGGCCTGTCGCGCGTGCTCGGCAGCCTTCTCTACGGCATCAGCACCACGGACCCGTGGGTCTTTCTCGCCGTGGCGCTGCTGCTCGGCGCCGTATCTCTTCTCGCCAGCTATCTGCCCGCCCGCCGCGCCACGCGCGTGGACCCGATGATCGCCCTCAGAGCTGAGTAGGGGGACCCCCTCACCCCGACGGCGCCCTCACCCCCTAGCCCCCTCTCCCAATGCTGGGAGAGGGGGGACTCGATCCTGCCAAGCCTCGGCCTTTCAGCAACGGCAGGATCTGCAGTGCTCCCTTCCCCCCTGCTGCTTCGCACCGGACGACTGTGAGGAGGGCCGGGGGGCGGCGAGCTGCCGCGGCGGGAGCGGTGACCGTTCTGGCGGATTCGGTATGACTCCACCGTTGCGCAGCAGTACCGGCGGGGAGCGTGTCACACCGTTACACGCGTCGGCCGGAGCGATACTGCGGCCGATCCGGAAGGGATTGATCTCCCGCAAACGAACGGATAGCTTGCTCTTGCCGGAAATTCAGGCAATTGGGCGATCCACGAGGTGAGCTATGGCCGAGACGAGCCGGGTGGGGAAGCGCGGAACGGTGGTGATCCCGGCTCCGCTGCGGCGGCGGTTCGGGATCGAGGAGGGATCGCTGGTGATTGCGGAGGAGCGGCCGGAGGGCATTCTGATTCGCCCTGCCGTCGCCCTGCCGCTGGAGACCTACACGCCGGAGCGGCGGGCGGAGTTCCTGCTCTCCAACGCGGTGGATGCGGAAGACTACGCGTCCGCCGTCCGCGAAGTCCGAGGAATGGGTCTCGACCCGAATCGCATCGTGCACCGCAGGCCGGACGAGTAGCGTTTGGATCGGGTGTTCCTCGACGCCAACGTCCTCTTCTCGGCAGCGTATCGTGAGCATTCCGGACTGCGGGCTCTGGGAGCTGGAGCGAGTGCAGCTCGTGACCTCCGGGTACGCGGCAGCGGAAGCGCACCGGAACCTACCTGAGGGGGAGCCCCGGATGCGGCTCGAATCCCTGCTCGCCGTCATGGAGGTGAGTGTCGAGGTGATGGAGCTTTCGCTGCCGACGGGCGTGGATCTGCCGGCCAAGGATCGCCCGATCCAGCTGGCTGCACTGCATGCGCGGGCGACGCACCTGCTGACGGGCGACGTGGCGCACTTCGGTCCCTACTTCGGCAGGAGCATCGAGGGTGTGCAGATCCTTCGGCCCGCCGAGTACCTTCGCAGCCGCCCGCGATAACCCCGACTCCCCGTCATCGCTTGCTCTTCTGGATCGGCAAGCCCATTGCACCCTCACGGGCACGTCCCGCCCGCACACCCTGCCCCTGGCAACCGGACGTACCACTTGCCCGCGTCGTGGGTAATCGCTCCGCGCTCCTGCAACCGAGTCTGAGCCACAACCAGTGGCTGGGCGATCGCTCTTGCTGGCTCAGGCAAATGCGTGTATACTGCGGCTGGATATCAGACGCGCTTTCCACCGGCGCCGCGCCCGGGAAACTCGGAACCGTTACGTTATCCGGCGGCCCGCCGGAGGACTCGGATCGCCGCTGGTCGCAAAGTATCAGAAAGTCGCAAAGCCGCGCAAACAATACCGCAACTCGTTGACGTATGTCCTCTCGTATCACCAATGCGCTGAGTGCAACAACCGAATCTGCTGCGGTAGAGTTCAAGCAGCAGTTTGACCCGGGGTCAACTCGGGATTGGGTTGAGATCATCAAAGACATTGTGGCGATCTCAAACTCTGGTGGGGGTGTGATCGTCTTTGGCGTTGATGACTCTGGAATTCCTGTTGGTGTATCGGTTGCGAACGTGCTCGCTGTGGATCCTGCGGACGTTACTAACAAAGTGAAGAAGTACACAGACTATCAGTTCACCGAGTTCTCGCTTTCGGCTCATGAGAAAGATGGTTCTCGACTTGCCGTTCTCGAATTGTTCGGCATCAGAACGCCACTTGTGTTCACAAAACCGGGGACATTTCCGGTTGATTCTTCCCGTCAGAGCACTGCCTTCGGCAAAGGCACGATCTATTTT
>JACDHR010000526.1 GCA_013820915.1 Gemmatimonadota bacterium
GCCGTCCATCACGACGGGTCTGCGCGGTCTTGCCTACATGGAGGTGCACGTGCAGGGTGCAGCGTCGGACCTGCACTCGGGCGAATACGGAGGGGCGGTCGTGAACCCCGCGAACGCTCTCGCGCGAATCATCGCCGGTCTTCACGACGACCGCGGCCGCATCACCATTCCCGGCTTCTACGATGACGTGACGGAGCTTACGGATGAGCAGCGCGCGGCGATCCGCGCGCTCCCTTTCGAGGAAGAAACGATGCGTACCGAGGTCGGCGCTCCCGGCCTGGGTGGAGAGGTGGGGTACTCGGTGCTGGAGCGGCTATGGGTGCGCCCCACCCTCGACGTGAACGGGCTGCTCTCCGGATACACGGGCGAGGGTGCGAAGACCGTACTCCCCGCACGCGCGATGGCCAAGATCTCGATGCGTCTCGTACCCGGCCAGGATTATCGCGATGTCGAGCGGAAGTTCGCCGAGCACGTGGAGCGTCTCGCGCCGGCGGGTGTGACGGTGCGTGTTGAAGCATTACATGGCGGACCGCCGTGGTATGCGGAACCTAAGGGCGCGATCTTTGACGCCGCACGGCGCGCGCTCCACGCAGGGTTCGGCCGCGAGCCCGTATTCACCCGCGGCGGCGGCTCGATCCCCATCGTCCAGTCATTCGAGCAGACGCTCGGCGTACCCGTAGTGCTGATCGGGTTCGGCCTCCCGGGCGACAACCTGCACGCGCCGAATGAGTCCATGTCGGTAGAGAACTACGTCGGCGGCATCCGGGCCATCGCCCAGCTCTACGACGAGCTGGGTGCGGAATAACGGGCATCGGCCACGCCGATCGGCTCTCCGAGCCGTACGGGCTCGCCCGCGCGAACGCTCTCGCGCAGTATAAGGCGGTCGGGCTCGAAGAGAAGGACCACGGTGGAGCCCAGGTGGAACGTCATCAGCTCATCGCCCTGCCGCACCCGCACCGGGGGGTTGTAGCTCCGGGTCGCGGCGGAGAGCCCTCGTCGGTTCGTGACCCATGTGCTCCTGCCGGGCAACGCGTTCCACAACGGATCGAACGCGGCGGAGATCCTGCCCACGTTGTACGCGCCGACCGCGACAACCGCGACCCTCCCGAGCGGGCCATCCAGGTAGCAGAGCAACCGCTCGTTGCGCGCGAACAGATCCGGGATGTGGGCTACCGCCGCCTGGTTGACCGGAAGCAACGCGCCGGGGATGTGCCGCGCCGTGTAAATGCGCCCGTCCGTGGGCACGTGGATCCGGTGGTAGTCGCGCGGACTCAGGTAGAGCGTGAGGAACACGCCGCCCTCGAACCGCCGCGCTTCTTCGGAATCCTGCAGCAACTCGGCGGCGGAATACCACCTTCCCTTCGCCTGGACCACCTGCCCGTCCCGCACCCTCCCCACCTGCCCCGTCGCGCCATCCACCGGGCAGGCGGCAACCGTGGCGTCGGAGGGCCAGCTCCGCACGCCTGGCCGCAGCCTGCGGGTAAAGAACGCATTCAGCGAGGGGTAGTCCTCGAGCGGCCGTTCGGCCTCCGAGAGGTCCGCACCCACGGCGCGCGCGAACCCGCCCAGCACCTGGCGCCGCACGCCGCGCGGGAGCGGAACGTCGGCCACGGCGCCGAACGCACGGCTCATCGCGCCCTGGGGAAGGCGCCCGAGGAGCGCCAGCGTCGTGCGCCACCTGCCGGAGGGTAGCTCCGGGGACACGTCGGGGATCGCGGGCTCGATCTGATCTTGTCTCGTCGTCATGACAGGCTCGACATGCAGGGTTTGCGCCGGTCGCCCCGGCGGCTACGAAGGTTCAGTGCGACACTGTTTCTCCAATACTTCGGTGAACCCGGAAAAGCGGTTGATATAGTCGCCCCTCACCCGATCCCGAACCAGCGGAGACGCGTCTACTGTTGATGGACCCGCGCACGCTGTTACATTCGTTCGGTCCCGCGGGATGCAGACCGCACCCCGCGCATGATTTACCCGCGCCGTACCCGACTACATGCTCCAACGCTTCCACATTCCGTCTGCTACCCGGATGCTGGGCAACGGGATGCGCGTGGTTGTCCATACAGACCGATCTTCCCCGGTAGTCGCCGCTCACATTATGTACCATGTAGGCTCGAAGGACGAGCCCACGGGTCGCACGGGGCTCGCGCACCTGCTGGAGCATCTGCTCTTCGAAGGCACCGAAAACTGCGCGAAAGGCGAGTTCGACATCCTGCTCGAAGGGGTGGGCGGCACGAACAACGGATCCACCTGGCTCGACCGTACCAACTACTACGAAACCGTCCCCTCCCACGCCGTGGAGCTCCCGCTCTGGCTGGAGCGCGAACGGCTCGCGCACTTCCTCCCGGTGCTCAGCGACGAGATGCTGGAGGTACAGCGCGGCGTGGTGATAAACGAGCGGCTGCAAACCGCGGAGAACCGGCCGTACGGCCTCGCGGACGAGCGTCTGCATCAACTTCTGTTCCCACCCACCCACCCGTATTCGTGG
The DNA here is from genome assembly GCA_013820915.1 of Gemmatimonadota bacterium. Classification (GTDB taxonomy): domain Bacteria; phylum Gemmatimonadota; class Gemmatimonadetes; order Longimicrobiales; family Longimicrobiaceae; genus JACDHR01. The sequence continues at coordinate 2,486 of JACDHR010000526.1, forward strand.
CCGGTGATCGGCTACATGCAGGACCTCGAGCGGATCACGCTCGATGACGTCCGCACTTTCTTCCGCACGTTCTACTCGCCACGCAATGCGGTGCTCGTTTTCGCCGGGGATATCGGGGAAGAGGAGGCACTCATTCTTTCCGAACAATATTTCGGTGACCTCCCCGGCGGTGCCGGCGTACCCCCTGGGCGAGACGCGCCGGCGCACGGCACGCCGCACGCGGCTGTGCGAGAGATCCTCCCCGACCGCGTCTCCTTCCCGCGCGTCTACCAGGCGCGCACCACTCCCGCGTACGGCACCCCGGAATGGAATG
>JACDHR010000527.1 GCA_013820915.1 Gemmatimonadota bacterium
AAGCCCTGCTGCGCGCCTCTTGAGCGGTCGCTTTCCGCAGCGTGTCGGGCGACTCGTTGTGGTAGGTGATCCAGCCCGCGCCGGTGAGCCGCCGCTCGCGCGGGTGCAGCGTCGCCTCCAGCGCGTAGTCCACCCGCTGCTGCCAGTAGCCCGGCCCCGGCCGCCCGTCCGGCGAACGCGTGGGCCCCGCGTCGGTGACGCGGGCGGGCGCGTCGGGCGGGGTGGGGAGCTGCGCGGGGAGGGGAGCGGCAACCACCAGCAGCACGAGCCCAACGAGCCAGCGAACGATCCCGGAGCTTTGCATCATCCACAGCGGAGCGGGGGGTAGGCGATGGTCTGCCGCCGCGCAGGAAGATGCGTGCCGGTGGGGGTTGCAGGTGCCAGCCGGACCCTTCTGTGTAGCGCTCGCAGCGTAGACTTGTGGACGCACCGACTCTATGGCTACCGCGCGGCTTGCGGGTGGGGTGCCGAGAAGATAGTTTGTGACGCATTCCGCAGTACGTTGCCGTCCCCGCGATAGCACCGGATAACACTTCCCGGCCGAAATCCTAATCCTGTAACGAGGTAACGATTGTCCGAGAAGGAAGCCACCGCACGCATCAAGATCAACAAGCTGCTCGAAGCGGCGGGTTGGCGTTTCTTCCCCGAGGGTGGCAAGCCGGCGAACATCCGGCTCGAGCCAGCGGTGGCCATCAAGTCGGCAGATCTCGACGCCCTGGGCGACGACTTCCAGAAGACGAAGAAGGGCTTTGTCGACTTCCTGCTGCTCGACGCGAAGGGGTTCCCGCTCCTCGTCCTGGAAGCCAAGGCGGAGGACAAGAATCCCCTCGTCGGAAAGGAGCAGGGCCGGAAGTACGCGCGCTCCCAGAACTGCCGTTTCGTGATCCTCTCCAACGGCAATCTGCACTACTTCTGGGACCTGGATCGCGGCAACCCCTACGTCATCACGGCCTTTCCGACGCCGGAGTCAGTGACGGGCTACCAGCAGGCCGTGACGCCCGATCCGCAGCGCCTGGTGGACGAGCCGGTCGGCGACGACTACATCGTCCTGACGCAGCGCCCCACCTACGATTCCGAGGCGGGGTGGAAGAACGAGGCCGAGCGTCCGGCCTACATGCAGGCCAACAAGCTGCGCTTTCTGCGGCCGTATCAGCGCCAGGCCGTCCACCAGTTGCAGGCGGCCGTCGGCGAGGGGAAGGACCGCTTCCTGTTCGAGATGGCCACCGGCACCGGGAAGACGCTCACCGCAGCCGCCGTCATCAAGCTGTTCCTGCGCACCGGCAACGCGCGGCGGGTGCTCTTCCTCGTGGACCGGCTCGAGCTGGAGGACCAGGCGAAGAAGGCGTTCGCGGCGCTGCTCTCCGCCGACTTCCAGACGGTCGTCTATAAGGAGAACCGCGACGACTGGCGACGTGCCGAGATCGTCGTCACCACGGTGCAGTCGCTGCTCTTCAACAACAAATACCAGCGCCTCTTCTCGCCGACCGACTTCGACCTGGTGATCTCCGACGAGGCCCACCGCTCGATCGGCGGTAACGCCCGCGCCGTCTTCGACTTCTTCGTCGGCTACAAGCTGGGCCTGACGGCGACGCCGCGCGACTACCTGCGCCGCTTCGACCAGCCGACCGCCCGCGACCCCCGCGAGGCCGAGCGCCGCCTGCTGGTCGACACCTACCGCACCTTCGGCTGCGAGGGCGGGCAGCCGACGTTCCGCTACTCGCTGCTCGACGGCGTGCGCGACGGCTACCTGATCAACCCCACCGTAGTTGATGCGCGCACCGAGATCACGACCGAACTGCTCTCCGAGGAGGGGTTCGTCGTCTCGTTCACCGACGACACGGGAGAGGACCAGCAGGAGACATTCAAGCAGCGCGAGTTCGAGAAACGCTTCTTCTCGGACGCCACCAACCAGCTCTTCTGCAAGACCTTCCTGGAGCACGCCCTGCGCGATCCGGTCAGCGGCGAGATCGGCAAGTCCATCGTCTTCGCCGTCAGCCAGCACCACGCGGGCCGGCTCGCGCAGATCCTCAACGAGATGGCGGACCGCATGTACCCCGGCAGGTACCAGTCCGATTTCGCCGTGCAGGTGACCTCGTCGGTGCCCGACGCCCAGCAGTTCACCATCAACTTCGCCAACAACAATCTGCTCGGCTCGGGCAACTTCATCCCGGCCTACCGGACGAGCAAGGCGAGGGTGTGCGTGACTGTGGGGATGATGACCACGGGTTACGACTGCACCGACATCCTCAACCTGGGTCTGTTCCGGCCGATCTTCTCGCCCACCGACTTCATTCAGATCAAGGGGCGTGGGACGCGGAGGCACGACTTCCTGGAGCAGCTCTTCGACGATGCCATCCGGGCCGGCGTCGCGCAGCCGGAAAAGACCTCCTTCAAGCTCTTCGACTTCTTCGCCAACTGCGATTACTTCGAGACCGGGTTCAACTACGACGAGGTGCTGAAGCTGCCGCGCCCCCGTATGCCGGTGGGCGAAGGGACGGGCGGCAACGGCCCGGTCGTGTACGGCGGGACGTACGATCACCTCGGCGCCGACATCCTCGCGATGGTGAAGGAGGAGAAGGTCGGCGCGGACGGGATGAAGATCGACCGCATGTTCTTCGAGCGCTTCGAGGAGACGGTGCGGGAGGACCCGGAGATCGTCGCCGCCGTCGAGGCCGGGCATTGGGACCGCGTGATCGACTACGTGAACCGGGAAGTGTTCGACCAACCCGATGAGTACTACAACCTGGAGAAGCTGCGCCGGGCCGCCGCGGTGGACCGCCGCGTGACGCTGCGCGA
>JACDHR010000528.1 GCA_013820915.1 Gemmatimonadota bacterium
GACCCGGAGAGGTGCGCGGCTGGCAGATTCAGGCCGTGCGCACGATACGATCCGCCGGGTGCCGATGATGCGGGAAACCTTCCTCGGTTCCCTTCCCGATCGCGACCAGCACCGGGATCCGCACGTGATCGGGCAACCCGAGAAGGCGCTTCACCGCCTCCGCATCGAAGCCCAGCATCGGCGAAGTCTGGTAGCCGTGCGCCTCGGCCGCCAGCAGCAGATACCCGAGCGCGATATTGCCCTGCTCCGCGCCCCATGCCTCTCGCTCCGCCTCGCCCTTGGAGGCGAACGAGTTCAGGATCGTCTTCCGCGCCGCCGCTCCGGCTGCCGCGTCCATGCCGGGGTGAAGCACCTCGTCTACGTTCTCGAGCGTGTCCTTCATGTCCGTGTACAGCACCAGCACCGCGGGCGCGGAGCGGACCTGCTTCTGGTTGTAAGCGGCCTCGGAGAGCTTCGCCCGGACCTCAGGCGTCTCCACGACCACGAAGCGCCACGGTTGCAGGTTGAAGGCAGACGGGGCCAGGCCCGCCACCCGCAGGATCTCCGCCAGATCCGCCCGCGGGATCGACTCAGGCTCGTAACTCCGGATCGAACGGCGCTGTTCGGCCGCCTCGCGTACATTCAGTAGATCGGTAATTGTTTGCATTACTTCCTCAACAAGGTAGAATGGCTGCCACAGATTCCGCATCGCGGCTCTCGTCGCGAGAGATGTGTGTGCACACTTCCTGTGTGACAACACAGAGGCGCGCGGAGAACGCTACACCGACCCGCGGATCCGACCCAGCAGCTTGATCAGGCTGCGAAGGTGCTCCTCATCCAGAGCACCGAAGTGCTGACGGTGAAGCTCATGCACTGGCTCGTCCAACTCCCCCAGAAGCCGCACCCCCTCCCGGGTGATGCGGGTCGTGACGAAGCGGCGGTCCGCGGCGTCCCGCTCGCGCCCGATCAGCCCGGCCGCCTCCATCCGGTCCAGGAGACGCGTCGCGTCCGGCACCTTCGCGATCATGCGCTCCATGACTTCGCTCCGGCAAAGCCCCTGCTCCCCCGCCCCGCGCAGGATCCGCAGCACGTTGTACTGGGTCGGCGTGATGCCGTAGGGCTTGAGCGCCTCGGAGAATGCGTGCTCCACCACCGCCCAGGTCCGCCCGAGGCTGACATGAGCTTCCTGTTCCCGGCTGGCGAAGGGCCGCGTCTGCTTGATCTCGTCCCGCACATGAGTCACCATGGGACAGAATATATGTGTTATCACACACAACGTCAAGCGGTGCGGGAGCGCTGTGGCTGCGCGGGTCGTCAAGGAGGTACGGGGTCAAGGGGCATGGCCTGAGCCGCGCCGGTCGTTGTGCCGGCTGCCATCGCTCATCCGCGGATAGGCGACGTTCTCGTGCGCGTCGGATAGCAGCGGGACAGCCCCATTGCGGTTTGCTTTCCGGCTCAGTGCGGATCCCAGATCCGCTTGCCGCAGGCGGAGAGCGCCAACTCGACCGCAAGCGCCGCGGTAATATTCACGGTGTCGAGGATCGGGTTGACCTCCACAGCGTCCATCCCGATGAGCAGATTCGTCTCCGCGAGCAGTTCCACCGCAAGGTGTGCTTCCCGGTAGGTCAACCCGCCGCGCACCGGCGTACCGACACCGGGCGCGAGCATCGGGTCGAGCACGTCCAGATCGAGGCTGAGATAGATCCCGTCCGTGCCGCGAGTGACGACCGAGATCGCGCGGCTCATCACCTCCGCGATGCCGAAGCGGTCGATCATGTCCATCGAAAAGACCGCGACCCCGGCCTCGCGGAGGAGCCGCTTCTCCTGCTCATCCATGCTCCGCAGGCCGACTACCGCGACCTGGTGCGGCGAGAGCGTCGGGCCGGCCGGCTTCGAGCCGCCCAAGGTGACGAACTCGCGCGCGCCGATCCCGCAGAGCGCCGCCAGCGGCATCCCATGGATGTTGCCGGAGGGGGTCGTCTCGTCGGTGTTGAAGTCGCCATGCGCATCCAGCCAGATCACCCCCAGTCTGCGGCGCCGCGCCGCGCCGGCCACCGAGCCGAGCGCGAGGCTGTGATCGCCGCCCAGGATCAGCGGGAAGCGGCCCTCATCCACGCTGCGCGCTACCCGTCCCATCAGCTCCTGCAGCACAGGCGTGATCGGCTCGAGGTACTTGAGTTGAGGGTTGCCCTCGAGGCAGGTTTCGCTGAGCGGAACGGCGAGACTGCCCTGGTCCGTCACCGTATGTCCGAGCGCTTCGAGCGCGGAATGGAGACCGGCGTAGCGGATGGCGGACGGCCCCATGTCCACGCCTCGGCGCCCGGACCCGAAATCCAGCGGCACCCCGATGATGTCAATGTCCATGCAGAGACTCTGCTGCGGTTCGGCAGTGAAACCTCACCCCCGCGCCTCCCGGAACGCGGCATCGACCATGGCGCGCGCCTCCTCCTGGATTTGCCGGAGGTGGTCCTCACCCCGGAAGCTCTCCGCGTAGATCTTATACACGTCTTCGGTGCCGGAGGGGCGCGCCGCGAACCACCCGTTCCGCGTCACCACCTTCAGCCCGCCGATCGGCGCGTCGTTGCCCGGTGCGCGCGTCAGCTTGGCGAGGATCCTCTCCCCGGCGAGCTGCTCGGCCGTGATCGCATCGGCGGATAGGCTCTTGAGCGCGGCCTTCTGCACCGCGGTGGCCGGGGCATCGATCCGCTCGTAGACCGGGCTGCCGAACCTCTCCTCCAGCTCGGCGTACAGCTCGCCGGGATCGCGCCCCGTCTTCGCGGTGATCTCCGCGGCCAGCAGGCACAGCAGAATGCCG
>JACDHR010000529.1 GCA_013820915.1 Gemmatimonadota bacterium
GAGGCCGGAGTAGGCGCCCCAGGTCCGTCCCTACGGGTGCAGCGCTCAGGACCGACACCACACGCACAAGATGAGGCTTCCATGCGCCGACCGATCATTCTTTTCGCCCTGCTGGGTTCCCTCGCCGCCTGCGCTAGCCCCCGGCCGGCGACCCAGCAGCTTCCAGCAGCGCCATCCCAAACTTCCGAGAGAACCTCCATGCAGAGCCCCACGACCCCGGCGCCCGTATCCGTTCACGTCAACGGGGTGGAGCTCCACTACGTCGAGCAGGGGAGCGGCACCCCCGTCGTTCTCGTCCACGGCAGCCTGGCGGACTACACCTACTGGGAGTGGTCCGAGCAGATCCCGCTGCTCGCGGAGCGGCACCGCGTGATCGCCTACAGCCGCCGGTACAACCACCCGAATCGGAACCCGCGCGGCACGGACCACTCGCCGATGGTAGAGGCCGCGGACCTCGCCGCCTTCGTCGACCGGCTCGGCGTGGGTCCTGTTCACCTGGTCGGCCACTCCTACGGCGCCTACACGGCGCTGGTCTACGCGCTTGATCACCCCGAGCGTGTGCGGAGCCTGGTGCTCGCCGAGCCGCCGATCATCTCGTGGCTCCCGGACATCCCCGGCGGCGACGGGATCTTCGAGGGCTTCATGGCCGAGGTGTGGGGACCGCTCGGCCAGGCGTTCACGGAGGGCGGCACCTCAGCGGGTCTCGACTTCACGGCACGGTGGTACTTCCAGGTGCCATGGGCAGAGGTACAGCCGGATTGGCAGACATTGTTCAGCAGGAACGTGGACGAGTGGCACGCCCTCGCGATATCCGCCCACACCTTCCCCAAGCTGCCCTACGACCGGGTGCGGGCGCTCACGGTTCCGACCCTGCTGCTCTCCGGCGGAAAAAATGCCCTCGGCTTCAACGATCTCGTGGACGGGCACCTGGAGCGGTTGCTGCCGAACGCCGAGCGCGTGATCATCCCGGACGCCTCGCACGAGATGTTCCTGGACGACCGAGCCGCGTCGGCCGGGGCAATGCTCGGCTTCTTCGGGCGGCATTGAGGTGGAATCGGTGACCAGAGCGCGCTGCACCGCTATCCGTGAACCCTCGCAGCTATGGACATACGGGCCCCACAATGCAGGAGGGACGTCCATGGTGCGCCCCGCGATCCACCTCCTGCTCTGCGTTACGCTGCTGGGCTGCGGACGAATTGATCCTTCACAGGAGGAGACCAGCCTTCCGGCGGCGGCCGGGGGGCGCGTCAGCTCCCATGCAGACTGCGCCCATCCGTCGCAGCACACCGAGGTGTTCGATACCCTCACCGACCGTGTGGCCGGGGTGGCGGCTCGCTACGCCGGCGATCCGCGCGCGCCGCGGCTCCTCCCGCTTCGCCCGATGACCCCCTACTCCGAGATCCTGTTCGGCGACCCGTCGGCAGAGGGCGAGCCGTTCGTGATCCGCATCCGCGAGGCGCCCGGCTTCATCGTCCCGCCGCACTCGCACACGGTCGATGAGCAGATCACGGTGGTGCAGGGCACCTGGTACTACGGCATCGGCGAACTCTTCGACAGCACGAAGCTGCAGGCGCTACCGGCCGGCAGCTACGCCTTCGCCCCGGCAGGCACCATGATGTTCGCGTACTCGCCGGAGCCGGCGGTGGTGCAGGTGCATGGGATCGGACCGTTCAACACCCACTGGAAGCACGGCATGATCGCTTTGGAAGACGCCGGTGCGGATACGGTGTTCCGCTTCCGCATGGGTGAGATGGTGAGCACGCCGCGCGGCGACGGCCGCATCCGCTGGGGCGGCGCCTCGGGTGCGCTGATCCAGTACGACATCGAGCGTGCGGACGGCAGCATCCAAGCTCATCGACCTGATCTGGAAACGGCCAGTCCAATCGGACCGGCCGTTTCCTTATTGGCGCCGGTTGCAGCTGGCTTAGCGGTCGATCCGCATCGTAACCCCCAATGTGCGAGGCTGATTGGTCAGATAGCCGACACGCGCGCGTGTGCCCCGTTCCTGGTCGAGCGCAAGGAAAGCACGCTCGTTTGTCAGGTTGTTGACGAACAACGCGACCTCCCAGTTAGCCCGCAGCAGCGCAGCCCGGAGGTTGAGCAGATTGTATGCTGGCAGTTCGGGGTCGAAGGTAAAAGTCGATTGGGTGAGGGGACCGCCAATAGTGTTATTGCCGAAGGAATTCAGATTGACGCTCCCGAAACCAGGCGCCAGGTCGCTGATCTGCGTAAAGCGAGAGCCGACGTGCTGAAAGCTGCCGGTTACCGAAGCGATGGACCCGGCTGCGACCGACCGGCGGTAGGTGACGGCGCTTGCGGCCTGCAGCTTCGGTACGCTAGGCAGCCGATTGCCTTCCGCCACACCCGGTACAGCGGAAAGTGTCGATTGCAGCTCGGCGTCGGTGTAGCTACCCGAGAGCGACACGTCGAAGTTCTGGTTCGGGGTCAGATTCAGTTCGGCCTCCAAACCCTGGCTACGCGCCTTAGGCACATTGAAGATCAGGCGCGATGAACACGAGCCCGCAGTCACGGTCAGCTGCAGATCGCTGATATCCATGTAGAAAGCGGACAGGTTGAGCGAACCGCGGCCGCCCAGCAGGCGCGACTTCGCTCCGATCTCGTAGTTCCATGCGGTTTCGTCCTGCCAGGAGTCGCGACCACTGAAAGTGGCCAGATCCTGCGGCGTGCACAGCGGCACGTTGAGTGGGTCGTTGATGCCGCCCAGGCGAAAACCGCGCGCGACCTGTGCGTTCAGCGTCAATCCGTCGGAGGCGCGGTAACTGGCGATGAATC
>JACDHR010000530.1 GCA_013820915.1 Gemmatimonadota bacterium
GAGTCACCCTTCGTCCGTTTGATCCGCTTTTCGGCTCGCGAGAGGAGCCCAGGAACCATTGCTCCGCCAACTCGCCCATGAGACCCTTAACCATCCGTTCAGGTTTGTCGCGACGGGTACCCGCGCTGCTGTTGGGACCGAGCGCGCGCGCCTCATGCGCGGCGACACTGCTGGCGATGAGTGTCTGTGCTTCGGGGTCTTCGGGAGAGAGGTCCGCAAAAACGATACGGTGTTCATTGATGGCCTTCCCATAGAAAGGCGGCCCCTTATCCGGATTCGGGTACATGCGTCGGACGGTATACATGGCTCGTGTATGGCTCACAGGCTCCGGACGTTGGCGAGGCCGTGCTCATTTAAGATCGCCGCGAGGTTGAGCTTGGCTACGTCGTCGGCGAAGGCGCTGTCGCGGAAGATGCAGGTGGTCTCACCGGCCGGCGCCATCTCCCGGTGCCATTCCACGATACCCTGCGCCAGCGGCTCCACATGCTCCCGCGCGATCTTGTCGGAAAGGCAAACCATCAGCACCCCGCCCCCAACCGAGCGCAGCGTGTGTGCTTTCCCTTCTGACTCCTGACTCCTGACTTCTTTCTTCTCGATGGGCACCGAGAGGTCCAAACCGAGCTTGAGCAGCAGCTCGTGCAGGACGTCCGCTTCGCTGCGGTCAGCCTTCAGGTGCTCCACGGCATCGACCAGCGTCCCCTCAAGATCGGCCCGGTCCGGTTCCCACGCGCGAATGTTGCTGCTGTCCAGCTTGAAGACGCGGAAGCCGAGATCCCCTTCGTAGTCGGGACGCTCCTCCCGGACCTTCTTCGCGGCTCGGCGCAGGCGTTCCGCGGTGAGATCCGCGATGGTGCGGAGCCCGCTGTCGTTGTCGAGTGGTTCGGGGAACTGGACCAGAATCAACCGTCTTACGCCCTCGTCGCGCCGGTTCGCCGCCCAGACCGCATGGCCCGTGGTCCCGGAGCCCGCAAAGAAGTCCAGCACCAGGTCGGCAGGACCGGTGCACATCTCGATGAGTGTGCCGATCACCTCCTCGCTCTTCGGACTGTCGAAGGCGAGACCGAGGTGGCTGAGCGAACCCGAAGCCAGGAGGTCTGTCCAGTTACTCGAACGGAGGATCCCGGCGGCCGGGGGGATTCAGTGCGCGACTCCGAGGTTCTTGCCGCTCCCGCTTTCATTCCGGCGGATGAACCGCTTGCTGCGTCCGGTCTGCTCCCAATCCTCTTCCAGCGAGATATGGCGGTGAGTCTGTTGATATTCCTCGTGGTTGCGAACGGCCTCGAGCGCCACCTCCTCCTTCTACTTCCACTGACCGGTCTCGGGCTCGACCCCCAGAAGCCGGTAACGCATCGTCGGTCGATCGGCCGCGTTCCAGAATCCTTTCCAATATCCACGGGTCTGGCGTTCCGCTCGCGCCAGGCGAAAAACCGGGTTGAGTAGCGCCTCTTCCGACCTCGCGTAGACGACGATGAACTCCGCACCCACATTGAGGGTTTTCAGCCCCCGCTCCAGGAACTGTCGGTTCAGATTCTTGTCGTAACGGCGGAGCAGGAGGAGGTTGCGGAAGTTTTCCTCCCCGAAAATCTCGTTCATCAAGGCTCGCAGGTTGGTAAGCTCCTCCTCGCCGATGGAGACGCATACGAAGCCGTCCTCCCGAAGTAGGGTCCGCGCCAGCTTCAGCCGCGGATACATCATGTTCAGCCAGCTCGTGTGGAAGCGACCGGAGGCCTCGGCGTTGGAGGAGAGCTTGCGGGCGTCCACGCCCACCTGACCGGTCAACGCCTGGTAGTTGCGGATGCTATCGCGGAAGTCATCTGGATAGACGAAATCCTTGCCCGTGTTGTACGGCGGGTCGATGTAGATGAGCCTTACCTTGCCCGCGTAGCTCTTCTGCAGGAGCTTCAGCACCTCCAGGTTGTCCCCTTCGATCATCAGGTTCTGGGTGGTGTCCCAGTCCACGCTATCCTCCGGGCAGGGGCGCAGCGTGCCGGTGGAGGGCGTGAGCGCGAGCTGCCGCGCGCGGCGCTTGCCGTGCCAGTTGAGGCCGTACTTCTCCTCGCGCTCGTCCACCGCGCCGCCGAGCAGTTGCTTCAGCACGTCGAAGTCCACCTTCCGCTCGGTGAACGCCTCGGGGAAGAGCGTCTTCAACTGCTCGATGTTGCTCCCCACGATGTCGGCGGAGCGGGTGGCGGGGTCGCTGGCGTCGAGCTTCTGCATGGTCGGTCCGTCCGTCATAGTTTCTGTCTCGCCGAGGAACGCTGCCGCTCCACGCGCTTCACTTCCAGGTTCAGTTCCACCTGTCGCGCGACCTGCCGCTCCTTGCCGGCGGAGAACGCTCCTGTCACCCGTGCCGCGAGCAGCGCGAGCAACGCGCCCATCCAGCCCTGATACAGCGCATGCAGGTGCGTTCGCGGCTGGCGCGCCAGCGCGAGCAACTGCCGGAACGCCTGCTCCAAGCTGTCGCCACCCTCTGGCACCAGCGCCACCGACACCACGTCACCGTCCAGCACCGTCGCACCCTGAGACCAGCGTTCGCGCGCCAGCGACAGTACGACGTTGCCGTTCTCCGTGGGCAAGAGGCGGAGCAGCGCGAGCGCCGAATGACCGCGGACCTCGCCACCGCGATCCTGGAGCAGCGCCTTGAGAGCTTTTTCCGCTGCCTGCTGAGCCGCGAAACACGCCCACTCGTGGTCGCCCATCCCGCCGGAGCGGCGGGCGTGACCCAGGTCACGTTCGGCCTGGCGGTACCAGTCACGGGATCGGCTCGGCATCCCCACACCATACCG
>JACDHR010000154.1 GCA_013820915.1 Gemmatimonadota bacterium
CTCCCATTCGCTCGACCAAGTGAGGATATCGATGTCAGAGAGCACCACGGCGAATCCGATTCTGCACCTTCCGCGGCTGCCCGAGAGCAACGGAGCGCCTGCTCCCGTGGCCGCGGCGGTCGGGAGCGGGGCCAATCCGTATCTGGAGATGGATCTGCTGCGCTTCAGCACCGCGGGGAGCGTCGATGACGGCAAGAGCACGCTGATCGGCCGGCTGCTCTACGACACCAAGTCGATCTTCGAGGACCAGCTGGAGGCGATCGAGGGCACCAGCCGCAAGCGGGGCGAGGGCTACGTCAACCTGGCGCTGCTGACCGACGGGCTGCGCGCCGAGCGCGAGCAGAACATCACCATCGACGTGGCCTACCGCTACTTCGCCACGCCGAAGCGCAAGTTCATCATCGCCGACACGCCGGGCCACATCCAGTACACCCGCAACATGGTGACAGGGGCCTCAACCGCCGAGCTGGCGATCGTGCTGGTGGACGCGCGCAAGGGGGTGCTGACGCAGTCCAAGCGCCACGGCTTCCTCGCCTCACTGCTCGGCATCCCGCACATGGTGGTGGCCGTCAACAAGATGGACCTGGTCGGCTACTCGCAGGACGTTTACAACCGCATCGTGGCCGACTACACCCTCTTCGCGCAGAAGCTGGAGGTCAAGGACCTGATCTTCATCCCGATCTCCGCGCTGCACGGCGACAACATCGTCAACCACAGCGAGAGAATGCCCTGGTACGACGGGGCGACGCTGCTGCACCACCTCGAGAACGTGAAGATCGGCGCGGACCTCAACCTGGTGGACTTCCGCTACCCGGTGCAGTACGTGATCCGCCCGCACCAGGACTTCCGCGGCTTCGCCGGGCGAGTCGTCTCCGGTACCATCACGCCCGGCGAGGAGGTGGTGGTGCTCCCCTCCGGCCAGGGCAGTCGCGTCCGCAGCGTCGAGCGCTTCGACGGCGCGGTCGAGGAGGCCTCGCCGCTCGACTCGGTGGTGCTGACGCTCGAGGACGAGATCGACGTCAGCCGCGGCGACATGATCGTCCGCAGGATGAACCTCCCCACCGTCGGCAACCGCTTCGACGCCATCCTCTGCTGGATGAACGAGACCCCGCTGGACGTGCGTACGCCGTATGTGATGATGCACACCACGCGCTGCGTGAAAGCGTTCGTCAGCAACCTGGTCTACCGGATCGACGTCGATACGCTGCACCGCGAGCAGGTGGAGACCTTCGGGCTGAACGATATCGGCCGCGTGGAGATGACCGCCGCGCAGCCGATCTTCTTCGATGGCTACCAGCGCAACCAGGCCACCGGCAGCTTCGTGCTGATCGATCCGCACGGCCACGTCACGGTGGCGGCGGGGATCATTCGCGGCGAGGTGCGCACCGCCGACGAGCTCTTCAAGGATGAGGAGGCGGAGCGGGCGCCGGCCGCCACCGCCGTCTCGCCGGATGTGGTGTGGGAGGAGTGGAACGTCGCGCGCGAGGAGCGCGAGGCGCGCAACGGGCACCGCGCGGCCGTCCTCTGGTTCACCGGCCTCTCCGGGGCGGGGAAGTCCACCATCGCGCGCGAGCTCGAGCGCGCGCTCTTCGCGGCGGGCTGCCAGACGATGCTGCTCGATGGCGATCAGCTCCGCCACGGCCTCTGCGGGGATCTCGGCTTCGGCGAAGCCGACCGGCGCGAGAACATCCGCCGCGTCGGCGAGGTCGCCCGGCTCTTCTTCCAGCAGGGCGGCCTGGTGCTCTGCACCTTCGTCTCCCCCTTCCCCGAGGACCGCGAGCGGGTGCGGGCACTGCTGCCGGAGGGGAGCTTCTTCGAGATCTACGTCCGGTGTAGCCTCGAGGAGTGCATGCGGCGCGATCCCAAGGGTCTGTACGCGAAGGCCGTCGCGGGGAAGATCGAGAGCTTCACCGGCGTCTCCTCCCCTTACGAGCCGCCCGAGCACTCCGAGATCATCGTGGACACGGATCGCGAGAGTGTGGACACGATCGTGGAAAGCATCCTAGCGGAGCTCGATCGGGCGGGCATTCTTCCGCAAGCGGCGGGAGCCTGAGCCGTGCTCCTCAGCGTTTCCATGGGAATACAGGGGGGCAAAAAGCGCGGTGTCCGCTGCGGCTGCTGCAGATGATCGCTGCGAAGCGGCCGGCCTGCAAGGTCGTCGCCGCGGAGCTGTCCGGTAGCACCACCTGAGACAGCGATATCAACACCAAGCCGGTTGCAACCGGCAGTAACCAGGTAGGGCAGACAAGCCGTCATCTGCTTTCATCGCTTCACCCGGGACGTGGTAATGACCCAGCCCAACGATGTGGCACAGCGTGTAGGGGAACAGGCTCCGGCCGTCTGGATCGGGACGCTGCAGAGCGATCTGCCACGGCTAGGAGTTCGGAGGCGCGAGCTGGCCTCGTTCCTCGCGGTCGTCTCGCAGCTCGGCCTGCTGTTCACGGCGCTCTACCTCTTCCGGATCGAGGAGCAGCTCGGCCTGGTGAAGCTCCTGCCGCTTATATTCGTCGGGTTCGTGGTGCATGCGGTGCTCCCGCTACGCCTGCGCCTGCCGTGTTTTCTGCTGCTCACCTGGGCGGCGATCGGGGCGACGTTCGGCCTCATCTACGGTCTGGCGCTGATTGGCCTGGGTTTGGGTCTGATCGGGCTCTGCCATCTGCCGATCGCCTTCCGCGCGCGCGTCGGGCTGGTGCTACTCGCCGCGGCGCTCCTCGTAGCCCTGCGGGCACAGTGGATTCCCGCGCCCCTGCCGGAGCTACCCACGTTGGTTCTGCCGATCCTGGGCGCGATGTTCATGTTTCGGCTGATCATCTATCTCTACGACCTCCGGCACGAGAGCGAGCCCGTTTCGCTCTGGGCGCGCCTTTCCTACTTCTTCCTGCTACCGAACATCTGTTTTCCACTCTTTCCGGTGGTCGACTTCCAGATCTACTTGCGCACCTACTACGATCGTAGCTCGATTGAGATCTACCAGAAGGGGCTGTTATGGATCCTGCGGGGAATGCTCCACCTGCTGCTCTACCGGGTGGTCTACCACCACTTTGTGCTCTCGCCCGCCGAGGTACAGGGGTTGGGCGGGGTGGTCCAAGCGATCGTCTCGACCTACCTGCTCTATCTGCGGATCTCGGGACAGTTCCATCTGATCATCGGCCTTCTCTGCCTCTTCGGCTTCAACCTGCCGGAGACGCACCATCTCTACCTGCTGGCCTCGAGCTTCAACGATTACTGGCGCCGGATCAACATCTACTGGAAGGACTTCATGATGAAGATCTTCTACTATCCGACGCTGATGTGGGCCCGCAGGTGGGGGATGAACACCGGTATGGTGGTGGCGACGGTGGTTGTCTTCGCTGGCACCTGGCTGCTGCACTCGTACCAGTGGTTCTGGCTGCGGGACGCCTTCCCGCTCACCGCGACGGACGCGCTCTTCTGGGGGATCCTGGGAGGGTTGGTGGTGCTCAATTCGCTGCAGGAAGCGAAGCGGGGCAGGAAGCGCAGGCTGGGTGCGCAGACGTGGAGTGTGTGGGCTGCTCTGCGGCATTCGGCGAAAACGGTGGGGATGCTGGTCTTCATCGCGGTGCTGTGGTCGCTGTGGAGCAGCTCGTCGGTGGGCGAATGGGTCGCGATGATGGCGGCGGCGGGGCAGAGTGGGGCCGGGGAGTTCGCTCTGCTGTTGGCAGCCCTGGCGCTGCTGATTGGTCTGGGCGTCGCGCTACAGTACGCGCTCAGTCGCGGCTGGACGCTCTCCCTGGTGGGCAGCAATCCCCCATTCCGGCGCTCGGCCGTCTATACGGGCGTGCTGGCGCTGGTCCTGGTACTGATCGGAATGCCGCAGGTCGGGGCCCGGGTGGTGGGGAACGGAGAGATGGGAGAGGTACTCGCCTCCATGCAGGGTACGCAGCTCAATGAACAAGATGAAGCGGATGTCGAGCGCGGCTATTACGAAGGACTGCTCGATGCGCAGGACTATACTAATGCCCTCTGGCGGAACTCGCCGCAAGGCACGCCGCTCGACTGGCAGGGGGTGCGGGAGGTGGGCGCAATCCGCTCTACAGGCGACCTGCTGGAGTTCGAATTGATTCCCTCGTACAGCGGGACGATCAAGCGCCTTTCCTTCACCACCAACCGCTGGGGAATGCGGGACCAAGAGTACGACAAGGCGAAGCCACCGCACACCTACCGCGTCGCGCTGCTGGGCTCCTCCTACGTGATGGGTGCGGGCGTGGCCCCCGACAAGAACTTCGAGGCGCTGGTCGAGGAGCGGCTCAACCGCGAGCGATCGGGCACCGCTTACGATCGCTATGAGATCCTCAACTTCGCGGTTGCCGGGTATGCGCCGTACCAGCAGGCACTGCTGGCGCAGGACAGGGTGTTCGAGTTCCAGCCCGACGCTCTGTTCTTTGTGTCGCACGCCAACGATGCGAAACGTGTGTTCGCCAACCTGCCCCGGGTAATGGGGACTGATGTGGCGATTTCCGATCCGGAGCTGAAGTCGATCCTCGCGAGTGCCGGTGTGCGACCCGGGATGCGGCGATCCGACATCGAACGGCGCCTGAGACCATACGGCGACCGCCTCGTCATGTGGAGCTATCGGCGCACGGTCGAGGCGGCCCGGCAGCATGGTGTGGTTCCTGTCTGGATCATGATTCCTCGCACCACCGAGACCTCCGGGAAGCTCACCGCCGAGATGGAGCATCTGCGGCGCCTGGCCAGCGAGGCCGGCTTCGTCACCTGGAGCCTGGCGCAGGCGTATCAGGGCGAGGACCGCGAGCTTCTGACACTCGCCCCCTGGGACCGGCATCCGAACGTACGCGCCTATCAGCTGCTGGCGGATCGACTCTATCAGGCAGTACTGGAGAATGCGCAGCTGCTTGGCCTCGAGCCGCTCCGCACCCCGGCGGACGGGCCAGCGGCAAGCTCTCTCGACCTTCGCGGCTACTGAACGCGCAGCGCCCTTTGACTCTATGAGGAAATCATGAACGAGATCATCCGGACGGTGAAGACCTATATCCTTGAGGAGTTCCTGCCCGGCGAAAGGGAGGACGCGCTCAGCGACTCGACTCCGCTCATCACAGGAGGGATCCTGGACTCGATCTCGACCGTGCGGCTCGCCTCGTTTCTCGAGGAGCACTACGGGATCAAGTTCAAGGCGCACGAGCTGAGCGCAAAATACTTCGACTCGGCGGCAGCCATCGCCAGCACGGTCCAGGCGAAGCTGGGGGCGCGGCAATGAGCGGTCCGCATCGGCTCCACCTGCTGCTGGAGGAGTCGGCCCGGAGGGGCGCCGGGCGGATCGCCGTCGAGGATGCTCAGGCGGACGCGGCAGCCACTTACGGGGAGCTGAATGCGCTGGCTGACGGCCTCTGCGAGCTGCTGATCCGGCAAGGGGTGCGGCCCGGCGATCGGGTGGGCATTTGCGCACCGAAGTCCATCGGCACCGTGGCTGCGATCTTCGGCATCCTCAAGGCGGGGGCGGCGTACGTGCCGGTGGATGCCGGCGCCCCGCCGCAGCGAAACGCCTTCATCCTGGGGGACTGCTCCGTGCGAGCGGTGGTCGCTGAACGCGGTCTCGTCGAGGGGCTGCGTGCCGCCGGAGACGCCGGGCCGCTGCCGCTGCGGGAGGAGATCGGCGTCGTGGGCGCGTACGGCGCCGATCTCCTCCTGCTCGCCGGGCAGGATGCGGAAGGCGATCCGGGCGTCGAGGGGACCGGCGCCACCGCGGCTCCCGCCGGGCTGTCCTACATCCTCTACACCTCGGGTTCGACCGGCAGGCCGAAGGGGGTGATGCACACGCATGCCAGCGCGCTCAGCTTCGTGGACTGGTGCTCGGACACCTTCGAGCCGACCTCCGCGGACCGCTTCTCCTCGCATGCCCCTTTCCATTTCGACCTGTCCATCCTCGACCTGTACGTTCCGCTGAAGCACGGAGGCACGCTGGTGCTGATCGGCGAGGAGGCGGGCAAGCAGCCTCAGGGTCTGGCCGCCCTAATCGCCGAGCGGCGGCTCACCGTCTGGTACTCGACGCCCTCCCTCCTGCGGCTGCTCCTCGAGTTCGGGCGGATCGAGCGCTACGACTACTCTGCGCTGCGCCTGGTGCTCTTCGCGGGCGAGGTCTTCCCGGTCAAGCATCTGCGTGCCCTGCAAGCGCTCTGGCCGCACCCGCGCTACTTCAACCTGTACGGCCCGACAGAGACGAACGTCTGCACCTACTACGAGATCCCCTCCGTGATTCCGGAGGAGCGCACCGAGCCGCTGCCGATCGGCCGCACCTGCGAGAACGACCGTGCCCGGGTCATCGACGCGCAGGAGCGCCAGCCGCCGCCCGGCGGGGAAGGCGAGCTGTACATCGCCGGGGGCTCGGTAATGCAGGGGTACTGGAACCTTCCCGAGCGGAACGACCAGGCGTTCTTCCGCGACAGCGACGGCACTCGCTGGTACCGGACGGGCGACCTCGTCCGGGAGGCGAGCGACCGGAGCTACATCTTCCTCGGCCGCAAAGACCGGATGGTGAAGCGGCGCGGCTACCGGGTCGAACTAGGCGAGATCGAGGCGGCGCTCTACCGCCACCCCGCGGTGCGGGAGGCGGCCGTGGTGGCGCTGCCGGACGAAGAGAACGGGGTACTGATCCGGGCCTATCTGAGCACCACGGCCGAAGGGGAGCCTCCCTCGCTGATCGAACTGAAGCGCTTCTGCGCCCAGAACCTGCCGCTCTACATGGTTCCGGACCGCTTCTCCTTCCAGGCCTCGCTGCCGAAGACCTCTACCGACAAGATCGACTACCAGACGCTGAAGGAGCGAGTGTGATGCCCACCCTGCTCGATCAGGTTCTCAGGGAGCGGCGATAATGGATTTCTCGCTGAGCGAAGATCAACGGCTGCTGCGCGAGGAGATCATCCGCTTTGCGCGGCAGGAGCTCAACCGGAGCGTGCAGGAGCGCGACCGGGAAGGTCGATTTCCGCACGATCTCTGGCGCAAGTGCGGCGAGCTGGGGCTGCCGGGTCTGCCGGTGCCCGAGGAGTACGGGGGAGCGGGGCAGGATCCGCTCACGACCGCGCTGGCGCTGGAGGCCCTCGGCTACGGCTGCGAGGATGGCGGACTGGTGTTCGCCCTTTGTGCTCACCTGCTCGCCTGCGTAGTGCCGATCTGGAAGCATGGCAGCGAGGCGCAGAAGCAGCGCTACCTGCCGGGGCTGTGCAGCGGCACGCTGATCGCCGTCAACGCCATGACCGAGCCGGGCGCCGGCTCGGATGCTTTCGCGATGACCACGCGCGCCGAGCCCGAGGGAGAGGGGTGGCGGATCCGCGGCACCAAGACCTTCAGCTCGAACGGTCCCATCGCCGACCTGGCGGTACTCTACGCCGTTACCGATCCCGAGAAGGGCTACTACGGCGGCGTCACCGCCTTTCTGGTGGAGAAGGGAACGCCCGGATTCGAGGTGGGGCAGAAGTTCGAGAAGCTGGGACTTCGCACCTCGCCGATTAGTGAACTGGTCTTCGAGGACGTCCGCGTACCGGCGGAGGCGGTGTTGGGCGAGGTCGGCGCCGGCACGTCGCTCTTCATGCAGTCGATGGAGTGGGAGCGCGTCTGCATCGCGGCGACCCACATCGGCACCATGCAGCGCCTGCTGGAGAAGGCGGTCCGTTACGCACGCACCCGGACGGCGTTCGGGAAGGCGATCGGCAAGTTCCAGGCGGTCTCGCATCGCATCGTGGACATCAAGGTGCGGCTCGAGGCGGCTCGCCTCTTGACCTACCACGCCGCCTCCCGTCTTGACCGCTCGCGGGATGTCGCGATGGATGCCTCGATCACCAAGCTCTTCGTCAGCGAGTCGCTGGTGCAGAGCGCGCTCGACACCGTACAGGTGTTCGGCGGCTATGGTTTCATGGCCGAGTACGACGTGGAACGCACGCTTCGCGACGCCGTGGGGAGCACGCTGTACTCGGGCACGTCGGAGATCCAGCGAAACATCATCGCCGGCTGGCTCGGCTTGTGACGTGGAGACTATCGCTCCTCGAGTAATCGTCGCCGCCGGTCTGACGCACTCCGGCTCGATGGTGCTGGATCTGCTGCTCGGCAGCCCCCACAACTGGTCGGCCGCGGGGAGGTTGTACCGCTGCTCATCATGCTGGCCCCCGCCGGGCCTGCGCTCGGCCGAGCACCAGCACCTCGAGCGGAGCAGTGGCTCGGCCCATACCTTCTTCGAGGCGGCGGTCATCGCCATCCACCGCTCGGGGGAGCAGCTGCGCGCCGAGCTCGGCGAGGTGCCGATCCACCCTGGCGACACCCTGGTCCTGCTGGCCGATCCCGACGTCGGCGCGCGCTGGCGCGACCGCAGTGATTTCCTGGTGGTCTCGCACCTGGGGGTCTCTCCGCTAGCCACCTCGCGGCAGGCGCTGCTGGTGGGACTGATCACCCTGGGCATCGTGGTGGCCGCGGGGGTGTCTGGTGCTCTGCACCTTCGTCTCCCCCTTCCGCGCGGACCGCGAGCGGGTGCGGGCGTTGCTGCTGGAGGGGCGTTTCTTCGAGATCCACGTCGACTGCGACCTGAGCGTCTGCATGCGGCGCGACGCCAAGGGGCTCTACCAGAAGGCGCTGCAGGGCGAGATTCCCAGCTTTACCGGCATCTCCTCCCCCTACGAGGCGCCCGAGCGGCCGGAGATGCGCGTCGAGACCGACGTGTACACCCCCTCCGAAATCGTCGAGCAGGTCCTCGCGCGGCTGCGGCACGAGGGGATCGTACGATCCGCGTGATCGCTCCCGTCACCTCGCCGGGATGCCCGTGATTGACGTGGGGGGCGCCCTCTCCTGGGTGCGGGGACGGCTGACGCACCTGCACCCGCGCGGGAGGCGGTGGCTGAAGTTCCTGCGCAGCCTCACGCTGGACCCGGACGCGCTGCCGCGCCCCGTCGCGCCGCCG